>JBOGJI010000053.1:0-15998 GCA_050747865.1 Thermoanaerobaculia bacterium
GAGTGGGGCGTACGCGCCGGCGGCCACATGCTCGGCGGCGGCGCCGGCGATCCGGGCAGCGTCGGCTTCCACGCCGCGCTGCTGCGGCCGCTGCGGGCCCGCACCCGCGCCGCCGAGGACGGCGAGCCACTGCCCGCGGGCGGCGGCGAGCTTCCGGCCGGGATCGCCTGCGCCGCTCTGGGCTCTCTCGCTGTCTATGCCGCTCTCTTCGCCACCGGTCTGGCACTCTACGGTCGCCCCCTCGCCGCCACACTCCTCGCCGTCCTCGGCCTCATCGCGGGGCTCGCCATCCATCGCCTCTGGTCGCGCGCGTCGGCCACCGCCTGAGCCGTTCCGGAGGACCGGTACAATCCGCCGGCACGCCCTGAGAAGCGGGGGACGATGAAGAGATTCCTGACGCTCGCAGCGCTGCTCACGGTGCCCGGCGGGTCGCAGGCCTGGACACCGGAGGAGCTCTGGGAGCTGTGGCCGCGGGCGCGAGTCGTGGAGGTGGCGGCGCCATGTCTCCGGCCGGACGAGCTCCAGCAGCGTCTCGTCGAGCTGGCGCGGCAGCACGAGGGAGACCTGACGCTCGAGGAGGTGGGCCGATCGGTCGAAGGTCGCGTCATCTCCATGTTGACGCTGGGGCACGGCAGCCGCAGGGTGCTCCTGTGGTCGCAGATGCATGGCGACGAGCCGTCGGCCACGCCGGCGCTGCTCGACGTGGTCGACTTCCTGCTCGACCGCGCGGTGGAGGATCCGTCCGCGCGCCACATCCTCGACGAGCTGACGCTGCTGGTGGTGCCGATGCTCAACCCCGACGGCGCCGAGCGCTACGAGCGCCGCAACGCCCAGGGAATCGACATCAATCGGGATGCGCGGCATCTGGCCACCCCCGAGGGGCGGATCCTGAAGCGGCTGCGCGACACCTACGAGCCGGTGCTCGGATTCAACCTGCACGATCAGAACCGTCGCACCATGGTAGGCGACACCGGCGTGCTGGCGAACGCCGCGGTGCTCGCGGTCGCCGGCGACCCGGAGGGGACGGTCACCCCGGGCCGCATGCGGGCGAAGCGCGCGAGCACCGCCGTCGCCGAGGCGGTGACGCCCTTCTTCCCCGGCGGCGTCGCCCGTTACGATGAGGACTGGAACCCTCGCGCCTTCGGCGACAACATCACCGCCTGGGGCACGCCCGTGGTCCTCATCGAGAGCGGCGGCCTGCCTCCAGGGCGCCCATTCACCGACCTCACGCGCTTCAACTTCGTGGCGCTGCTGCGGGTGCTGGAGGACTTGTCGCGAGACGATCTGAGCGGCCACGATCCGGGGATGTACGACGCCCTGCCCCGCAACCGCTCGGACGCCCGGGTGGACGTGGCGGTGCGCGGCGGACGGCTGCTGCAACCGGGCGCCGGACCGCCGTATCGTGCCGATCTCACCTTCCTCCTGCACCGCGACGACCGCGACGTCGCGCAGTGCCGCGCGCGCGCCGCGACGGGCTCGGCGATCGCCGAGATCGGGGACGCGCACCACCTGAGCGCCGAGCGGACGATCGACGCCGAGGGAGCCGTCCTGATGCCGCCGCTCCAGGCGGGTGTCCGCGGTTGGCGGGCCCGGCGGTGGTTGACCGCCGCCACCCTCGAGAACCTGGCGCGGCTCGGCGTGTCCCGCGTGTTATGGCAGGTGTCGGTGCGGCGGCTGGCCGCGGCGCAGGATCACGCGGCGGCGGTGACCGCCGATGGACGCGCCGCGCTCGACGCGGTGACCGGGGAACGACGACTGCCGCACCTCCAGCTCGACGAGCCGCCCATCACCGGAGAGGTGCGCACCCTGTCGGATCTGCTCGCCGCCCTGCTCGGCCCCCGACGCTGGCAAGATGAGTCGCGACGGCCGCTCCGTGAGACGCTGCGGCGGCTCTGGAGCGGCGGGAGCGAGGCGGCCGGTGCTCCGGTTCTCGAACGGGGCCGGCCGGCGTCGTTTCTCATGATCGAATCACCGCTCGATGAAGCCGCCCTGCTCGCCATCTGGATCGACGGCGTGGAAGTCTGGCGGGCGGGATCGTGACCGGCGTCGAGCCGCGCGCGCGACGGGGGTCGACGTTCAGAGCTCGGCGGCGCGGCGCGGCAGCGGCGACGTTGCTGACATTCTTGGCCGTGGCAGCATGTCGAGAGCCCGGCCGGGAGGTACCGGCGCCGGACGTGAAGACCGAAAGGGGCTATAGGTTGCGTGAGCTGACGTCGGCGGATCGTGAGTGGATCGACTCGACCCTGGCGGAGATGGATCTGGCCGCCAAGGCGGCGCAGCTCGTTTTCGTCCGCGCCAGCGGGATGCCCCGCCACCATGGAGATCCCGAGACCCGCAACCTGCTGCGACTGGTGCGCGACCTCAAGGTGGGCGGGGTGGTGATCTTCCAGTCCGAACGCGACACCGTGGCGCCGCTGCTCAACCGGCTCCAGCGAGCCGCCGCGGTGCCGCTGCTGGTCGCCGGCGACTTTGAGCGCAGCCTGGCTTTCCGCATCCCCCGGGGGACGGTGTCGCTGCCGTACGCCATGGCCGTGGGCGCCACCAGGTCGGAGGCGGCGGCGCGCTTCACCGGCGAGGTCGCCGGCCGCGAGGCGCGCGCCCTCGGGGTCCATTGGGTGCTGGCACCGGTCGTCGACGTCAACAACAACCCCGCCAACCCGGTGATCAACCTGCGCTCCTACGGCGAGGACCCCGAGCTGGTCGCCCGCATGGCCTCCGCCTTCGTTCAGGGTGTGCACGAAGGCGGCGCCTTGACTTCGGCGAAACATTTCCCCGGGCATGGCAACACGGGGGTCGACAGCCACCTGGATCTGCCGGTCCTCGCGGCCGACCGCCGGCGGCTCTCTGAGCTCGAGTGGGTGCCGTTCCGGAGCGCGATCGACGCCGGCGTGGACAGCGTGATGGTCGCCCACGTGGCGGTGCCGGCGATCGATCCCTCCGGCGCCCCCGCGACCCTCTCCCCCGAGCTGACCGGGCAAGTGCTGCGCGGCGAGCTGGGGTTCGACGGCCTCATCGCCACCGACGCTTTGGAGATGGCCGGGATCCGTCCGGCGTGGACGGGAGAGGCGGCGGTGCGGGCGCTCAAGGCGGGCGCCGACGTGCTGCTCCTGCCCGACGACCCGCGGGTCGCCGTGTCGTCGGTGGTCCGCGCGGTCGAGGAGGGCCAGCTCGACGAAGAGCGCATCGACGCCTCGGTCCGGCGCCTGCTGGAGGCCAAGGCGCGGGTCGGCATGCACGAGGAGCGCCTGGTGGCCGAGCGGGCGGTCGACCTGGAGGTCGGGCGCCCCGACGACGTAGCCCGCGCCGTGCGGATCGCCGGCGACGCCATCACTCTGGGCCGCAACGAGGGGAACGTCCTGCCGCTGCGGGCGGAAGGTCCTCTGCGGCTGCTGCATCTGGAGCTGTCCACGCAACCGCGCGACGCCGTCGCCTGGAAACCGATGGAGGACGAGCTCGAGGCCCGGCGCCTGCCCGTGACGACCCACCGACTGGGACCGGACGTCTCCCCCGAGACCCAGCGTCGGATCCTCGACGAGGCCGGCAAGGCCAGCCACGTCCTGGTGTCGGCCAACGTACGCGTGAGCCCCGACGCGCAGACGCCGGCGCTCGCGGCCGCTCAGGCCCGCCTGCTGCAGAGCCTGCTGGCGACGGAGATCCCGATCGTCTTCGTCTCCTTCGGCAGTCCCTACGTGCTCGCCGAGCTCCCCGAGCTGGACGTCTATCTCTGCACCTTCGGCTTCACCGAATCCAGCCAACGGGCCGCCGTGGCGGCGCTGCTCGGGGAGATCGACGTCGGCGGCAAGCTCCCGGTCACGCTGCCCGGCCTGTATCCCTACGGCCACGGCTTGGAGCTCGGTCGCCGGCAGATGACCCTGGCCCCCGCGCCGCCCGAGGCCGCCGGCTTCCGGGCCGACGCCATGCGCGGAGTCGATGCCGTGGTGCAGGGCTTCGTCGATCGCGAGGCCTTCCCGGGCGCCGTGCTGGCGGTCGGCCGGCGGGGACAGCTCGTGCACCTGCAACCGCTCGGCAAGCTCTCTTACGCCGCCGATGCGCCGGCGGCGACCGCGAGGACGATCTACGACCTGGCCAGCCTCACCAAGGTGGTCGCCACCACGACCATGGCCATGATCCTCGTCGATGAGGGCCGACTGGATCTGGACAAGCCGGTGCGGGACTTCCTGCCTCGCTTCAGCGGCGAAGGCAAGGAGAAGGTCACGGTCCGCCATCTGTTGACCCACTCGTCCGGGACGGACTGGTGGGCACCTCTGTATGAGGAGCTGGAGGGCAAGGCCGCATTCCTGGAGCGCATCCAGGCGATGCCTCTGGTCTACGAGCCGGGGACGAAGTCGGTGTACAGCGATCTGGGCATCATCCTGCTGTGGGAGATCCTGGAACGGGTTGCGGGTGAGGAGCTCGAGTCGTTCGTGCGGCGGCGGGTGTTCGAGCCGCTGGGCATGCACGACACGATGTACCGCCCGCCTGCCGAGCTGCGCGACCGCATCGCGCCCACCGAGCGGGATCCGTGGCGCGGCCGGCTCGTGCACGGCGAGGTGCACGACGAGAACGCCTACGCGCTCGGCGGCGTGGCTCCCCACGCCGGGCTCTTCGGCACCGCCGGCGATCTGGCGCGCTTCGCGCAGATGATCCTGAACGGCGGCGTCTTCGAGCACCACCGCATCGTCTCGCGGCAGACCGTCGAGATGTTCACCCGCCCCGCCGGGGCCCCGGACTCGACCCGCGCCCTGGGATGGGACACGAAGTCTCCCGAAGGCTCCTCCGCCGGGGATCTCTTCTCCCCCCGCTCCTTCGGACACACCGGCTTCACCGGCACCTCCATGTGGATCGACCCCGACCGCGAGCTGTTCGTCATCCTCCTCACCAACCGCGTGCACCCCAGCCGCGAGAACCAGCTCATCCGCGAAGCGCGGCCCGCGGTCGCGGACGCCGTAGTGCGTGGGCTCGTCGTGCCGTGATCGGCAGTCGATTGCGGGCGCCGGTTGGCGTCGTTCCCCGCCTTGTCGGCCAGCTGAGTTTCTCCCTGGCGATCATCTTGACGATGGCCGCGGCTTGTGGCGGTCCCTCGGGGTCGCCTGCTCCGAGTCCGGAGTCTGTGCCTGCTGTGCGAGTCGGACTGGAGCGTGTCGCCGACGGGGACGTCCACGTACTGGCTGGAAAGCGTGTCGGCCTGATCGCTCATGCCGCGTCGGTGACGGCGGATGGGCGGCACGCGATCGACGTGTTGCGCAACGCCGGCGTGGAAGTCGTGCGGTTGTTCGCGCCCGAGCACGGTCTGCGCAGCCGGGCCGCGGCAGGCGAGCCGTTCGACGCCGATCGCGACCCGGTATCCGGGCTGCCGGTGGTGAGCCTGTACGGCGACCGGCGCAAGCCGACGCCCGCCGACCTCGCGGGGCTCGACGCCCTCGTCTTCGACCTCCAGGACGGGGGCGTGCGCTTCTACACCTACGTGAGCACCCTGATCCTGGCCGTGGAGGCGGCGGCGGAGGCCGGGCTCGAGGTGGTGGTGCTAGACCGCCCCAATCCGCTCGGCGGCCAGCGGGTGGAAGGTCCGGTCAGCGTTCCGCGCGACGTCGTGCCGGCGAGCTTCTTGAACCTGGCGCCGGGGCCGCTGGTGCACGGGATGACCGTGGGTGAGATGGCCCGCCTGGTGAACGACCGGTTGCCACGGCCGGCTCCGCTCGAGGTCGTCGCCATGGACGGGTGGGGACGCGACATGGTGTGGACCGACACCGGGCTGCCCTGGGTGCCCCCCTCGCCGAACCTGCGCAGCGCCGAGGCCGCGCTGGCCTACCCGGGGGTGGCGCTGCTGGAGGCGACGAACGTGTCCGAGGGCCGCGGGACCACGGCTCCCTTCCTCCGCTTCGGCGCCCCGTGGCTCGATCCGGAGACGGTGTCGATCCTGGAGCCGGGCTTCGCGATGCGACCGTCCACCTTCACCCCCCGCGGCTCGGAGGCGGCGCCCTCACCGAAATACGCGGACGAGGCGTGCCGCGGCTTTTCCGTCCAGGTGACCGACCCGCTCGCCGCGAGCCCCTACCATTTCGGCATCGCCCTGTTGCATCGGCTGCAGCTCGAACCGGGCTTCGCGTGGCGCGACGCCGGCGACGCCCTGACCCGCCTCTTGGGCACGCCGCGGGTCTATGAGCAGCTCACGTCGGGCGCGGCGGTGGAAGCCATCCTCGCCGCCGACCTCGACGACCATGCGGCCTGGCGCGACGCCCGACGCCCCTATCTCCTCTACCACCGCTCTGACCGCTGATGTCGCGGCCATAGGTAACTCGCGACGAAGCCTGCGGCGAAGGTGCTGAGGGAGCCGACCAGTGCGTACCAGGGCCAGGCGAGGGGGGTGAGGAAGAAGATGGCGGTCATGGATGCGAGGCCGACGAGCAGCCCGGCGAGCGCGGCGCGCTGGCCGACGCGCGGCGCGTAGAGGCCGAGGAAGAAGACTCCGAGCACGATACCGGTAGTGAAGGCGGCGATGCCGAGGACGCTGCTGACGACAGTGCCTTTCAGCCACTGGCCGCCGATGCCGACACCAATCTGCACCACGCCGAAGAAGACGGTCAGCCAGCGGGTGACCCGGAGCTTGCGCCGTTCCTCGCCGGCCCGCTCGCCGAGCAGCGGGAAGTAGAGGTCGTTCGCCGCCGCCGTGGCGCAGGAGTTGAGCGAGCTCGACAGCGTCGACATGGCGGCGGCGAAGATGGCGCCGAGCAGCAGGCCGACGACGCCGACCGGCATCTCCCGCAGGATGAAATGCGCGAACACGCGGTCGGGCCGATCGAACGCGGCCTCCGGCGGGAAGAGCTGGTAGAAGCACCAGAGCCCGACACCGATCAGCAGGAAGAGCGCGAACTGGGCGAGCACCACGAAGCCGCCGACCCACAATGCCCTCCGGGCCTGCGGCAGCCCCCTGGCGCACAGATAGCGCTGCACCATCAACTGGTCGACCCCGTGCGAGCCCAGCGTGATGAAGATCCCTCCGACGAGGCCGGCCCACAGCCCGTACGGCTCGCTCCAGTCGAGGGTCAGGTCGAAGATGCGCAGCTTGCCGGCCGCCTCCCCCATGTCCACCATCTGGCTCCAGCCCCCCGGCAGCCGGTCGAGCAGCAGCCAGAACGCGACCAGGGCCCCGCCGATGTAGACGACGAACTGCATGAGGTCGGTCCACAGCACCGCCCGCATACCGCCGAGGGCGCAGTAGAGGATCGTCGCCGACCCCAGGGCGACGACTGCCCAGTGCATGGGGATGCCGGTCATCTCCTGGAGCACGATGGCGGTGAGGAACAGCCGCAGCCCGTCGGCCAGGCTCCTGGTGACGATGAACAGCGCCGAGGCGGCCTGTTTGGTGGCCCCTCCGAAGCGCTGGTGCAGCACCTCGTAGGCCGTGTAGATCGAGCCCCGGAAATACTGAGGCAGGAGGAAGAAGGCGACGGCGAAGCGGCCGAGGAGAAAACCCAGCGGGATCTGCAGCCAGGTGAGGTCGCGGCTCCAGGCGAAACCGGGGATGGAAAGGAAGGTCACGGTGCTGGTCTCGGTAGCGACGATGGAGACCAGGATCAGCCACCACGGCAGATTGCGGTCGCCGACCATGAAGTCGCTGACCGTGCGCAGACCGCGCCCTATCCACAGGCCGAGCGCGACGACTGCCGCCAGGTACGCGGCCAGGATGAGCAGATCGGCGCCGCCGACGTTCACGACGGACGGCCCTCGCTCCCCAACGCGTCCTCGCTGACGAGGACCTGGAAGTCGGGGTGGTCGCGGAGCAGCGAGATCGGCCACCGCGGGCCGGCCGGCTCTTCGAGCAAGGCTCGCATCGCCTGCCGCTTGGCGGCCCCCGTGGCCAGGAGGACCAGCCGCCGCGCCGCGCGCAGCGAGGCCATGCCGACGGTGATGGCGCGCAGGGGGGTCCAGGCGGCGGGGACACCCAGCGCCTCCGCCAAGTTGCCCGGCAGCGGCACCACGTGCGTCCCGTCGACGGGAGGTCCAGGCAGGTTGTAGGCCACGTGACCGTCCGCGCCGATGCCGAGGAACGCGAGATCGAACCCCCCCGCCTCGGCCAGCACCCAGTCGTACCGCCGGCACTCCCACACGAGATCCGTGGTCGCACCGTTGGGGATGTCGCGGCGCTTCGGGTCGAGCCCGAGCGGTCCCCAGACGTGCCGCTCCATGTAGACGCGGAAGGTGGCCGGATGCCCGCGCGGCAGGACCAGCTCGTCGAGGTTCAGGGCGCGGACACGCGACAGGTCCAGCCCGCCCCGCCGCCGCCGTTCGGCCAGCTCGGCGTAGAAGGGCAGAGGCGTGCGGCCGGTGGGCAGTCCCAGCGTGAGCTCCGGACTCGCCGCCGCCGCGCCGGCCAGCAGGTCGGCGGCCGCGCGGGCGACAGCCTCCGGGTGCGCGAGCCGGACGACCTTCATGCCGTCGTGGATGCCATCCCGGATGCCGTTCCAAACGCCGTGCCGAAGTGGGCCATCCGGATCCCGCGCTCCTCCACCATCCGCAGCATGTCGGCGCGGGTGAGCAGCGCGAGCTCGCGCTCCCGCGCCTCGGCGTAACTGCTCTCGGCGCGCAGGCCCTCGTCCGCCAGCCCCGGATGGCACATGAGCTCCGTGACGCCCGGCTCCAGCCCTTCCAGCACCTCCCGCAGCACCTCGGGCCGCACCTCGTCGCCGAAGAATCGCTCGACAAAGACGTCCGGCGTCCGCAGGCCGGCACGCCGCAGGCTCTCCGCGACCTCCGGCCCGGCGTTGCGCACCGGGAGCCCCTCCCGTCGTGCGATCTCCATCACCTCCGCCAGCACCTGCGGCAGCCGGTGGCTGTGGTGGTGGCTGTCGAGGTGCGTCGGGTCCCGGCCGGTCAGAGCGCGGAAGCGCGCCAGCTGGAGATGCAGCTCGGCCAGGATCTCCTCGCCTCGGGCGTCGCGCAGCCCCTCCGGCCAGCGCGGGAGCCGCCCGTCCGAGTCGACGAGCGAAGGAATCCGGTCAGGCGGCGCGAGGGGGCGCCCGCCGGTGAGCTGGACGTGCAGCCCGACGCCGAGGCGCGGGAAGCGGGCCAGCCGAGCGACCCCGGCTTCGGCGGCCGGGCAGGCGACCATCAGGGTCGCGCTGGTCACCAGGCCGCGCTCGTGGGAAGCGAAGATTCCCTCGTTGATCCCCTCGGTGCGCCCCAGATCGTCGGCGTTGACGATCAGGATCCTCTGGCCCGCGCCCGCGGCCGGCCCTCCTTCAGCCACTGGACCGGCTTCCCTCGGGCTCGGTAGCGCGACCAGAGTGGCTCCTGAGCTGGTCGAGGGCGAGCTGCACGGCCCCCGTGGCCGGCTCGGCTTCGAGGCGCACGACCCGGGCCTTGGGGAGATCGAGGCAGGCCTCGAGGCGGGCGTGGAGGCTGGGGCAGGCGCGAAACGCTCCGCCGGCGAGGACCACGGGATAGCCGTCCGCGAACGTGAGCTGCCGGGACACCGAGCGGGCGGCGCGCGCCAGGTGCTCGGCCGCCTGGTTCAGCAGATCGCTGGCCGCGCCGTCGCCGTCGCGGGCCGCCTCTTCGACAACGCTGGCGAGGCGCGCCACCCGGTCGCGCGACAGCTCCTGGTCGTAGAACCACTCGACCAGCCCGGAGGTCTCCTCCACCCCCACCCGCTCGCGAATGCGATCGTAGAGCGACGTCGCCGGGCCCCGTCCGTCGGTGGCGCGGACCCCCTGGCGCACGGCCGCGTGGCCGAGCCAGAAGGCCGAGCCTTCGTCGCCTAGCAACGGGCCCCAGCCGCCCGAGCGCGCCGTGTGCCCTTGCGGATCGATGCCGTAGGCGATCGATCCGGTGCCGGAGACGACGACGATGCCGATGCCGGCGGACGATCCCGCCACCAGGGCCACGTAGGCATCGTTGACGATGCGGACGCCTTGCCTGAGCCCCAGCCGGCGCAGGACGTCGTCGATGACCGCCTTGTCCTCCGCGCGATCGACCCCGGCCATGCCGAGGCATGCCGCCGCGACCGGGTCCGGCGGATCCAGGGCCTCGAGGACCTGGTAGAGCACCTTCTCCACTCCCAGCTCACCGTGGAGGCGCAAGTTGGCGCCGCCGGCGCGAGTGTCGCGCAGGACCTTGCCCTCGTCGTCAGCCAGGAGCCCGACCGTCTTGGTGCCGCCGGCGTCGATTCCGAGCACGTAGCGCATGGCCAGAGCGAAACGCGAGGCTACCACGGCGACGTCCGGTGTAAGTTATGACCTGTGAGTCGTTATCACCGAGACCTTGACCATCTCGCTGGAAGCTGGACTCGAGAAGAGGCTGACGAGTTCGATCGCAGTCTGGCAGAACAGCGCGTCTTGGCATCGGGGGCCGTCCCTCGCAGTCAAGAGCCCGTGCCCGACGCGAACCGTCCTTGGGGCGAGCTCCCCACCGAATCCCGCCATCCGGCGAGCCAGAACCTGGACACGCTGGAGCCCGAAGAGGTCGTCCGTCTCCTGGTCGAGGAGGACGCCCGAGGGATCAAGACCGTCCTGCGCCACGCCGCGGAGCTGGGGCAGGCCGCCGAATGGCTCGCCGACGCGCTGGAGACCGGAGACCACATCCTGCTCGCCGGAGCCGGTACCAGCGGACGTCTCGCCGTGCTGGAGGCGGCCGAGTGTCCGCCCACTTTCGGGACCGAGCCGGAGAGGATCGAGGCGGTCATCGCCGGCGGCCCGGACGCCGTATCCGCGGCACGCGAGGGCGCCGAGGACCGCGAGGACGACGGCCGTGCTGCGGCAGACGGGCTCCGCCGGGGGGACCTCCTGATCGGCATCTCCGCCAGCTCCGTGACCCCGTACGTCCGCGGGGCGCTGGCGGCGGCGCGCGCGCGGGGAGCCCGTACCGTGCTCCTCACCTGCACTGCCGCGAGCCCGGAGCTCGCGAGCCTGGTCGACCTGCTGGTCGCCCTCGACACCGGCCCGGAGATCCTCACCGGCTCGACCCGCCTCAAGGCGGGCTCGGCGACCAAGGCGGCGCTCAACGCGATCACCACGGCGGCCATGGTCCGCGCCGGCAAGGTCTTCGAGAACCTGATGGTCGACCTGCGCCCCGGCTCGGCGAAGCTGCGCGACCGCGCGGTGCGGATCACCGCCGCGGCGGGAAACGTGACTCCCGAACAGGCCGCGGATCTCCTGCGATCGGCCGACGGCGAGGTCAAGACCGCCATCGTGATGGCCCGCCTGGGCGTCCCCGCGGAGACCGCACGGCACCGCCTCAGCGTCGCCGGAGGCTCCGTCCGCCAGGCGCTAGCGAACCGATCGACGCCTGGTGCGTAGGGAGGAGCGTGCCGCTCGACTGGACCTTGGCACTGGCTCGACGGCCTGCTATCCTCGTGGACATTCTGAATCCGATCGGCCACCACCTCGCCCGCCATAGATCGAGACGCCGTTCGGCGATCGGCGGCGATGCGGTGTACGGCCTTGAACTCGCAACCCCGGCTCCCGGCCGGCCAGGCCGCGAGCCGGAGCTCGAAGGAGGCATCGGCATGACGAAGAAGCTCCTCTCCGTGATGGTGATCGCCGTAATGCTGGCCGCCGTGCCGGCTCTGGCCCAGCAGACCGGCTCGGTCTCGGGTCGCGTGACCTCGGCTGACGGCGAGCCGCTGCCCGGCGTCACGGTCGAGGCCCGCGGCGACGTGCTCCCGCAGCCCCGTGTTGCCACGACTTCCGAAACCGGTCGCTATGCGTTGCCCCACCTGCCGCCAGGGCAATACGACCTGACTTTCAGCCTCCAGGGCATGGGGTCTGGAACGCGGCGGCTTACAGTGCTTTTGCAGCAGGACTCTGTGGTTGACGTCACATTGGGCCTCGAGGGCTTCGAAGAGGAGATCCAGGTCCTGAGCGAAGTGCAGCTCGTCGACCCCTCCTCGGCGGAGATCAGGACTGCGATCTCCAACGAGTTCCTGGAGCGGCTTCCGGTCGCGCAACAGTACCGCGATCTCCTCAAGCTCATTCCGGGCGTTCAGTACACACAGGACCAGACTCGTGGGCCGAGCGCCGGCGGCAACGGCCAGGACAACGTCTACCAGTTCGACGGCAGCGACGTGAGCCTGCCGCTCTTCGGCACGCTCTCGGCCGAGCCCTCGTCGCACGACGTCGATCAGGTGTCCATCGTGAAGGGCGGAGCCAAGGCGATCGATTTCAACCGCTCCGGAGGGTTCACCATCAACACGGTGAGCAAGTCCGGTACGAGCGAATTCCATGGAGAGTTGAGCTACCAGATCGAGACCGAGGATACGGTCAGCGACTTCGACCCCGATCTGCCCAGCGGAGTGGATCTCGAGGTTGTGGCGGAATCCGACCAGGAGCGTGACTGGACGGTGGCCAACGTCGGCGGTCCTATCCTGCGCGATCGGCTGTTCTTCTACGCCTCGTACTACCGGCCGACGATCGACCGGGTCAATCGCGGCAACGTCTACGGCGAGGTCCCGGACTTCGAGCAGACGCGCGACGAGTACTTCGGCAAGCTGACCTTCACCCCCACGGGTTCGGTCCTCGTTCACGCCAGTTACCGCGACTCGGATCGTGAGGACTCGGCGACCAGCGTCGGCAGCTTCTCCTCTGCCTCGACGTCCGAAGGCGGCGATGTCGGTCTCACGATCGGCATCCTCGAGGCCTCGTGGCTGCCGACGGGAAACAGCCTGGTGTCAGCCAACTACACCGACTTCGACAACGAGACGGCTTCGCGTCCAGATACGCAGTTCGGCTTCCAGATCGCGGTCGACGGCAGCGTCGGCCTGGACGTCGACAATCTGGACCAGATGGGCCACCTGTTCGTGCCTCAACCCATCGAAGGGGAGTCAGCGTTCAACACGTTCATCGCTCCGATCATCGAGCGCTACGGATTCCTGGTGAACGGAGAACGCTTCGGCGGTGGAGACGTTGGGGGCGGGACCACCATCAACAATCAGGACTTCTTCCGCGAGAGCTATCAAGTCGGATACGACTACTCGCTGAACTGGGGCCCGACGCAGCACGACCTGCACGTCGGCTACCAGTTCATGGAGAACGAGGAGGACCTGTCGCGCCTGTCCAACGGCTGGGGATCCATCGAAGTTTCGGGCGGCAGATTCTGCGTCGTTGACGACCCGGGTGACAATGACCTCGCGCTTTGCTCCGACGTTGAGGGCGCCCAGCAGCCCGTCTTCTACAGCGCTCGCTTCCAGCAGCAGAGCCTGCCCGGAGGCGTAGTGCCTTCCATCGGCTCGAGCTTCGAGTCCCAGAATATCGAGCTCAACGACACCCTGCGGTGGAACAACTGGACGTTCAATATCGGTGTGCTGCTGAGCCAGGACACCTATTTCGGCCAGGGATTGCGCCCCAACAGCGGCAACATCTCGGGATTTGAGACCGCCGTCGGAAACGAGTACGAGATGTACGAGATCGACTTCGACGACATGATCCAGCCGCGACTGGGTGCCGTCTGGGCCTACAACGGCAGCGACACGATCTACGCCAATTACGCCCGGTACCACCCATCGGCCACGTCGCTACCGCGCGCGGCCTCCTGGGACCGCAACTTGCAGCAGGAGGTCTTCGCCTACTTCGACGCCGACGGGAACTTCTTGCACACCACTCCGGTCTCCGGCTCTTCGGGCAAGTTCTTCCAGGATGACCTCGAGCCCCGATTCATCGACGAGTACATGCTCGGAACTTCCAGGCAACTCTCGAGCCACTGGGGCGCTCGTGCCTTCGCTCGCTACCGCTACGGTGCTCATTTCTGGGAGGACACGAACAACGACGCCCGTAGCCGCTTCGAGCCGCCGCCGGGCATTCCGACCGAGGACTACATTCCCGACCTGGACCAGGTGCAAGCTGAGATCGGCGGTTCGAGCTACGTGATCGCCCAGCTGGACGGCGCGTTCACCAAGTACTGGGAGGCGAGCTTCGAAACCGACTACCGTGGAGAAAAGATCTACTTCAACGGATCCTACGTTTGGAGTCACTACTACGGCAACTTCGACCAGGACAACACGACTACCGACAACGATCAAAATATCTTCATCGGGTCCTCGTTTCTGGCCGACGGAGCTGGTCGCCAGGTCTGGGACTTCAAGAATGGAGATCTGCGCGGCGACCGACGCCACCAGCTCAAGCTCTTCGGCTCCTACGACCTCGACTGGAACGCCACGGTCGGCGCCTTCGCCACCTACCTGGACGGACAGCCTTGGGAGATATGGGACTCTGAGGTCTATCGTCATCTGACGAGCAGCACGAGTGACACCAATCGCTATGCCGAGCCGGCCGGGTCGCGTCGGACCGACGATCACTACCAGCTCGATCTAAACTACACGCAGAACTTCATATTCGGAGAACGCTACACCGTACAGCTGGCGGCCGACATCTACAATGTGGTCGACAAGCAGACCGGATACAACATCCAGAACAAGAGGAACGAAGCGGGGTTGGGCGTACCGCGTGATTTCTTCGATCCGCGGACGATCCAGCTATCCGCGAGATTCCGATTCTGATCGGATAGCGATCGAGAAGTCACTCTCTCGGGGAGCTGGCACGCAGCCGGCTCCCCGTATCTATTCTGGCGGGCAATCTATGCCAGAGGAGAGCGTCGCCCCGTCGCCCGACCAAGCACCCAGAGGACGGCGCCGGCGGCGAAGGCGAGGAGGGCGGCGAGCAGGTGCTCGCGGCCGAGGGTGACGACGATGAGCAGGGAGATGAGGGTGCCGAGAATGGGGATCCATAGCCCCGGGGTGCGGAAGCCGTCGGACAGGCGGCGCAGGCGCGGGACGGCCAGGCAGGTGAAGAGGTAGGTCGCCAGGCGGGCCACCGCTGAGAGGACGGCGAGCCTGGCGAACGTGCCGCCCAGGGCCAGCAGGGTGGCGACGCCGGCGTGGATGAGGATGGCCACCACGGGGGTGTGGAAGCTGGGGTGCACATAGCCTACGGCTCGGTAGGGGCGGCGGCGCAGCGAGATGGCGTAGAGCATGCGCGAGCCCTCGAGCACGGTGCCCGAGTTGGTGCCCAGCATCGAGACCATGGCGCCGAGGGTGATGAGCCAGGCGCCAAACGGGCCGAGCAAGACTCCCGCCGCGTCGGCGACCGGGGTGCCGGTGCCCCCGAGATCCGGCAGCGCGGCCATGGAGGCGAACTGGGTCAAGGCGTAGACGGCGGCGATGCCGAGGATGCCGACGAGCAGCGCCAGCGGCAGGTGCCGGCGGGGGTTGCGGTACTCGCCGGCCGGGACGCCCAGGTTCTCGAAGCCGGCGTAGGCGAAGAGCATGAACAGGGCCGCCTCGCTCCAGTTCGTCTCCCGGCCCGGGAGCTCGAGCGACGCCGGCACCGGGTTGTGCGGCAGCAGCGCCAGGGCCACGGCGATGAAGAGGAGCAGCGGCAGCAGCTTGGCGGCGGTCAGGACGTAGATGGTGGCGGCGCCGTAGCGCACGCCGACGATGTGGATGGCGGCCAGGGCTCCGATGGTGCCGACGATGAGCGCCGCGCGCGGGCCGGTCTCGAGGGCAGCCGGCCACAGCCGGCCGAGGGCGAGGACGAAGCCATTGGACAGGGCGGCCAGCGACGTGATGCGGGCCAGCCAGTTCATCCAGCCGGTCTCGAAGCCGAGGAAGTCGCCGAAGGCGGTGCCGGCGTAGAGGAACGCCCCGCCGGGCTCGTCGAAATGGCTCGCCGCCTCGGCGAAGCAGAGGACGAGGACGAAGACCGGCAGGGCGAACAGCAGCGGCGCCCAGAGCGAAAACGGGCCGAGGATCTTGTAGGTCTCCGACGGCAGCAGGAAGACGCCGCTCCCCACCACCGCATTGATGCACATCGCGACCAGACCCCAGAAGCCGACCGCACGCACCAAGCCGGCGCGGCCGGGCTGAGAGCTCATATCCGCCTTGGACATTGGTAGACCTCAGGCGCGGTGGCCTGTCGACTCCGTTTCCTGAGGTCCCCGTTCCAACCGTGCGTGCGGATTTCCCGCACACGGCTGACCGATGGTCTTCTCAAGTCGCATGCACAGCTCCT
>JBOGJI010000054.1:0-5059 GCA_050747865.1 Thermoanaerobaculia bacterium
GAGAACGTTGGCGCTTCTGGCCGGTCTTCGTCGTGTACTTGGGCTTGCGCTTCAGGCGTCGCCAGCTCGTCTCCCGCAGCGCCTCCGCGCGACGCACCAGCGCCCCGTTGGCCTCCATGCCAAACAGCAAGTCCACCCGCTCGCTCCACCGATCGAAGTTCTTCGTCAGCGCAAACTTCACGTCCCCACGCAGGCAGATCCCAGGAGCGTACGGCTCGACCCGATCGATCGCCTTGTCGATCCACAAGGCCGCATGGGCCTGGCTGGCCGCGTTGCTTGGGCGTCGTCGCCGCGCGAGCCCGAGCTGCGTTGCTGACGTCTCAATCCGGAGGCATCCACATCCACCGCATAGACGTCCGCCGCCGGCCCCAGAAGCTCGCGTAGAGCTCGCGTGAACGCACCGTCGCCGGCTCCGAAATCGGCCCAGGCACGCTCGCCCCGTCGGACTCCCTGTTGGATGAGCTCGAGGATCGTGGCGCTCCGCATGGTTCGCGCGATGGATCCTAGCGCCGGCAGCCCGTTCGCCAGCTGCTACGACGCGGCTGCGTGGTGAGCTGAAGCGACGAGGTGAGGCGGCGGGTGATTGCCGCGTCGGCTTCCGTCAGTCCGGATACTCGTCCTTGCGCCACGCTCGCGGCTCGGACTCATCCGCGCCCTTCGGCGTCCGCTCGAGCAGGAACGAGTAGTAGGGCGCGACGAACGGGTCGGGCGCCGACACCGTGTAGGTGTGGTAGACGGTCCCGTTCTCGCGAGCGAACGCGATCCAGCTCGGGTTCTCGCGCAGGCCGTCCTCGAGCTTGGCGCCGACCTGCTTGCCCCAGTCCTGCAGCCACGCCGGCGGGGCGTCCACCATCTCCTGGATCTCGGGAATCGCCTGCGCCTGCGCCTCGTTGAGCGCGAGCCCGAAGTCGAAGGGGAAGTCGGTGCCGTGGGTCGAGACGTACGGAAACTGCCAACCCATCCGCCGCTTGTAGGCGACGAGCCGGTCGCTCGGCGCGCGCGAGAAGCACATGAGCGTCACGTCGCGATGCCCGAGGTGCAGCGCGGCGGCGTTGAGATGATCCGCCAGGTTCGAGCATCCGGGGCAGGCGCCGGCCTCGTAGTCGGGCCCGAACATGACGTTGTAGGCAAGCAGCTGCGAGCGCCCCTCGAAGAGATCGGCCAGCGTCTTGCGGCCGTCCTCGGTCTCGAACTCGTACTCCTTCTCGACCGGGACCCAGGGGAGCTCCAGGCGCTTGCGCTTGATCTCCGCGTTGCGTTCCGCATGCTCCGCCTCGAGCTTCGCGAGCTCGTCGCGAGCTGTCTGCCATTCCTCGCGGGTTCCTACCTTGTGAGCAGGCATCGCCTCCTCCTTGTGCGTTGTGCGCCATCAGGGCGCGTCGTTCGTGCGATTCGTCCTCACTCATGGAGTTGTCGAGTGAGCAGCGCCGAGATCGACACACTACCCTTTCCGGCTCGCCGCCGAATATGCGTGGCGCCCTACTCTATTGACCCGAAGCGAGCGACAGCCACTGAGAGACGCCTACCGGACGGTGGCGGCGAAGCCCTGCCGCCAGCTGGGATAGCGCGGGTTCAGCCGCGCTCGCGCGCGTGGTGGAGCAGGACGACGCCGGAGCTGAACGTCGTCGCCCGTATCAGCCTCAGGGGATGCTCGTCCGCCACGCCGTCGAACAACGGGAGACCCCGTCCGAGCACGATGGGATGGATCATCAGCCGGTACTCGTCGATCAGGTCGAGGTCGGCGAACGCCGAGGCCAGGGTGGCGCCGGCGAAGAGCACCAGGTCCTTGCCCGGCTCCCGCTTCATCGCCATGACGTCCTCGGCGCGGACGTCGCGGACCACCGTCGCCGGGCCCCAGGCCGGATCGCTCAGCGTTCGCGAGTAGACGATCTTGGGCAGCGTGTTCATGCGCTCGGCGAAGGCGATCTCCCGCTCCTTGCTGGTGAAGTCGCCGTCGGTGCGAAACCACTCGAGGTCGCCGTCGGGGCCGGCGGTGCGGCTGTCGAGCGAGACCATCATCGAAAGAATCAGCTTTCTCATAAGAGATCACCAGTAGCGATAGCCATTGACGTAGTACGGCAGCTCCAGCTCGCGGCAGACCTCGGCGACGACGTCGGGGGTGAAGAAGTAGTTGCGCAGCCGCGCCAGGCGACCGCCGTCGGTCTCCACCCGGGCCACCGCGCGCACCGCTTCGCCCTGCTCGTGGGCATACCAGAAGAGCAGGATCGGCTCGCCGCGATGGGCGCGCACCCCGACGCGCGGCGGATCGGGAAGCACCCCGTGGCGCAGGTCGTGCGCCACCCCTCCGCGCGGGTCGTCGGCGCTCAGGTCGGTGTACATCATGCCGTGGAGCGAGCCGGTCTCCAGATCGCGGGCCGCCTGCGGGCCGTACTCGGTCACCAGCCCGACGATCTCGACCATCGCCGTGTCGAGGAGCAGGGCGGTCAGGCGATCGAGGTCGCGGGCGTTGAACGCGTCGCAGAAGGCGTCGAGGACCGCCGGCGTCGGGCGCGCCGGCTCGGCTTCCTCGGGCTCGGCCAGCTTGCCGCGGCCACGGTGCTGCGCCGCCTTGACCGCGCCGACCGTGGTCAACAGGATCTCGGCGACCTCCTTCAGCGTGAAGTCGAAGACATCCTTGAGCACCACCGCGGTGCGCTCCTGCGGCGACAGCCGGGCGATGAGGGTGCCGGCGGCGTCGCGATCGACGCGCGGCTCGACGGGCGCGGCCGGCTCGGGGACCTCCTCCGGCACTTCGCGCCGGCGGCGCAGCCAGTCGATCCACAGATTCGAGGCGACGCGGAAGAGCCACGCCCGCGGGTTCGCCGGCGGCGCCTGGAACAGGCGGCCGAGGGTGACGAAGGCCCGCGCCAGCGTGTCCTGCACCAGGTCTTCGGCGTCCCACGGGCTGCGGGTCAGGTGGCGGCAGTAGCGATAGAGCTCGGGCCGCAGGGGCTCGTACTCGTCGAGGAAGCGGTGCCAGGTCTCCTGGACACCGGCGGCGAGCTCCCCGGGGGGATCGCGGCGCGCCGGCACGGTCAGCTCCTGATCCTCGGTCCGGCGAGCGGCCGCGGCGTACGTTCGGCGGGCACGGGCTGAGTATTCCATCGCTCCACGCCCTGTAGACGGATGAGCGGGCCGGGAGGATACGGGGCGCGTCCTGTCGCCGCGGATCGCGAGCCAGTGCGGATTCGTGGGGAGCCCCCGGACCGGCGCGAGACGACCCCGCATCACAACACTTGCATTTTTGCGCAATCATGCTAGTGTCCTCTTCGCCATGAACGAGCCCCGCCCCCGACCCGAGCTCGAACGCACGCCCGGCGCCGTGTTCTTCAAGGCCCTGGCCCACTCCGGCCGCCTGGAGCTGCTCGCCGAGCTCGCCGCCTGCTGCGGCGGTGCCCGCACGGTCTCCGAGCTGGCGGCGGCCAAGCCGCGGGACCTGTCGGTGATCTCGCGCCACCTCGCGGTGCTGCGTGACGCCGGCCTGGTCAGCGCCGAGCGCGCCGGGCGCGAGGTGCGCTACTGCTGTTGCTACGACGAGTTGTTGGCGGCGCTCAAGGGGCTCACCGAAGCGATCGAGAGCTGCTGCCCCCCGGGCTCCGGGGCGGTGTGCTGCGAAGCCCGTCCGGACGAACCCTCACCTTCGGACCCGGCCGACCGGTCGCCGGATCCACCGACATCCGAAAGGAGGTCCCGCTCATGAAGCGTTTCACCCTGCCGCGGGTCGCCCACTGTTGCGAGGGCGCCTGTCGCTAGTCCCGGGCACGACGTGAAAAGGCCCCGGCCCGCCCCGAGATCGATCACCCGGTGCGGGCCGATTCTCGTCCTGTCGCCGCACGCCATGCGGTAGGCTTTCACGCCGTCGTCACGTCGTCGCGAAACAGACCCGGCGCCAGATCGTACATACGGACATGTCGAAGTCGTCGCCACCGAGGACGGGCTCCCGGAGAGTCCTGATGGCGGCGACCGCCGTCCTCCTCTCGGCCGCCGCGGCAACCGCGATCGAGACGCGCGCACAATCCGTCGAGGAGTCCGGTGGAGCGAACGATGCGGCTGTACGTTCGCTCTGGTCGACGCTCGACGCGGCGTGGAACGAGCGCGACGCGCGACGATTCAGCGACCTCTTCACGGTGGACGCCACGTTCGTCTTCGTGGATCGCAGGCAGGCCCTGGAAGGTCGGGCGACCATCCGCGAGCTCTTCGAGGAACGATTCCCGCAGTTCGCCGACGACCTCCGCCACCTCACGACCGTGGGCCGGATCCACACCGTGGCGCCCGACGTGCTGACTGTCGACGGCGGGGTCGAGATCTTGCGCCTGGGGCCCGGCGAAGGCACAGAGCCGGCGACCGTGAGGACCTTCGCGATCTTCGCGGTCATGCTCCGAACGCCCGAGGGCTGGCGGATTCGCGCGCTGCGCGTGTACCAGCTACTGGCAGCGACCGCGGACGCCGAGTAGCGCTGGAACCGACTCGCCATTCATGCTTCGCGACTTGTGGTCGGCGCTCGCCGCTGCTGCACGGCGGACAGCCCGGAGGCGGCGGGCCGCAGCGGAACGTCGAGGTGCTTGACGCGTACGAAGACAAGCCCATGCAGCAAGAGGAAGAGGGGGACGAGGAACGTCGGGATCAGGCTGACGGGAAAGGTCACCATCGGCTCGGTGGTCACGGATCCCGTCGCCAGGATGCCAGCCGGACCGTTCGAATACAGGTTTCCCAACACGATTGCGGCGACCAGGTCGATGAAGCCGACGAGGTTCCACGCCAGGAGCCACCCGCGGGAGGCCGTACCCTTGCGCAGTCAAGGATAGACCCTATGGAACGACCGGTTCCCCGCGGTCGTAAGCTCCCGAGTCTGTGAAGAGTCTCGTGGGAGTGGCCTCGAGGAGGCCAGCTTGTCCGCGGGTTACCCCCGAAACGGCGGCAGAGGGATCCGTCCCGAGTTCCGTGGAAAATGAGAATGGCGTAACCTCCTGTTGATCAACGACATCGCCGCGAGACGGCGAAGGGGGGTTACGCCATGGAACAGAGTAGCACGTCGGAAGCCGAGATCATCCAGTTCCGG
>JBOGJI010000055.1:0-11317 GCA_050747865.1 Thermoanaerobaculia bacterium
ACACAACGCCGTCCTGAAGTTCGCCCTCCGGCACCGCAGCGAGCTGTAGAGAGCGACCCGCCGCCCCGCCAACGCGTCCCGCAGACTCGAACGACCACAGCTCGGCACCGGCACCGTGCGGAAACGCACACCGGTGTGTGGGGTCGACCACACGCAGATCGTGGGGTGCCCTCTCTTCCCGGCGGCCACGCCGCCGCCTACGCTGGCGGGCGATCGACATCATTGCAAGGAACGACTCCGAATGACGACCAGACGAGGAGATCGAGAGACCGTGAGGATGCGGACATTCGGACACACCCTGGTTTTGGTGGCGGCGCTGATCCTGGCAGTGCCGGCGATGGCGCAGCAGCCGGAGCTGGCCGACGATTCGTGGGCGGACGGCGGATACGAGGAGCCGATGGCGGCGGCTCTGCTTCGGGCCCTGGAGGTCATGGAGTATCGGCCACCGGCCTGCGTGCCGGAGCCTGCCGGTTCACAGGGACCGCAAGGGGATCAGGGTCCGGAGGGTGATTACGTGATCTGCCTCACCGGCATCTTTCCATAGCGCGGACACGGAGGAGAAAGACCATGACGCATGCAACAACGAATCACTCGTCTGAAGCCGGTGCGGCGGCCGGGCTGGCCCGCCACCTGATCGGCGCCCTGGTGCTCGCGATCCTCGGCTCCACCGCGCAGGCCCAGCAGATCGACGTCGACCCGGAGAGCCTGTCAGCCACGCTGCAGCCAGATCAGATGGAGGTCCAGGAGCTGACGATCGCCAACCTGGGCGGCACGACCCTGGATTGGGAGGTGGCCTCCGGCCTCCGGCGGATCGGCGCACTCGCGCTGGAAAGCGGCGAGGACCAGATCTGGTCGGCGGTGATCGATCCGGCGGGCGACTTTGCCTACTTCGCCACCAACTTCTTCCCGCTGCAGCCGGCACAGGTGGTGAAGGTCGACCTCGCCACCTTCGAGCGGGTCGGCGCGATCACGCTGGCGAGCGGCGAGGGTCGGCCCCACTCGGCGGTGATCGATCCCGGCGGCGAGTTCGCCTACTTCGGCACGAACACCGTCCCGGGCCGGGTGGTGAAGATCGACCTCGAGACCTTCGAGCGGGTTGGCGCGATCACGCTGCCGAGCGGCGAGAACGAGCTCGTCTCGGCGGCGATCGATCCCACAGGCGACTTCGCCTACTTCGGAACGTTGACCAGCCCGGGGCGGGTGGTGAAGATCGACCTCGACACCTTCCAACGGGCCGGCGCGATCACGCTGGACAGCGGCGAGAACCAAACGAGGTCGGCGGCGGTAGATCCCGCGGGCGACTTCGCCTACTTCGGCATGGGCACCGACCCGGGGCGGGTGGTCAAGATCGACCTCGATACTTTCGAGCGGGTCGATGCGATCACGCTGGCCAGCGGCGAGAACCAGCTCGTCTCGTTGGTGATCGAGCCCACGGGAGACTTCGCCTACTTTGGCACCAACTTCACCATCCCGGGGCGGGTGGTGAAGGTCGATCTCGACACCTTCGAGCGGGTCGGCGCAATCTCGCTGCCGAGCGGCGAGGCCCAGCTCTTTTCGGCGGCGATCGATCCCGCCGGCGAGTTCGCCTACTTCGGCACCAGCACCAGCCCAGGGCGGGTGGTGAAGATCGATCTCGAGACCTTCGCGCGGGTCGGCGCGATCACACTGGCGAGCGGCGAGAACCTCCTCCGCGCGTTGGTCATCGAGCCCACGGGCGACCTCGCCTACTTCGGCACGATCACCAACCCGGGGCGGGTGGTCAAGATCCAACTGCGCGGGCCGAGCTGCCCGCTGCCCGCTTGGGTGAGCGTCGATCCGACGAGCGGTGCGGTACCGGGCGGCGGCGAGCAGACAGTGGCCGTCACCTTCGACGCCACCGGTCAGGCGCCCGGAGCGTACGAGGCGGCCCTGTGCCTCGCCAGCAACGACGCGGCGAACCCCCTGGTCACGGTGCCGCTCGGCCTGACCGTGACGGCGGTGGCGGAGCCCGTGCTGACGTTCGATCCCACGAGCCTCGACTTCGGCGACGTCGAGCTCGGCATGGGCGAGACGATGACCACGACGCTCACGAACAGCGGGGACGGCGATGCCACCGGGCTGCTCTTCAGCTCGCTGGGTAACGGCTTCGCAGCCGACACCGGCGACTGCGGCACCATCCTGAGCGCCGGCCAGAGCTGTACGGTCGGCGTCACCTTCGCACCGACGGCCACCGGGCCGGCCGGCGCGACGTTGGAAGCGGGAAGCGCCGAAGGTGCCACCGCAGCTCTCGACCTGACCGGCAACGGCGTCAGCAAGACGGAGGTCTTCTCGCCGGTGACCCTGGAGGTCGACTACGAGCCGCTCGCCTCCGACGGCAACCGCGTCTTCGAGCCGGGGGAGATCGTCGACGTGGCCCCGGCCTGGCACCACGACGGCCAGTTCGAGCAGGCGCTCTCCGGCACCGCCTCCGGGCTCACCGGCCCCGACGGTCCGAGCTACGACATCCTCGTCGCCGCGGCCGACTATGGCCTGGTCTTCCCCGGCGAGACCGCGAGCTGCCGCGACAACGGGCTGTGCTACCAGATGGACATCGGGCCCGTGGGCGTCACGCGGCCGGCCCGACACTGGGACGCCACCTTCGAGGAGACACTCTCCGACGAGACGGCCTACACGTGGACGCTCCACATGGGGGACAGCTTCGTGGACGTGCCGCCCACGAATCTCTTCTACCGGTTCGTCGAGACCCTCCTCCATAGCGGGGTCACCGCCGGGTGCAGCGACACCCAATATTGCCCCTCGGGCGTCAATGTCCGGGAGCAGATGGCGGTGTTCGTGCTCAAGGCTGTGGAAGGCCCCGGCTACGTGCCACCACCCTGCGACGCGGAGTCGCAGGTCTTCGCCGACGTGCCGTTCGACAGCCTGTTCTGTCCCTGGATCGAGGAGCTCTTCCGCCGTGGTGTGGTCGCCGGCTGCGGCGGCGGCAACTACTGCCCCGGCAGCCCCATCACCCGCGATCAGATGGCCGTCTTCCTGCTCAAGACGCTGGAGGGTGCCGGCTACACGCCACCCGCCTGTGCCGGCGTCTTCACCGACGTGGCCTGCCCGTCGCTGTTCGCCGACTGGATCGAGGAGCTGCACGACCACGGCATCACCGGCGGCTGCAGCGCCGAGCCCCTGGCGTACTGCCCGGCGGCGCCGGTGAATCGCGAGCAGATGGCGGTCTTCGTCACCAAGACCTTCGGGCTCACGCTCTACGGGCCGTAACGCGAGAGAAGAACCCTTACGGGAAGCGGTGGTCGCGGGACATCGAGGAGACCTCAGGCCACGAGGTGAGCTACTCGATGATCGGCGATCCGGAGCTGAAGGTGGCCAAGGCGTTCGACATGCTGCCGGCCGAGGCGGGCGATACCTGCGCCGGCCGCACGCCGGCGGACAACGCCACCGTGCGCTCGGTGTTCGTGATCGGGCCGGACAAGAAGATCAAGGCGACGCCGGTCAACTGGCAGCATGGCGACGACGTGATCATCCTGCCGACGGTGTCGGACGAGGCCGCGAGAGCGAAGTATCCGGACGGCTGGACATCGCCCAAGCCGTACATCCGGTACATTGCGGCGCCGCGGTAGCGGAGCCTGACCGGCAGCCCCGGCCGCTTCGCGGAACGGACCGTGTCGCGGGGCCCCGTCGTTGACGGGGCCCCGCTTTGCTCCGTCGGAGCCCCGCTCGGAGCGAAACCGTAGCATGGTGAACCGCTTCCCACGTTCGGCCGTAGGATGGTGCGACCGTAGGGAACGACCGCTCAAGGAGTCGAACCGTGAGAGAAGCCGGCGCAGCTCCTACCTCTACCGTGACCCGCCCGCGAACTGTGCCCTGGCACCTCCTCCTGCGCGTCCTCATGGGCGTCGCAGCTCTCGCCCTGCTGGTGCTTGCGGGCCGGTATCTCGGCGGCTATGTCCCCCGGTTTGCCGAGTGGGTGGGCGGTCTCGGCGTCTGGGGCCCGGTGGTGTTCATTCTCGGCTACGCGCTGGCCACCGTGGCGTTCATCCCCGGATCCCTGCTCACCCTGGCGGCGGGCGCCATCTTCGGGCTGGCGCGGGGCACCGGCTTCGTGCTGGTCGGGGCGACGCTGGGGGCCTCGGCGGCGTTCCTGGTCGGCCGCTATGTCGCCCGGCGGGCGGTCGAGCGTCGGCTGGCAGGGCGCCCCCGCTTTCGCGCCATCGACCAGGCGGTCGGCCGAGAGGGGCTGAAGATCGTCACCCTGCTGCGCCTGTCGCCCGTCTTCCCGTTCAACCTGCTGAACTACGCCCTGGGGCTGACCCGCGTGCGCTTCCGCGACTACCTCATCGCCTGCCTGGCGATGCTGCCCGGCACGTTTCTCTACGTCTACTACGGCAAGGCGCTCGGCAGCCTGGCGGCGGTAGCCGCCGGCGCCGAGGTCGAGCGCGGCGTGGGCTATTGGCTGGTGCTGGGCGCGGGGCTCGTCGCCACCGTCGTCGTCACCCTGTTCATCACCCGCATCGCCCGCCGCACCCTGGCGCAGGAAGTCGAGATGGAGAACCGCGATGAGTGAGCCGGCACGGGTACCCGCATCGCATCTGGACGAAGAGGCCCTACGGCTGGTCGAGCCGCTGAGCGAGGCGAACCGCAGCCTCCTGGAGCAGGTCCATCCGCCCGACTGGACGAACCCCGAGCCACGCGATCGTTACCACCTGGTGGTGATCGGGGCCGGCACCGCGGGGCTGGTCTCGGCCGCCGGCGCCGCCGGGCTGGGCGCCAAGGTGGCGCTGGTGGAGCGCCGCCTCATGGGAGGGGACTGCCTCAACGTCGGGTGCGTGCCCTCCAAGGGTGTCATCCGCGCAGCCCATGCCTGGCATGCCGCGCGCACCGGCTCCCCCTTCGGCGCCTCCGAGACCGCGGAGCCGGGCGACTTTGCGCGCGCCATGGAGCGCATGCGCGAGGTGCGTGCGGCGATCGGTCCGGTCGACGGCGCGCCGCGCTTTCGCGACCTGGGGGTCGATGTCTTCTTCGGCTCCGGGCGCTTCACCAGCCGCGACACCGTGGAGGTGGACGGGCGGCGGCTGCGCTTTCGCCGCGCCGTCATCGCCACCGGCGGCCGGCCCACGGCGCCGCCGATCCCCGGCCTCGCCGAGACCGGCTACCTGACCAATGAGACGATCTTCTCCCTGACCGAGCAGCCGCGCCGGCTCGCCGTCCTCGGCGCCGGCCCCATCGGCTGCGAGCTGGCCCAGGCGTTCGCCCGCTTCGGCAGCGAGGTCACCCTGTTCGACATCATGCCGCAGGTGCTGATCCGCGAGGATCCAGACGCCGCCGGCATCGTCCAGCGCGCGCTCGGGCGGGACGGGATCCGGCTCGCCCTCGACGCCCGCATCGCCCGGGTCGACAGACGAGGGAACGAGACCGTGCTCACCTTCCGCATCGGCGAGGAGGGGCGAGGGGAGCAGGTCACCGCCGACGCGCTCCTCGTCGCCGCCGGCCGCGCCCCCAACGTCGAGGATCTGGGGCTCGAGGCGGCGGGGGTCGAGTTCGACAAGAAGGGCGTCAAGGTCGACGACAAGCTGCGCACGACCCATCACCGCGTCTACGCCTGCGGCGACGTCGCGGCGCCCTACCAGTTCACCCACCTGGCCGACGCCCAGGCGCGCATCGTCATCCAGAACGCCCTCTTCGCGCCCACCGCCAAGGCCAGTGCTCTGACCATCCCCTGGTGCACGTTCACCAGCCCCGAGATCGCCCACGTCGGCCTCTACGAGAAGGACGCCGAGGAGCGCGGCGTCCAGGTCGACACCCTGACCGTGCCGCTCGAGGAGGTCGACCGGGCCCGCCTCGACGGCGACACCGAAGGCTTCCTGCGCCTCCATCTGGAGAAGGGCAAGGACCGCATCCTGGGCGCCACGCTGGTGACCGAGCGCGCCGGCGACATGCTCGGCGAGCTCTGCCTCGCCGTCACCCACGGGATCGGCCTCGGCAAGATCGCCTCCACCATCCACCCCTACCCCACCGTCGGCGAGGTGGCGAAGAAGGCCGCCGACGCCTGGAACCGCCGCAAGCTCACCCCTCACACCAAGCGCCTCCTCGCGTGGTGGTTCCGCTTGCAGGGTTGACCTTGCGGCGAGAGCGATCAACCGTTGCCGTCCGACGGGTGATCCTCACTCCTCGCCGTCGGGCCTGGCCGACCGCAGGCGCTTGATCTCTCCTTTGCGCCGCTTCTGCTCAAGGCGCCGGCGGACGGCTCGCGCCGGCTCCCGTGTCGGTCGGCGTGGGGTCTCTTCGACCAGGGCCTCTCGTAGCAGCGTGGCGAAGCGTTCCAGCGCGAGCTTGCGGTTGGCGGCCTGGGAGCGGTGGCGCTGGGCTGTCACGCGCAGGACGCCCGCCTTGGTCACCCGACTGGCCAGGCGATCCCGGAGCGTCGCTTTCTGCTCGGGGGTCAGGCTGGGCGAGCCGGCCAGGTCGAAGGAGAGGATGACGCGCGTCTCCACCTTGTTGACGTGCTGTCCGCCCGGACCCGAGCTGCGGGAGGCCGCGAATCGCACCTCGCTCATCGGGATCTCGACTCCTGAGCCGATGGCGATCACGGCGAGGTGCGTTGACACGAGGAACCTCGGGTGAAGGATACACGTCGCCCCCTGGCCTTGCGCGGCTCGCATGCACGGCTGTACCGTGCGGCCTGGGCCGCCGACGGCGTCTGAGGTCGTCGCTGTGACCAGACGACCGCTCATGGGGTCTCCGATCGCTCTCGAATCCTTCCTCCGCAGGCCCGGGCTCGCTGTCCTTGCCGGGATCGTGGGCACGGTGGTCCTGTGCTGGCTGTATCTGGTCGCGGCGTCGCTGGACATGTACGGCCGCATGGACGGCCTGGCCGCCTGGATGATGCACGGCACCTGGGACGGCCGGTACTTCACGCTGATATTCCTCATGTGGTCCGTGATGATGACCGGCATGATGCTGCCCAGCGCCGCTCCCACCATCCTCCACTACAGCGCGGCGGTGCGAAACGGATCGCAGCCGCGGCGGCCGGTGCTCCGCAGCTACGCCTTCGCCGGCGGCTATCTGCTCGTCTGGACGGGATTCAGCCTCGCCGCCACCCTGCTGCAATGGCGGCTGGCGGAGGCGGCCCTGCTGTCACCGATGATGGAGTCGGCGAGCCCCGTCTTCGCGGCGGTGCTGCTCATCGCCGCCGGCGCCTACCAGTGGACACCGCTCAAGCGCGCCTGTCTGGGAGAGTGTCGGTCCCCCATGGAGCACCTGTCGCTGCACTGGAGCCCCGGTGTGGGGGGAGCCCTCCGCATGGGCGTGAAGCACGGGCTGGCCTGCCTCGGCTGCTGCTGGGCCCTTATGCTCCTGCTCTTCGTCGGCGGCGTCATGAGCCTGCTGTGGATCGCGGGCATCACCCTCTTCGTGCTGCTGGAGAAGCTCGTTCCGTTCGGCGCCTGGAGCCGCCGAGTCAGTGGCCTCGTGCTCGCCGCCGGGGGTGTGTGGCTGCTCGTCACGGCGACGTGATTGCCGGGCGGGCGGCCGGCAGAGACGCCGGCCGCCTCAGGCGTCGGGTGTCGCCCGACGCTCAGGCGTTTGAAGCCGCTAGCAGGGCGGCCCGGCGGCCGGCGCCGAGCAGCGCCGTCTTCGGGTTGCGCAGGACGTAGACCGGCACCGCCTCCAGGAAGCCGCGGAAGCGGCCTTTGTCGACGAAGCTGTCGAGGAAGCGGCCGGCACGCAGCTGGGGCAGGATCTTCGGCGGGATGCCGCCGCCCAGGTAGACGCCGCGGGTCGCCAGTGTGGCGAGCGCCAGATTGCCCGCCGCGGCGCCGAAGACATCGACGAACAGCTCTAGCGCCCGGACGCACGAGGGGCAGCGGCCGGTGGCCGCCGCCTCGCCGATCACGCGGCCCGGGTCGCAGCTCTCCTCCAGCTCGGCGAGCAGGGATGAATCGCCGGAGCGGCCGCTCCGTTCTCGAACGTACTGATAGAGGTGGACCAGGCCGGGCCCGGAGAGCACGCGCTCGAGGCTGACGCTGCCGAAGCGCTCGGCGAGGAAGCGAAGCAGCCCGATCTCCTCCTCGTTGCGGGGGGCGAAGTCCATGTGACCCGCCTCCGAAGGGAGCGGCTCGCCCGCGCCGTCGGGACCCGGCAGGATCGCGGCTCCCAGGCCGGTGCCGGCGGCGAGCACCAAGGCGCTGCCGTCGTGGCGGGGACGCCCCGCCTGCAGGGTGACGACCTCGTCCTCGTTCAGCAGAGGGATGCCGGCCGCGGTGGCGACGAGATCGCCGATCAGCTCCAGGCGCGGGATGCCCGCCGCGCGGGCCAGCTCCTTGCCGTCGACGTTCCAGGGCAGATTCGGGGTCACCGCGTGGTTGTCGAGCACCGGGCCGGCGACCCCGAAACAAGCGGCTTCGAGAGTGCCCTCCGCGGTCTCCAGGAAGCTCGCGACGAGAGGCTCGATGCCCGGGAACTCGCGGCTCCGGAAGGTCGCCTCGCGTACCAGCCGCAAGCCCTCGGGCCGCCCCTCGAACAGGGCCAGGGTGCTCTTGGTGCCACCGATGTCGGCCGCGAGGAGCATCGCGGCTGCATTGTTTCCCGAATGGTGCTTCGTCGCAACTCGCCTTGACGGGGGGCGGAGGGGCTCATACCCTGCACCCGCGCCGATGAGGAGGGCTCATCTTCTCTCCGTCATGCTCGCAGTCCTGGCGGCCGCCTGCGCCGCGCCGCTGGAGCGGCCGCCGGCATCGACTTCGACGCCCGCACCCGGGTCCTTCCTCGACGACCTGCAGCGGCGCACGTTCGACTTCTTCTGGGAGACGGCGAATCCGCAGAACGGGCTGGTACCCGATCGCTGGCCGTCACGGCCGTTCGCCAGCATCGCCGCGGTCGGCTTCGGGCTCACCGCCTACCCGCTGGGGGTCGAGCGCGGGTACGTGACCCGGCAGCAGGCGCGCGAGCGCGTGCTGGCGACGCTGCGGTTCTTCTGGCGGGCTCCCCAGGGTCCGGGGATGACCGCGGTCACCGGTTACAAGGGCTTCTTCTACCACTTCCTGGACATGGAGACCGGGCTGCGGTTCGAGGTGACCGAGCTGTCGACGATCGACACCACGCTGCTCATGGCGGGGGTCCTCTTCGTGCAGTCGTATTTCGACGGCGCCGACCCGGAGGAAGCGGAGATCCGGCGACTGGCCGACGCGCTCTACCGGCGCATCGAGTGGCCGTATTTCGACCGCGACACAGAGGGAATCACCATGGCCTGGCACCCCGAGCCGGATCGGGCCTTCGGGCCGGGCCGCTGGCGGGGCTACGACGAGAGCATCATCCTGCACGTCCTCGCCCTGGGCTCCCCCACCCATCCGCCCGGCAAGGAGGTGTGGGATCGGTACACGAGCACCTACGAATGGGGTGAGCTCCACGGTCAGGAGTTCCTCCAGTTCGCACCGCTGTTCGGCCATCAGTACTCGCACGTGTGGATCGATTTCCGCGGCATCCGGGACGACTACATGCGCGGCCGCGGCATCGACTACTTCGAGAACAGCCGCCGCGCCACACTCGCGCAGCGGGCGTATGCGATCGACAACCCGATGGGCTGGCGCGACTACGGCACCCACATCTGGGGCCTCACGGCGTCGGATGGCCCGCTCGGCGCTACGCTCGAGGTGAACGGGACGCCGCGCCGGTTCTTCACCTATGCCGCGCGCGGCGCCGATTTCACCGAGGTGCGCGATGATGGCACGATCGCACCCACGGCCGCGGGCGGATCGATCCCGTTCGCACCCGAAGTCACGATCCCCGCACTCGTCGAGATGCGCCGGCGCTACGGCGACCATCTGTTCGGCGAGTATGGATTTCTCGATGCGTTCAACCCGACGTTCACGTTCACGGACGTGACACCGCAGCATGGCCGCGTAGTGCCGGGCTTCGGCTGGATCGACGGCGACTACCTCGGCATCGACCAGGGTCCGATCCTGCTGATGCTCGAGAACCATCGCAGCGGGCTGGTGTGGGAGACCATGAAGCGCAACCCGTACATCGTGCGCGGCCTGTGCCGCGCGGGGTTCACCGGCGGCTGGCTGGAGGGTCGCTGTGGCTGAGTCCGGCGCGCACCGGCAGCGGCGCAGCGGCGGACGTGCGGCTGTGGCGAACGCACTCGGTGCACTTCTGCTCATCGCACTGGTCGCGCCCGCGTGCGGGCCGCAGCGCACGGCTGGCGATGACGTCGTGATCAGCTTCTGGGCGATGGGGCGCGAGGGCGAAGTGGTGCAGGCGCTGGTCCCGGAATTCGAGCGGCGCAACCCGGGCCTGCGCGTGCGCGTGCAGCAGGTGCCGTGGACGGCCGCGCACGAGAAGCTGCTCACGGCGTTCGTCGGCGACGCCACCCCCGACGTGACGCAGCTCGGCAACACGTGGGTGCCGGAGTTCGCGGCACTCGGCGCGCTCGAGGAGCTCGGCCCCTGGATCGAACGCTCGAGCGAGATCGACGCGGCGGATTTCTTCCCCGGCATCTGGGCGACGAACGTGGTGGACGAACGGGCGTACGGCGTGCCGTGGTACGTGGACACGCGCGTCGTCTTCTACCGAACCGATCTGCTCGCCGAAGCCGGCTATGACGAGATGCCGGACACATGGGGCGCGTGGCGCGAGGCGATGCGGCGCATGAAGCAGCAGATGGGGCCGGACCGCTACCCGATCCTGCTGCCGACCAACGAATGGCCGCAGCCGGTGATCTTCGGCATGCAGACGGGCAGCTCGCTGCTGCGCGACGGCGGCCGCTACGGCGCGTTCAGCGATGACCAGTTCCGCGAAGGCTTCGAGTTCTACGTCAGCCTGTTTCGCGAAGGCCTCGCCCCGGCCGTGAGCGCGGCCGAGATCTCGAACCGCTACCAGGAGTTCGCGCGCGGTAATATCGCAATGATGATCACCGGTCCGTGGGAGATCGGCGAGTTCGGCAACCGCATGCCGCCAGAGCTGCAGGACAGGTGGATGACCGCGCCGCTGCCGGGGCCGGACGGGCCCGGGGCATCGATGGCGGGCGGCTCGAGTCTCGTGCTGTTCCGCGACTCGCCGAACAGGGCGGCGGCGTGGCGGCTGATCGAATACCTGTCGCAGCCCGAACAGCAGGTCCGGTTCTACGAGCTGACGGGCGACCTGCCATCGAACCGCGCGGCGTGGACGAGTCCCGTGCTGACGGAGAACCGTCATGCGCGCGCATTCCAGCAGCAGCTCGAGCGGGTGCGGCCGCTGCCGCAGGTGCCGGAGGTGGAGCAGATCGTCACACGCGTGTTCGAGCACGGCGAGCGGGTCGTGCGCGGCCAGATGACGGTGGAGGAAGCACTCGCGGCACTCG
>JBOGJI010000056.1:0-5806 GCA_050747865.1 Thermoanaerobaculia bacterium
GGGCGAAGGTGACGTCGGGGTCGGCGGCCAGCGTATGGCTCCATTTGACGCCGAACTCGAGGTCGCCGTAACCCTCGTCGTCGAAGTCGAAGGGCCCGGCTTCGACGTCCACGCGGGTCCACAGAGGCGCCCCCAGGCGCGGCTCCAGGCTCTGGGTGAGCCCCCAGCGCAGGCTGGTGGCGACACCCAGCAGGGTCACGTCCACGCCCTCTTCCTCGTCGCCGGTATGCGCGATCCCCGACTCGAGCTGCCATACCCCGGACCGACCACCTGGGCGCTGAAGAGCATGCCGGGCCGGTCGGTGCTCAGCGCTGTGTCCTGCGCCTGCAGAGCACCGACCGGCCGGACCGACACGATCAGGGCGAGAGCCGCGCGTCGTCCTTGGATCGACATGCGATCGCCTAGACGACCTCGCTGAAGATCTCGGTGATGTCCTCGATGATGCCGAGGGCCGACTTGGCGCCGATGGCGGTCAGGTTGACGCCCTGGCCGAGCAGCTTGGTGGCGTCGCCGACCGCCTCGCTTGTGGTGGCGATCGCCTGGCCGACGCGGTCGATCAGGTCGGCGACGGTCTGCGCCGTCTCGATCAGCCCGCCGAACTTCTCGTTGAACATGTCCTGCACCGAGGAGAGGGCGGTGTTGCCCTCCTCCTCCATGGTCGAGCGCACCTCGTCGAGCTTCGCCGACGCCTGGCTGACGACGTCGTCGACGTGCGAGCTCAGGTTGCTCACCTCGTCGGCGATGGTGATCAGCGCCTCCGAGGAGACGAAGCTGCCCAGGTCGCTGCAGCGGTTGAGCACGGTCTCGCCGACGGTGTTGACCAGCGACGAGAAGTCGCCGCGCAGGAACTCCTCCGCCGTCGAGCGGATCCCATCGAGGCTGCCGAACTCGCTTTCGAGCTCCGAGCCCATGGTGCCGAACACGTCCTCGACGCTGGCGACCACGCCGTCGATGTCCGGGATCAGCGCCTGGACGCCCTGGTCCAGGGCCTCGACCACGGTGCGGGCGGAGTCGAGAAGACTCTCGTCCTCGCTCGCCGCGCTTTCGCACGCGGTGGCCACCTCGCTCGCCTTCGCCTGCATCGCCTCACCGGCCGCGCGGACGCGGCTCATGGCGTCGTCGGCCGAGGACATGACGCTGTCCACGTGGGAGCTCACGGCCTCCCAATCGGTGTCGATCTGGCCGTTCAGCGCCTCCATCTCGCCGATCAGTCCCTGCAGGTCGCCGCCGGCCCCCTGGGCCTCACCCGGCATCTCCTCGCTGGCCAGCGCTGCGATCCTCTGTGCGGTCTCTATGATGCTCATCTGCGTCTCTCCTTCGCGTTCTCAGGCTTCTTCTGATTGCGGTTGCGCCTAGACGTCGATACCCACCATCTCGGCCAGGCCCTTCAAGCCATCGACGGCCGAGAACAGGGGCTCGAGCGCCGGCTGCAGGGCGTCGAGGATGGGCTCCAGCATCTTGCGCTCCAGCCCGGCATCCTCGGCGCTGCCGAACAGGCCCTCGCGCACGCTTCCCAGCGTCTGCGTGATCAGATCGAGGAGCTGGTCGATGATTCCGTTCAATTGCTCCTGGATCATGTTCTGCAGCGAGTCGAACGCCATGTTGGCGCCGTTCTCGAAGACGTTGCCCTGCAGCAGCTCGACCGCGGTGCCGAACCCCGACTGCAGGTCGGCGAACGTGACGCCGGTCATCTCCTCGATCTTCGAGCCCGCGTCGCGGATGCCGGCGTCAACGCCGGCGATCAGGTCGGAAGCGATCTGCTCGGTCGTCTGCAGCGTCTCGTCAATGGTTCCCTGCAGGGCGTCGATCTGGTCAAAGGCGTATTCGCTGCCCGCCTGTAGCGCCTCGCGCCCGGTGTTGATACCGCTCTGGATCTCGGCGAGCACCCCCTGCGCCGTCTCGTTGGCGGCTTCCACGGCCTCGCGCCCGGCCTCGATATGGGTCGAGAAGTCGTCGAGCTGCTGCTGGGCGACCTCGAGGGCGTCGGAGACGCCCTCGGCGACCGACTCGATCGCCTCCTTGAGCGAGTTTCCTTTCTCGCCGAGGGTGCTGGCGGCGTCGTTGACCGCCTGCGTCTGCTGCTCGAGCTCGCCCTGCAGGGATGTAAAGCGCTCCTGCACCTGGTCGCGAACGGTCTGCAGCTGCTCCTGCTTGGCGGTCAGGTTCTCCCCGACCGTGGTCAGCGATTGGGAAAGGCTCTCGACCTGCGTCACGACCTCGGAGAGCGGGTCGGGAGCGGATCGGGCCGCGGCGAGGATCTCTTCTACGAAAGACATCGTTTATCTCCTTTAGATGCTGCGCAGGATTTCGAGCGCGGTCTTGATCGCTCCGACCAGGCCCTTGAGCACCACGATCACCGGCAGCGCGGGTCCGAGCGCCCCGGTGATCGCCGAGCCGAGAGTGGCCGTGGTCATGTTGGTCATGATCTCTTCCATGAGGAACGCCACCGCGTCCTCGATCAGCTTCTGGATCTCCTCCTCGATCGTCTTCGCCGCCTGGTCCTGCACGTGCTGGACGGTGTTGTCGAAGATCTCCCCGAGGCGGTTCATCAGGTTCTCGCCCAGGCCGTTGACGAAGCTGTTGAAGTTCTCGTCGATGTTGGCCAGGTTGTCGGTCAAGCCGCTGAAGCCGGCCTCGGCCTGGCTCATGAACTCGCTGCCCAGGGCGTTGGTGACGTCGCCGAACAGGCTCTCCGCCCGCGACATGACGTCATCGGCGATCTTGCTGCCGAGGTCCATGGCCTTGCCCACCGTCTCAGAGCCGAGCTGCTCGACGCGGCCGGCCAGCGCGGTGACGCTGTCGCCCAGCTCGCCGACCGTCTGCAGGGTCAGGTTGGCGGTCTCCTCAACGGCGCCCACCGTGGTCGCGGTCGACTGCAACGTCGATTCGATGGCGCCCTCCACCTGGACGTGCAGCTGCGCGGTCTCTTCCAGCGTCGAGGTGACCTCTTCCTCCAGCTCGCCGACCGTGTCCTCGATCGACTTGCCGATGCCGGTCACCGCGGAGCCGGCGTCGGCGAGGGCGCCGTCCAGGCTGTCGGCGACGCCCGAGAAGGTGCTGTCGGCCTCGCCGAACTCCCCTTCCGCCTCGCCCAGGAACTGCCCGAGCTGGTTGAAGCCGCTGTCGATGGTCTCGTCGGCGGCGCCGCGCGCTTGGTCGACCCCGTTGCTGATCGTGTCGCTCACCTCGTTGACCGCCGCGAGCTGATCGGCCATGGTGCTCTGGATCTCCTGCATCGCCGCTTCCGCCGCTTCCCAGGAAGATCCGAACTCGGTTACGTCTGACATCTTCTAGTCCTCCAGTTATCCGGTTCTCGCCGTTCGCGGCGTTTAGCCGAGCAGGGTCTCGACGGTCTCGAGGATGGGCTTGACCGCCTCGATGACCTCGACGACCCCCGAGATGGCGTCCATCACGTCGCCCAGGCCGCCGTCCATCAGCTCCTGGCCGGCGTTGCCGATGCTCTCCAGGAACTCCATGGCACCGGCCAGCGCCTCCGAGTTGCCGGTGAGCTGCTGGATCAGGGTGTCGAGTAGCAGCGTCTGGAACATCGAGACGGTCGAGGAGCTGGTCGCGTCGAGGTTCGACGACAGGGTCTCCTGCTTCTCGCTGGCGTCGCTCTTCAGCGTCCCGAACTCCTGCTGCGCGGTGCTCACCTTGCCGCTGACGTCGTCCTGCAGGTTGTCGTAGTCGGAGACCACCGCCTCCTTGCGCTCTTCGAAGTTCTGGCCGACGCCGTCGGACTGCTGCTGGTACTCCTCGATCTGGGCCTTCTTGGTCTGCATGTCGGAGCTCGCGTCACCCTGGAAGGTGACCACCTGCTGTGACAGGTCGTCGAGCGCGCTCTTGCTCTGCTCGTGGCTCGTCTGCGTCTCGGTGAGCATGCTGTCGGAGCGCGCCTCGACCTCGGAGGTCTGCGCCTGCACCGCGTCGGTGCTGTCGGAGACGCCGGTTGAGAGCTCGCCGAGCTGGCCGTCGAAGTCGCTGAAGGTGGACTCGAGCGCGCTGGTCTTCTCTTCGACCGTCCCCTGCGCTCGCTCCAGGGCCGAGACCGCCGACACCGAGGCCTGGGCCATGCTCTGGTACGCGGAATTGACGTCTTCGCGCACCGAGCTCGCCTGCTCGGTGACCATGGTGAGGATCTGCTGGGCGTTTTCGACCGCGGCGCCGAACTCCTCGATCGCCGCCTCGCAGGCCGCCACCTCGTCGGGGTAGAACTCCTCCATCGAGTAGACGCCCAGGACCTCCTCGGGCATGTAGATGTAGATGATCTCCTGCGGCTCGTAGACGCCGTAGATCTCCTCGGCCATGAACACGCCGTGGATGTCTTCGGCGCTGTAGACGCCGTGGATGTCCGAGGCGTTGTAGACCTCGTGGATGTCCTCCGCCGTGTAGACGCCGTGGATGTCCGCGGCGCCGTAGACGCCGTAGATGTCCGAGGCGCTGTAGACGCCGTGGATGTCGGCGGCGGCGTAGATCCCGTGGATGTCGGCGGCGCCGTAAATGCCGTGGATGTCCTCCGCCGTGTAGACGCCATGGATGTCGGCGGCCTCGTAGACGCCGTAGATGTCCTCGGCGCCGTAGACGCCGTGGATGTCCTCGGCACTGTAGACCCCGTGGATGTCGGAGGCGGTGTAGACCCCGTGGATGTCGGCGGCTGTGTAGACGCCGTGGATCTCGTCGGCTCCATACACCCCGTGGATGTCGAGCGCCGTGTAGACGCCATGGATCTCGTCCGCGGTGTACGTGCCGTGGATCTCATCCGCCGTGTAGATACCGTGGATCTCGTCGGCGGTGTAGGTGCCGTGGATCTCCTCGGCCGTGTAGACGCCGTGGATCTCCTCCGGCGTGTAGAAGCCGTGGATCTCGCTCGGCTCGTAGACGCCGTGGATCTCCTGGGCCGTGTAGACGCCGTGGATCTCTTCGGCGAAGTAGGCGTTGTGGATCTCCTCGGCCGTGTACGTGCCGTGGATGTCCGCGGCCGAATAGACGCCGTGGATCTCCTCGGCGGTATAGACGCCATGGATCTCCTCGGCGGTGTAGGTGCCGTAGATCTCCTCGGCGCTGTAGACGCCGTGGATCTCCTCGGCCGTGTAGGTGCCGTGGATCTCCTCGGCCGTGTAGCCGCCGTCGTGCACCTCCTCGGCTGAGTAGTCGCCCTCCTTCATCTCCGCCGCGGTGTAGCCGCCTTCCTTGCACTCCGCGGCCTCCCAGCCCCCTTCCTTCATTTCGGCGGCCTCGTAGCCGCCCTCCTTCATCTCGGAAGGCTCGTACCCGCCCTCCTTCATCTCCCCGGCCGAGTAACCGCCTTCCTTCATCTCCGCGGCTTCGAATCCGCCCTCGCGGCACTCCCCAGCCTCCCAGCCGCCCTCCTTCATCTCGCCGGCCGTGTACCCGCCCTCCTTGCACTCGTCGGCGGAGTAGCCGCCCTCCTTGAGCTCGTCGGCGGTCCAGCCACCCTCCTTCATGTCGGAGGCCTCGTAGCCGCCTTCCTTGCACTCGCCGGCCTCCCAGCCGCCCTCCTTCATCTCGCCGGCCGTGTACCCGCCCTCGTGCATCTCGTCGGGCTCGTACCCGCCCTCCTTGAGCTCGTCAGCGGTCCAGCCACCCTCCTTCATGTCGGAGGCCTCGTAGCCGCCTTCCTTGCACTCGTCGGCCTCCCAGCCGCCCTCCTTCATCTCCCCGGCCGAATAGCCGCCTTCGTTGCAATCCTCGGCCGAATAGCCGCCCTCTTTCAGCTCTTCGGCGGTGAAGCCGCCGTCCTTCATCTCCTCTGCGGAGTAGCCGGCCTCATTGAGCTCCTCGGCTT
>JBOGJI010000057.1:0-6363 GCA_050747865.1 Thermoanaerobaculia bacterium
CTCCCGTGAGCGGATCCGCGCGGCAGCCGGGTCAGAGCAGCCAGGCGTAGCTGAGCTTGAGGAACAGGGTGCGGTCGGTCTGGGTGAGGTCGAAGGCGTCGGTGCCGAGGTGGCCGTCGGAGTAACCGGCCAGCAGGGCGGTGCGGGCGTTGAGCTTGTAGGAGAAGAGGAGCTGAGTCAGGAGGGACTCTTCGGTCTCGTCTACGGGAAAAGTGTAGACCTCCAGGTTGCGATGCAGATCGCGGTACTGGAGGATGGCGCGGAAGAAAGCGCGGCGGTTGAGGTGGTAGAGGACGCGTGTCTGCGCCAGGTCGAGCGTGAACAGGCGGCCGGCGGCGACGTCGAGGACCTGGCGGTCGTAGGAGAGCTCGCTCTGGAAGCGCCGCCCGAGCTTGAGCTCGAGGCTCGGGGAGACCGTCACGAAGTCGGCCTGGCGGCTGTTCGCAAAGTCGATGGTCTCGCCCCAGTTGACGTCGAGTTCGAGGAGCGCCGCGCCGCTCGGACGCAACAACCCGGAGACGCTCTGCCGGAAGTTGTGGTAGGTGACGCCGTCGAAGAACTCCTGGTTCGGAGCCAGCCCGATCTCGAACTGGCTCTGCAGCGGCCCCAGATAGACGAAGACGAGGTCCGATCCCCACTCGTTCCAGTTGCCGTGGTGCTCCTGCAAGCCGTCGACCCCGAAGAAGAGGAAGAGGTTGCTGAACCAGTCCTCCTCGCTGCCGCGCCACTGGCGCTCCACGCCGGCCTGGGCGGCGCGGACGCCGACCTGCGGGAGGAAGCCGCTGTCGGCGCGAAAGCCCGGCCCGTAGTCGTCGTAGCTGGCGAAGGCGAGCCAGTCGCGGCTGTCGTGGGTGAAGTTGAGCGCCAGCGCGTAGTCGTCGAAGCTTCCCTGGGGCAGCTCCGTCGACGTCTCGAGCTCGTCCGGGTAGCGGCTGACCGAGCCGGCAAGCTGGAAGCGGACGAGCTCGCTGTCGGTGAAGCGGTAGACACCGTCGCCGGCGAGGACGTGGTTGGAGTACTCGGACCCTTCGCGGCCCGTATAGAGGAGACCGAGGGCGGAGGCCTCGCCCACGTCCCGACGCCAGCGAAGCACGCCGCTCGTCAAGTCGTCGTCGACCGAGGCGAGATCCGAGGACTCCGGGCCCGGCAGGATGAGATTGTTGATGCGGTCGCGGGCGACGAAGGCGCCGAAACCGTGCGCCCCCTCCTTGCCGGTGAGCTTGAGGCCGCCCTCGGGGTCGCCGACGGTGCGCGTGAAGACCAGCGGCAGGCGGGTCTCGAAGAGATCGGCGCCTTCGAGGAAGAAGGGGCGCTTCTCCGGGAAGAACAGGGCGAAGCGGGTGTTGACGTCGAGCTGGGCGGCGTCGGCCTCGACCTGCGAGAAGTCGGGGTTCACCGTCCCCGAGAGCGACAGGCTCGGGACCGGCCCCCAGTCGACGAAGAGACCGGGCTCGAGGCTCTCGTCGACGGTCTCGAATTCGGTGGCCGGAGCCGGGCGGGCCTCGGTGCCGAGGCCGGTGAGGGTCGGGTTCACCTCCAGGTTGCGGCCAGTGGTCATGCCCTCGAGGCCGGTGATCTGCTGAAACTGGCAGACCAGGCACTCGCGGTTCTGGTCGGTGCGGATCGAGCGCATCCGGTGGCGCAGCGAGCGCGGGTAGTCGCGCATGGCCAGGAAGCCCCAGGTCTGGGCGCCGGTGGTGCGGGGGAAGCGGAGCTGGCGGAAGGGGAGCGCGACCTCCACCACGTAGCCGGTGTCCGTGATGCGTCCGGCCGACTCCCAGATGGCATCCCAGGAGAAATCCTCGGTCTGCTCCACGTCGTTGTTGATGGCGTCCATCTGCACACCGAGGGGATTGACGCGGAACTGCAGTGCCCGCCGCCGGTCGCCGAACGGGTCGACCATGAAGCCGACGGTGTCGTCGTCGAACGGGATGTCGCGGTCCGCGAAGCGAGCGCGAATCCTCGCCGGATCGGGGTCGTGCGCCCGGAACGCCACGTAGAGCCGCTCGGAGTCATAGGCCAGCAGGACCTCGGTGTCGACCGGCGCCGCGGCGTTGTCGGCCGGGAACCATTCCCAGGGAAGCGAGATGGGCTCGACGGTTTGCCAGGCGGCCTCGTCGAGGACCCCGTCGACGGTGATCGGCTCTTCGATGCGCCGGACTGCGATCGGAACTTGCTCTTGCGCCGCGGCCTGCGCAGCCGGCACCAGACTCGCGGCGAAAACGGCCGCTGCGATGCAAGACGGCGCAATGCGGGACCTGCGTGCACCACAGTGGAACCGCGCGCTGCCCCAAGCCCGAGATGCTAGATCTGTAGCATTCATCCGTGGATCGCTCGCTCGTCTTCTACGTTTGATCGGTTTGGAAGTTACGGAAGAGATGGCCGCCTACCGGCCGAGGCGACCGAGGGCCCCTGCCGCGACTTGGCGGACATGTTCATCGGGATCCTTCAGAGCCGCGATGACGGTGGGTGCGGCACGCGGATCACCGATCTGCCCGAGCGCGCTCACCGTGGCTTGGCGAACGTGCTCATCCCGGTCCCGCGTGGCGGCGCTCAAGGCGCTCACCGCGCGGGCATCGCCGATCGCGCCCAGACTCGCACCAGCCTCCTGGCGGACGTGCTCGTCCGCATCGCGAAGGGCGGCGATGAGGCCGTCAACGGCGCGCGGACTCCCGATGTTGCCCAAGGCAGCCGCGGCGCGCTGGCGAACGATCTCGTTCGCATCCGCGAGGAGGGGAAGGATCGGACCGACGGTGTCCGTCTCCCTCGTATCTCCGACGTTTCCTAGGGCATCGAGCGCCGCCACCCGCTGCTTGGCATCGGCGGATTCGAGCGCCGCCAGCAGCTCCGCGGCCGGTCTCGTCTGCGCACGCGTAGTCCTTCTCCCCACAACGGGGTTGGACCGAACGCGCTCGCGCAGCCCGAGAGCGGCCTCGGCCGCGTGTTGCACGTCGCGATCCGGATCTCGCAGCAACGGCCGCAGCACGCGCCGAACCGAGGCCTCTCGTGTTACTCCGAGATCCATCAAGGAGTTGACGGCTGCCCGTCGCACGAACGCGTTCTCGTCTCCCAAAACGGCCGTGAGAGCGAGGATCACCTCCCTGTCGCCGGTGCCCCAACGAGACGATTCCGTCCTTTCATCGGCTGAGGTCTGCCGGGGTTCGAAGAAGGTCTCGCGGCCGCGCTCGTCGACGGCGAGGTAGAAGCGCATGCGATCGCCGGAGGTGTCGATGCGCGCCCTGTGGGTCGGATCGCTGTCCTCGATGCGGGTGCCGGGGCGGTCGAGGACGCTCCAGGCGACCGCGCGCAGGCGCCAGGCGACCCGACCGTCCGCGGTCACGACGCGCACCGCGGGATCGCCGGTGATCACCGCCTGTCCGTCCATCGGCTCGCGGTCGACGACGAGACGGTGCCCGGCGGGAAGCCGGACGGAGACCGGCCCGGCGGGGAACTCCAGCCGTCCCGTCCCGTCGAACTCGACGACCGCGCCCTGCGGAACGGTGAGCTGGTGCTTCGCGCCGTCAACGATGAGCCAGGCGCCGGGTCCCCAGTCCTCTGTCTCGACATCGGCATCGATTTCGCTGTCAGCGTCCACGTAGACATCGGGGTCCCCGTGCGTGCCGCCCTCGGTGGCGCCGTCCGAAGCGCCCTCCAGCGCGCGAGACAGGAGCAGCTCGAGCATCTCGCGATCGCCCGACTCGCCGGCGACGGCGAGCGCGTTGCCGTCCCCCGGCCAGGTCTGCGTGGGATCGGCGCCGCGCTCGAGCAGCAGGCGGACCATCTCGCGGTCGGATCGCTCCACCGCGTGGTAGAGCGGCCCCTCGTCGCCGCTCACCCAGACGTTCGGATCGGCGCCGGCGTCGAGCAGGGTGCGGGCGATCTCGAGGTGCCCGCCGGCGGCGGCCATGATGAGCGGATTGCCGTCGCCCACGACCGCGACGTCGGGCTCGGCGCCGCGCTCGAGCAGCAGATCGACGATCGCCGAGTGACCCTCGCGGGCCGCCTCGATCAACGGGGTGCCGTCGCCCCGGACGCGCGCGTTCACGTTCGCTCCGCGGTCGACGAGGAAGCGGACGACCTCGAGGTGCCCGTACTGCGCCGCCGCCATCAGCGGAGTGGCGTCGCCCTGCGGCGTGGCATCGATGCGCGCGCCGCGCTCGAGCAGGAGACGGGCGCATGCGAGGCAACCCGCCCGCGACGCGCCGTTGAGCGCGGTGCGCGGGAGGTTTGCCCAGCGGTTGCCGACCGGATCGGCGAGATTCGGGTCGGCGCCGTGCTCGAGGAGCGCCGCGACGACGTCCTCGGCGCCGGCTGTAGCGGCGAGGATGAGGGCCGTGCCCTGCCTCGGAACCACGCGGTCCGGGTCGGCGCCGCCGACGAGCAGGCGCTCCACCGCAGCGCGATCGCCCACCGCCGCTGCGCGCATCAGCGGCGTCGCGTCCGGCCCGGCGAGCGGTCGGGCGCCTGTCGCATAGTCCTTGGGCCGCTGCGGTTCCTGCGTGTCGTTGACGACGGCGGCGGCGCGGACGAGGCGCGCGGGCGCGATCACCGACGTCAGCAGGAGAGCCGCGGTCGCGGAGAGGATCACGCTGCGGCGACGCAGGACCCCCCGTAGGGTGGCCTCGTCGAGCAGAGCGGCCACACGGCGGGCGAGGTCGCGGGGGCGGGCCATGGCGATGGCGGCATAGCCCGGCGCCCAGCCGTGCCGGGCACGTCGGGCGAGGACGACGAGCTGGTCGGCGTAGTCATGACCCCGGGTGCCGCCGAGGAGAACACGGTCGTCGCAAGCGCGCTCGGCCTCGGCGGCGAGCCGGCGCGCCGCGGCCCAGACGAGCGGGTTGAACCAGTGCACGGCGCAGGCGAGCCGGGCAGCGAGCTGCAGGAGCCAGTCGCCGCGGGCGACATGGGCGAGCTCGTGGAGCAGCGCGTTACAGCGCTCGGCTTCCGGCCACTCGTCCGCCTCGACCGGCATCAAGACGACCGGGCGGCGCCAGCCCCAGGTCACCGGAACGGTGAGCCTGCCGTGCCGGCGCAGCGAAACCGTACGAGTGATCCCGAGCCGGCGCGTCAGGCTCGCGAGGAGGCCGGCCCACATGGGCTCCTGCGCCAGCTCGGTCGCCGATCGCGCCAGGCGGCGGACCCGCAGAAGCCCGACGGCGAGAGGGAGGAGCGAAAAGAGCATGCCGCTGATGTAGAGAAGGCCGGCGACGGTCTCATAGCGGTCCCAGAGCGGTCGGTGAACGACTACTCCTTCATCGCCCCCTTTGCGATCCGCGGTTTGCGAGGACAGCGATCGCAGGGATCTCTCCTCCGTCGAGGCCACCGGGACTGCATCGGGGCTCGCTGCCGACGCTGCCGACGGGGTCTGCGATTGAGCTTCCGGCGGCAGCAGGGGCAGCTCCACTCCGGGCAGCTTCGCCGCCAGCGGCAGCACCAGCAACACCACCGTCGACAAGGTCCAGACCAGATGCCGCACGGCCGCGGCACGACGGCGCACCAGGCTCGATACGACCCAGGCGAGCGCGACGACGGCGGTTCCCTGCACGGCCAGTCGCAGGAGGATCCCGAAGGCACCTTCGACCGCCGCGATGGATCGGACGAGCTCAGTCATCGTCTGCAGCATCTTTCGACCTCCTCGCCTGCTCGATCATCTTGCGCAGCCTGTTGAGCTCCTCTTCCGACAGCTCCTCGGCGCTCATGCCGAGCAGGCCCGTGACCGCCTGGGCCGGCGAGCCGTCGAAGAAGACCCGTACCAGGCGCGCTATCGCGGACTCCCGCGCCGCCTCCTTGGCCACCGTGGGCGAGTAGACATAACGCAGATCCTCCTCGACGTGCACGACGTGCCCCTTCTCCTCCAGCCGTGCCAGCATTGCGCGGGCGGCGGAATAGCTAGGCGGATCGGGAAGCCGCGAACGGACCTGCTCGGCCGTGGCGCGGCCGAGCTCGTAGAGGATGTCCATGATCTGGCGCTCGCGCCGGGTCAGGTCAGCGGCCACGTGCTGCTTTCTTAGCATGTCGCTACATTTGTAGCACTTCCCCGCACGCCTGTCAAGCGTGAGGAGGCCGAGCATCGCTCGAGGCGCGTTCGATCGTCACATCTGCGTCCCGGGGCAACCCGAGTGACCGGCTCCCCGTAAGATACGAGGAGAGATGAACGAGCAACCTTGTATGCGTGGAGGAGTCCAGACACCATGAAGAGAGTTCCCGCAAAACTCACCTTCGTGCTCACCTTGGTCCTGGCCATGACGGCGCTGCCGCTCGCCGCCGGCGAGTACAACGCCGTGCTGGAGATCGGCGACCCGATGCCCAGCTTCGAGAAGCTGCCGGCCACCGAAGGCTCGACGCTGTCGTCCAGCGATCTCG
>JBOGJI010000058.1:0-7877 GCA_050747865.1 Thermoanaerobaculia bacterium
GCGTAATGCCGCGACCCGAGCGGCCACCCGTAAGCCGTGTGCGGGAAATCCGCATGCACGGTTTGAAAGGGGGTCTTGACTTCAACCCTCGCCAAACGGCGGGGAGGCAGTAAGGATCTACCAATGCTGGAGATCGGCGGCCTCAGGGTCGATCCGCCGCTGCTGCTCGCTCCCATGGCCGGGGTGACGGACCGGACGTTCCGGCTGATCGTGCGCCGCATCGGCGGCGCCGGGCTGGTGGCCACCGAGTTCGTCTCCGCCAGGGCGACGGTGGGGGGCCATGGTGCGGCGCTCGACATGATGCGCTTCGGCGACGAGGAGCGGCCGCTGGCGATCCAGATCTACGGCTCCGACGTCGAGACCATGGTCGAGGCCGCCCGCATCGTCGAGACGCTCGCCCCCGATGCCTGCGACATCAACATGGGCTGCCCGGCCAACAGGGTGCTCAAGGGCTGCGCCGGCTGCGCCCTGATGGGCGATCCGGCGCTGGCCGAGCGCATGATCGCCGGCGTGCGGCGGGTGCTGTCGATCCCGCTGACGGTGAAGTTCCGTCTCGGGCTCGACCACCGGTGCCTGAGCTACCTGGAGCTCGCCCGTCTGTGCGAGGCCAACGGCGTCGACGCGGTCACGATGCACGGCCGCACCGCGAAGCAGATGTACACGGGCGAGGCGGACTGGTCCCACATCGCGCGCCTCAAGGAGGCGGTGTCGATCCCGGTGATCGGCAACGGCGACGTGCGGCAGCCCGAGGACGCCCTGCGTTTGCTCGCCGAGACCGGCTGCGACGGCGTCATGATCGGCCGTGGCGCGACCAAGAACCCCTGGATCTTCAAGCAGATCGAGGCGCGACTCTCCGGCGGCCGGACGCCTGAGCCGGGGCTCGCCGACCGGCGCCAACTGGTGACGGGGCATTTCGATCTCATCGCCCGCAGCCAGCCGGAGCGCTGGGCGCTGCACAAGCTGCGCAAGTTCACCGGCTGGTACACCCACGGCCTGCCGAACGGCAGGAAGCTGCGCCACCAGATCAACCAGCTCCCCGACGTGGCGAGCTTCCTCGCCGCGGTCAAGGCCTTCTTCGACGAGCTCGAAGAGACCGAGGCCGCCCGCGCCGCCTAGACATGCGCCCAGGCGCGGGAGCGACTCGACCCGCGCAATGGTGCGGGTCGCTGCTGCTCGCCGCGCTGATCGCCGCCTCCTGCGCGGCCCGGCCGGAGCTCGCGGCCCCACCCCTGCGGGTGATGACCTTCAACGTGCGCCTGCTCACCGGAGACGACGGCGCCGACCGCTGGGAGCGCCGCCGCGACCTGCTGGTCGAGACCATCCGCGATGAGCGGCCCGACGTGATCGGCACCCAGGAGCTGTTCCGCGAGCAAGGCGAGTACATCGTGCGCGAGCTGCCGGAATACGCCTGGTTCGGCACCGGCCGCCGCGGCGACGCGAGCGACGAGCACATGGGGGTGTTCTACCGGCGCGACGCACTGCGGTTGAAGGATTCCGGCGACTTCTGGCTGTCGGAGACGCCCGAGGTGCCGGGCAGCATCTCCTGGGGCCACCCGTTTCCCCGCATGGTCACCTCGGCGCGATTCGAGCGCAGAGAGGGCGGCCGCAGCTTCGTCCTGTTCAACACCCACCTGCCCTACCGCGACGAGGACACGGCGGCGCGCGAGCGCGGCGCGGCTCTCATCCTTCGGCGCCTGGAAGAGCTGCCGGCCAAGGAGCCCTTCGTGCTCCTCGGCGATTTCAACGCCGAGCCCGGGAGCTCGGTGCACGTCTTGCTCACCCGGCACCTACGGGACGCCTGGACCGGCGCGCGGCGGCGCAGCGGGCCGGCGAGCACCTACCACGCCTTCACCGGCAAGCCCGACCGCCGCATCGACTGGATCCTGGTGCGCGGCCTCGGCGTCGACGCCGTGCGCACCGTGACCACGCACCACAACGGCCGCTACCCCTCGGACCACTTCCCCGTAGTCGCCGACCTGGTGTGGCCCGACCGTCGTAGCGGCCGAGACGGGGCACCGCGAAGCTGCGTGGTCCGGCCGCTACGACCCCGCCGGCTCGATGACGCAGTCGCCCGAGCCGGTGTCGACGCGGATGCGGGTGCGGCCGTCGCCACGCTCGTAGCCGATGACAGTGCGCCCCTCGGCGATCGGGTGGGCGTCCGCGAAACCCGAGCGCAGATCCCCCGAGCCCTGGTCCGCGGTCAGGTGGAACGCGGCGGCGGCGGCGGTCCGGATCACCACGTCCCCGGAGCCGGTGTCGACGTCGACCACGCGGGCCCGCTGCAGCGGGCTCGTCAGGGTCACGGAGCCGGAGCCGGTGTCCACCAGGAAGCTCTCGGCGTCGACGTCCTCCAGCAGCACGTCGCCCGAGCCGGTGTCCGCCTCCAGCTCCCGCGCCCGGCTGCGGCGCACGACGATCCTTCCAGAGCCGGTGTCGGCGTGGATTCGCGACCCATCGACGTCCGTCGCCGTGACGTCGCCCGAGCCGGTGTCGAGATCCACCGAGCCGCGAGCGCCCTGCAGGCGGATCTCGCCGGAGCCGGTATCCAGATTCACGTCGCCCAGCACCGAGGAGACTGCGATCGTCCCCGACCCGGTGTCGATGCCCAGCGATCCCGTGTGGTCGGCCACGGCCACATCGCCCGAGTTGGTGTCGAGGATCAGATCGGCGTCGACCCCCTGGGCGTCGATGCGCCCGAGTCGGTTCTTGAGCCCCAGGCTGGCGCCCGCCGGCACCTCGATCCGCAGGTCGACGTAGAGCAGCGGCGCGCCCGAGGCCCAGCCGCCGATCCTCACCCTGCGACCCCGGTAGCGGGTCAAGGTGGTCCCCCATCCACTGCCTTCCAGCGAGCGATACCGTTGCTCCTCGTCCACCGGATAAGTGAGCACCCACTCCGGGTAGCCGTCGTGCCGCTCCTCGGCCCAGCGGATCGATTGCAGCAGGGCCTGCGTGCGCGCGGGCGTCCCGCCGTCGGCGTGCACCGTGGCGACGACGCGAACCGCGACGCCGGATCCCTGGACCAGGCGGGCGTGACCCATCAGGTTGCCCAGGCGCAGGGGACCGGCGGTGGCCGGGAACTCCCTGATGAGCTCGCGAGTGCGCTCCGCCGCCGTGGCGACGCCGGCTCCCGCCAGCGTCAGCACCAGTAATGCGAAAGCGGAGCGCAGACCCCAGCGCGTCTCGGTGTGCATGTGCATCTCCAGCCCTCCTCGACGTCCGTTTACCCGTCGCACTACGGTTCGGCGAGCCCCTAAGTTTCTGGCGGCTGGCGATATCCTAGAGCGGTGGAGAGCCACGAGACCGAGCTCGATCGGTCGACCGAGGACTGCCTCGCCGCGGTCGCCGTCGCCGCCGCGCAATGGGGCGCCGAGTGGCAGCCCGACGGCTGGGGCGGCCGCATCACGCTGCCGGTCATCGCCGGTCTGCGCCGCGGCCACATCGCCGCCCGCATCCACGCCCGCCCGCGGGGAGGCGGAACCCATCTGACCATCGACATCGAGAGCATACAACTCACCGTCAACCGCTCGGCCGTCGCCGTGCTCGCCGGTGGTGGCGTCGGGGGCCTGGCGGTGGCCCTGTGGCCGTTCTGGCCCCCGCTGCTCGGGCTCGCACCGCTCGGCGCGGTGCTGGCGGTCTCGGCCTGGTTCCTGGTCAACTCCCGGCTGCGGCACTCCGGCGTCGAGGACTTCCTGGAGCTGGTCCGCGAGGAGGCGCGGGAGCCCGGTCCCGGCGAAGGCTGACCGCTGTCCGCCGTGACATACTAGAGATCCGCGGAATGTAGGCCGCGGCGCGGTTGTTGACTCGACCGCGCGGTTCTTTGACCTGGGGGCGCAACGGTTTCGACGGGGAACGAGCGGTCCGGATGGGGCGTGCCGAGTTTCGGCTCGACAAACCGAACCCAAAGTTAGTTGCCAACGACAACTACGCCCTGGCTGCTTAAACCAAGCTAGCCACGTCTTGACGGGGGCCTGATCCGCGGCGCCCGTCGGGGCGACGCCAAAGCGGATCCGATGGTCCGGTCGGCCGCGTGCCGGATCTGGACGTTACTCGCGGCTGGCCCGAGCGGTGGGTGTCTCCGCCCCAACCGCCTGGGCGAGACAACAAGCGGAGACCACGCACGTAACACCTCGCCGCGCCGCGTTTCTCGGACGCGGGTTCGACTCCCGCCGCCTCCACCATTCCCGAAACATCCGAACCGCCCTCCGAGCCACCCTCAGAGGGCGGTTTCTCGTTAAGGGCGAAGGCGTTGATCGAGGTGGCCGATCTGCGTGGTGATGCTGATGCCGGTGGCGTACTCGAGATCGAGGCAGGGCGGCTCGACGGTGAGGAGGTAGGCGTCTTCGTCGCCGGTCCAGACGACGAGCCGGTTCTGCCCGAGCGGGCGCCAGCCGTCGAAGCGGCGGAAATAGCCTCCTGGCTTACTGTGGCTGCCGGGACAGAACGAGCGGCGCTCAGGGACCTCGCGCGAGGCTCCCGGGTCGCGTCGTGGTAGACTTCGGGCCGACGTCATGACACAGCTCGCCGTGTCCAGCTCCGTGCCACTCAAGCTCGAGTTCGGGGATACTCTGCACCTCTCCGACGACGAGCTGTTCGAGCTGTGTGCCCGGAACCGGGATCTTCGGATCGAACGGACTGCGGCAGGGAACCTCATCGTCATGAGCCCGACAGGAGCGCGCACCGGCACGCGCAACGCGGCTCTCACCGCCGCCGTTTGGAATTGGACCGCGCAAGACGCTACCGGAGCAGCGTTCGATTCCTCAACAGGCTTCCGCTTGCCCAATGGGGCGATGCGCTCGCCGGATGTGGCCTGGGTGCTTCGCTCACGGCTCGAACCTCTCTCCGCGGAGGAGAAGGAGAAGTTCCTGCCGCTCGTCCCGGATTTCGTGATCGAGCTGCTGTCGCCATCGGATGAGCGCACCGAGGCGTTGGAGAAGATGGAAGAGTGGCGAGACAACGGCGCACGGCTTGGCTGGCTGATCGACCCAATCGAGCGGCGCGTGCATGTCTACCGGCCCGGCCAGGCTGTCGAGGTGCTGGAGCAGCCCTCCCAGCTCTCCGGCGATCCAGAGCTGTCCGGGTTCGTCCTCAATCTCCAACCCATCTGGCAGCCCGTCTGAGAGCCCCCTACAGAATGGGGCACCGTAGCTTCGAATGAGGCTGCCCGCTGTCGGCTCCCCGTGGGTGTTGCGGCGGGCGCTGCTCAGCAGCCGCTGAGGATCGCCAAGACTTGCGGGATGGTAGCGGGGTGACTGGTGGACATGCCCTCCTCGAAGCGCGTCTGCTCCGCCTCCAGGCTCTCTTCGGCCAGGCTGGTGGCGGCCCGCGCGGCCTGGACCTGCTGCCAGGCGGACTCCAGGTTGCGGGCCGCGGTGCGCACCTCCGTGGCGATCTGCTGCGCGAGCACGCGGTAGCGCCTCTCCGCGTTGTCCAGCACGATCTCGGCACGGGCCGCCGCCGTGGAGACGAGCACGCTGCGGCGGCGCAGGACGCCCCGCAGGGTGCTCTCGTCGAGCAGGGCGGCTACGCGGCGGGCGAGATCACTGGGGCGGGCCATGGCGATGGCGGCGTAGCCGGGCGCCCAGCCATGACGCGCCCGGCGGGCGAGGAGGACGAGCTGGTCCGCGTAGTCATGACCCTGGGTGCCACCGAGCAGAACCCGGTCGTCGCAGGCGCGCTCGGCCTCGGTGGCGAGCTGGCGCGCCGCCGCCCAGACAAGCGGATTGAACCAGTGTACGGCGCAGGCGAGCCGGGCGGCGAGCTGCAGGAGCCAGTCGCCGCGGGAGACGTGGGCGAGCTCGTGGAGCAGCGCGTTGCGGCGCTCAGCTTCCGGCCACCCGTCCGCCTCGGGCGGCATCAAGACGACCGGCCGGCGCCAGCCCCAGGTCACCGGAACGGTAAGCGTGTCATGCCGGCGCAGCGAGACCGGGCGGGCGATCCCGAGCCGACGCGTCAGGCTCGCGAGGAGGCCCGCCCACCAGCGGCCCCCCGCCAGCTCGCTGGCGGAGCGCGCCAGCCGGCGAACCCGCAGGAGCCCGACGCCGAGCGGCAGGAGCGCCATCAGCAGTCCGACGACGTAGAGCGGACCGGCGAGCGTCTCGTACGGCTTCCAGCTCGGTCTAGCGGCAAGGACCTCCTCGTTCCCGGTGCGCTCCACGGTCTGCGAGGGCGGCGGCGGCGGCAACGTCGCCTCCCTCGGATCCGCCGTCGTTGCGTCCGTCCTGCCCACCGACGTCGCGGCAAGAGCCTCGGATGGAGCATCCGGTGGCAACAGGGGCAGCTCCACCCCGGGCAGCGCTGCAGCCAGCGGCAACACCAGCAGCACCCCCATCGACAGGGTCCAGAGCAGATGCCGCACCGCCGCGGCGCGCCGGCCCGCGAGGCTCGCCAGGAGCCAGGCGAGAGCGACGACGGCGGTTCCCTGCAGGGCCAAACGCAGCAGCAGCCCGAGGACGCCCTCGACTCCTGCTACGGATCCGACGAGCTCAAGCATCGTCTGCAGCATCTTTCGACCTCCTCGCCTGCTCGATCATCTTGCGCAGCCTGTCGAGCTCCTCTTCCGACAGCTCCTCGGCGCTCATGCCGAGCAGGCCCGTGACCGCCTGGGCCGGCGAGCCGTCGAAGAAGACCCGTACCAGGCGCGCTATCGCGGACTCCCGCGCCGCCTCCTTCGCCACCGTGGGCGAGTAGACATAACGCAGATCCTCCTCGACGTGCACGACGTGCCCCTTCTCCTCCAGCCGTGCCAGCATTGCGCGGGCCGCGGAGTAACTCGGCGGATCGGGAAGCCGCGAGCGGACCTGCTCGGCCGTCGCCGTACCGAGCTCGTAGAGGATGTCCATGATCTGCCGCTCGCGCCGGCTCAACTCATTGCGGGGGTGCTGTTTTCTCAGCATTGCACTACCGAGCCATGCGGCTAACGCTTCGGACGGCCGGCCTCGCAGGTCGTTGCCGGGTCGGCGCGTATGAAGTCTGCCGTCCAGTTCGTCTCCCACGTGCGATCGTCATACGAGAACGCTTGCTCCCAACGAGCATGATCGTGGTCGAGCTTGTCCCACGTGTAGCGGACTTTGACGGGGCGGCCGTCGTCCTGGTCCTCGCCGTAGAGCTCGCCATGATCGCCGTCGAAGCCTCCGACCACCGGCGCTTCCAGCTTGCCGCTGGCGCTGCTTACCCAATAGATCGACCACTGGTTCTTCTCGAGGTCGAACGTGCGCAGGGTCAGGCCCGCCCATCCCTTCGTCGGGAAGTAGAGTTCGTCGACAATGGCCATGCCGCCAAGGTAGGGGGACATGCACAGCGTGGCGGGAAACTCCTCCCATTCGGCGCTGCCGACTCCACGCGCCTTCAAGCGGCGTTGGCGCGTCGTCCACGCGCCCGCGAAGTAATCGAAATCGTGAATGCCGCCGATGCGCGTGGTCGTGTAACCCGAGGAGGCTTGCGCCACGGGCTGCTCGACAGTTGCCGATGCGGGGGCCGCACACGCCGTGATCGAGAACGCGAGAAGAACAGCGTGCTGTTTTCTTAGCATGCCGCTACATATACAGCACTCTCCCGCACACCTGTCAAGAGTGAGACGGCCGAGCGTCGCCCGAGGCGTGTTCGATCTGCAGACCTGCGTCCCGGGGCAACCCGATCGACCGGATCTCCGTAAGATACGAGGTGAGATGAACGAGCAACCCCGTATGTGTGGAGGAGTCCAGACACCATGAAGAGAGTTCCCGCAACACTCACCTTCGTGCTCACCTTGGTTCTGGCCATGACGGCGCTGCCGCTCGCCGCCGGCGAGTACAACGCCGTGCTGGAGATCGGCGACCCGATGCCCAGCTTCGAGAAGCTGCCGGCCACCGAAGGCTCGACGCTGTCGTCCAGCGATCTCG
>JBOGJI010000059.1:0-11743 GCA_050747865.1 Thermoanaerobaculia bacterium
TCTCCGCCGCCGAACTCGAGCCCGACTACGTCGCCTACGTCCACGCCACCTACCAACGAATCGAGCTCACGACTTCAAAACCGCGGCCTCACCGCCAGAATCCCGCGCTTGCTGGCCGCCGCTAACAACGTCTCAGCCGGTCGATGAAGAGTCGACGGGCGACGGTGCGGACCCAGGCGTTCGGTTGTTCGATGTCGGGAACGGCTGTGATGAACCGCGCCATGGTTTCCTGGGCAATGTCTTCCGCGTCGGTGTCCTCGGCACCGAGTAGACGGGCCTGCCACAGGGCTTGCCGCCAAAGGTCGCACCACTGGCCGGAATCGAGCTCGGCTCGAAACCGAGTGGGAGGTCGCCCTCCGTCCCGTGAAGCTTGGTGCTCGTCCACGGATCATCCACGAGCTATAAATTATTCCTACAACTGCATTATAGCACAACTCGGGGCCGGGTTGGGTTCCCCGGATCAAGGCATTGGGCGCGCAACCACGTCCCTGACATCACGTGCGATCGTGAGACTCATCTGCGGCCGTTTTAGGGCGGCCGTCAGGGACCTGCCATCCGGAGAGATGCCGAAGCTCTCAGTCAAGTGTCCGTGCCGGAAGCCCGCGACGGGACGGGGAACGTCCTCGGGACTGTGGTCTTGGCGAAGGACCTGGACGAAAACGCCGGTACGGCCCTCATCGTCGCGCCCGATGAACGCGACACCGCTCCCGTCGGGCAGCCAGCGCCCCCTCCCCGCGCCTGGGAAGGACGGGATCCGGATCTCGAACGGAGTCGCCTCCCCATCCTCTAGTCGTATTATCTGAATCGATTCCACGTCTCCGGAGAGTAGGCGGTGGAAGAGAACGAAGCGTCCGTCGGGCAAGAGCTCCGGGTGCCGCAGGTCGCCGGCGACTAGCCGGGTTAGGTCGCTGCCGCCTGCGCGAGCCTTCCAGAGACCCCTCGACCCCTCGCCGAATGAGACGAAGGTGATCCACTCGCCGTCCTGAGTCGCGGTCGGATTCTGGAAGTTGCTGTCGGCCCAAGTGACGCGCTGTGGACTGCTGCCGTCGGGCTCCGCCCGCCATATCTCGAAGTGGCCGGAGCGGTCGGAGCTCCAGAGGAGATATCGACCGTCAGGCGTCCACGCGGGATCCCAGTCCTCTGCGGAGTCGTCTGTCAGGCGACGCAGCTCCCCGGTCGTGCGGGATACCTTCCACAGGTCCAGGCTGCCGGCGCGTTCCGAGGAGAACGCGATCCATTCGCCGTCTGGAGAGTAGGTCGGCTGGCGGTCATTGGCCGATCCGTCAGTCAGCCACCGCTCAGGCGTTTCGGAGCCGTCAATCGGCACCTCTAAGAGCTGTTGGCTCGTTGATTCGGTGCCGAAGACCAGGGCCCCGTCTCCCAGGACGTCCAGCCCAGTCCCCATCTGGCCGACGCGGAGGAGTGTTCGGCAACGGCCATGGACACGACAGCGCTGTATGCGACCCGGTGTTGTACGCTGCCCGGCCGAGGGCGCATCCGCCTGGGCAATGACAGGCTACCGTCGCCGGCCCAAGCCACGCCCTGAACGCGTCCTTCCGTCCCGGTATCGATGACACGAGACGCCGTTCCGTCGCTTGAGACGACGAGAACCTGGCCGGGAATGCCAGCGCCGCCGCGGCCGAGGGCGATCCAGCGACCGTCGGGGGACCATCTGGGGAATGTGTAGAACGGCGTAGGCAGCTCGATCAGCTTCTCCTCACCGAAGCCGTCGGCCGCTGTCACCCCGAGGAGGGCCGCAGGTCCTTCCGGACCTCGCACGCGGCGCAGGAATACGATCCTGCGCCCGTCGGGCGACCAGTCGGCTTCGTAGACATCGGCTAGCAGGCGGCGGGGATCTCCGCCCGCCGCGCCAACACGGTAGAGTGCCTTGCTACCTTCCTCCTCACGCACGAACAGGATCTGAGTCCCGTCCGGGGAGAAGCGCACGGCGGAATCAGGGCCTTCGGTGAGAGCTGTTTCGTGACCATGCGCGAGCTCTTTGAGCCAGATGCGCGAGATGCCATCCCGCCTCGACCGGAACGCGATCCTCTGTCCGTCAGGAGCTGCCGAGGGGTTCGAGTCCGTACCGGAGTAGGTGAGGGTGTGGAGCTCGGGTGGCTGAAATGGGGGGTTGCGCTGCATAGCCGCAAACAACACGCTCGCCGAGACCGCCACCACACACACCGCCACCAGCCACGGCCATGCTGTCCGGCTTCGTGGTGGCCGAGATTCCGGCCTATCGAGCCGTTCTAACGGCGTAAGGGGAGTCGAGAGAACGCTTTCCAGGTGAAAAGCCAGGTCCCCTGCCGACTGGAACCGTGCCATCGGATCCTTCTCCAGACAGTGGAGAAGGACATCGGTCAACGCCACGGGCAGTCGACTGGTCAGCTCATCTAGCCCCGGCGGATCCTCGTACACGATGGCCGTCATGGCCTCCACTGCCGACGAACCGCTGAATGCTCGCCGTCCTGACAGCAGCTCATAGAGAATCGCACCCAGCGCGAAAATGTCCGACCGGGGATCGACGGGCCGCCCCAACGCCTGTTCAGGGGACATGTAGTTCGGTGTCCCCTGCACGTGTCCCGGACCAGTAAGCTCGGTCTCCTCCGCCGGATGCCCATCCGCCCGCGTCAGTCGGGCCAGACCGAAGTCGAGAAGCTTGACTCGGCCATCGCGCGTCAAGAAGATGTTGCTGGGCTTCAGGTCCCGGTGAACGAGGCTCTTTTCGTGGGCGGCCGCCAGGCCGCGAGCCGCTGCCGCGATGATTCGCACCGCCTTGTGGGTCGAGATCGGGCCTCGCTGAAGGAGCTCATCCAGAGTCATGCCGTCGAGCAGTTCAGTGACGAGGTACGCCCCTTCCGGAGCGTTGCCGATGTCGTGGATCGCTAGTACGTTCGCATGTTCGAGGGCCGCCACGGCCCTGGCCTCCTGCTCGAACCTGCGTGCGTGCTCCTGGTCCCGCAACAGTTCGGACGCCAGGAGCTTGATGGCGACTTCGCGACCGAGGCGAGCGTCGCGGGCGCGGTACACCTCACCCGTCCCCCCAGCTCCGAGGGGTGCAACGATCTCGTAGGGACCGAGACGGGCGCCCGGATAGAGTGCCATATGGTTCTGTCGGCATTGTATCGGGCTCACGGCACAGTGGCCAGGGTGGACATCTGGTAGCCTCCTCCGCCCATGGCTGTACGGGAAGTGGAGGTCCTGATCCCCGCGGACGACATCCGGCGGCGGGTCGGCGAGCTGGCGGCGGAGATCGATCGCGACTACGCGGACGTCGCCGAGCTGGTGTGCATCGGCGTCCTCAAGGGCTCGGTGTTCTTCCTCGTCGACCTGGTGCGCGAGCTCGACCTGCCGGTGGTCATCGACTTCTTCCAGACCTCGAGCTACGGCGACAGCACCGCGCCCGGCGAGGTGCGCATCCGCAAGGACCTGGAGCTGTCGGTCCGCGGCCGCCACGTGCTGCTGGTCGAGGACATCGTCGACACCGGCTACACCCGGCGCACCATCCTCGACTTGCTTCACTTCCGCGGCGCCGCCAGCGTCAAGCTGTGCACCCTGCTCGACAAGCCCACCGCCCGCGGTGCCGGGTACCTTTGGCGGGACCCGCCCGATCCCGATCAGCGGGTGCGGTAGCGGAGCAAGACGACACCGTTGCCGAAGCGGCGCTCGTCGAAGAGCTCGAGCCCGACGCTGGCGCCGTGGGGGAGGTAGCGCGTGCCGCCGCCCACGCCTTCGTCCGACATTGTGAGCCTCCAGGTCATGAAGGGTAGGGGATTCGGTGTCTCCGTGTGCGCAGCATGGCGAAGAGGACCGGTACGACGGTACATGCGGCCAACAACGTCAGCATCGGGTAGCCGGACACCTCCATCACCACCCCGGCCGCGGCGCCGGCCGACGCTCCGGCGCAGCCCATCACCAGGTCGGACAGGCCTTGTACGGAGGGCCGATCGTCGGCGTCGACCGCGTCGGTGAGCATGGTGGACCCGGCCACCATGGTGCACGACCAGCCGAGGCCGAGCAGGGCCAGTCCGGCGGCAAGCTGCGCGTGATCGTGTCCCGCCGTGCCGGAAGCGGCACAGGCCGCCAACAGCAGCAGCATGCCGGTGAGGATGACCGTGCGCTTGCCGTAGCGGTCGGTTGCCAGTCCCGCGACAGGGGAAAGCGCGTACATCCCGGCGATATGCAGACTGAGCACGATGCCGACCACCGTGGTGACGTTCTCCGGGTCCATCATGCCGTGTTTGATGTGGAGGGGTGCCATGACCATGACGGCGACCATGACCAGATGGCCGAGTGCAACGGCGGCGATGCCCAGCCGCGCGGAGCGATTGGCACGAATGATTCGCCATGCGGCAGAGATGTTGCGGGCGGCGGGAGTGTCGGTTCGGGCGGCGCGGGCCAGCAACAGCGGATCGGGGCGCAGCAGGGTCCACAGGAGGAGGGCGGCGATCGAGAATCCGATGACGGTGCCCAGGAAGGGACCGGTGTAGCGGGGTGCGCCGAGGGCGTACATGGCGTCGTCGGCCAGCGGGGACAGGCTGGGGCCGGCCACGGCACCCAATGTGGTCGCCCACACGATAATCGAGAGCTGACGTCCGAGTCGTTCGGGTTCGGCCAGGTCCACGGCGGCGTAGCGGGCCTGCAGGTTGGCCGCCGTGCCGCCGCCGAAGCAGAACATACCGACAAAGGCCAGCGGCGCGGAATCCAGGTACCGTGCCGCGACGATTCCGATGGCGCCGAGTACGCCGACGAGATACGCGAAGGTCAGACTGTGGCGGCGTCCGTGTGCGTTGGTGACGCGAACGATGGGGATGGCCAGCAGCGCACTGCCGATGACCGAGGTGCTCAGACCCAGCCCGGCCAGGGTGGCCGACCCGGTGATGTCTTCGAGCAACAGCGCGCCGACCGCGATCCCGATGGCGACGCCGATGCCGCCGAGGACTTGCGTGCTGAACAGCAGTCGGATGGTGCGCCGCTGCACCGCAGCGGTGTGGGTTTGCGTGCCGGCCTTCGCCCCCAACGGCAACTCGATCCCGCTCAACTGGGGGATGCCGCGGATCGAGCGGCTTCCGCCTCTTTCTGCCCGGGCCCCTTGATGACCCCCGGCAGGCCCGCGAAGCGTCGCGCCAGGGCGAGCTGGCCCGCGTGATAGGTCTGGTGGAAGGCGAGGGTGACGAGTAGCCCCGCACGGCTGGTGGTCCCCCCGAACGGAGCGGGGAGCTCGTCGGCCAAGGTGTCGTCGGTGAGCGCGTGCACGGCGGCCAGGCAACGCTCCTGCGATCCCAGGAAGCGATCGCGGAGCGTGTCCCAGTCGATCGCACCTTCGGGGTTCTCGATCGGGTCGAAGCCCGCCCGGGCGAGTTGGTCGCTCTCCCACACCGGGTCCTCCCCGAGCACCTGCATCAGGCCGTTGTGCACGTTGACGAGGTGTCCGAGGATCCAGTTCGCGCAGTTCCCGCCCGCGCCGGGCCGGGCGAGGGACTGCTCGTGCGTCATCCCCTCGACGTTGCGCTCGACCATGGCGTATACGAGCTCGAAATGTCGCGCCAGCATCTCCTGATTCGTCATCTTCCGTCTCCCATTGGATCTTGATGATGGGCACCTCGGGGCGTACGCGGCGATCGCTCCCGCGAGCCGATCCACCTGCAGCCGCGAACCGACGATCGAGCGGCTGCGCCAACGTCGCAGACGGTAGCACGTAGGAGCGGCACCGCGCCCCAGGGCATGGTGCTCGAGCTCACGGTCGAGTAGCTGAGACTCGCCCTTGGAACAAGGGGCGTGTACGACGTACACATGAGTACGACGCGACGGAATCCGCTGGTGCCCGCGTTCGGGTCCTTCCCGGACCGCGCAACCGCAATGCCAGCACGGAGCTTGCATCCTCCTCCCGCGGGCAGAGGAGACCGTGCCATGGAAGCGCAACGACGGAAACGAACCGCCCTGACCGTCCTGTGGTCGGTGGCGGCCACGCTGGCGGTGATCCTGGTGGTGCTCCTGGCCGTTCCCTTCACCGGGGTCGTGGACGTCGCCGCCACCGGCGACCATTCGCCGCTGGTCCACTGGTACCTGGAGACCACGCAGAAGCGATCGGTGGCCGCAAGGACAGGGGAGATCCAGCCTTCCGGCGACCTGTCCTCGCCCCAGCGCATCCAGCGGCCGAGGAGAGCGACCGCCACGAAGAAGGCGACGATCATCGCCACGACGAGGATGGCGATCACGGCCACTGACCATGTGGGACATCCTGTTGCCAGGCCGCGCCACGTGCTCGCCGGCCCTCCTCCACTGCCTGCTAGCGCGTCGGCTTCGGCACGTGCTGGTCCACCAGGATCGGGTTGCCGTCGGGGTCGACGAGCATGAAGCTCGCCGGGCCGTCGGTGGTCTCGTCGGCCTCGGTCTGCAGCGCGAGGCCACGCTCCTTCAGGGTGCGCTGGAGCTTGCGCACGTCCTGGAAGTCCTGCAGGGTCTCCTGCTCGTGGGTCCAGCCGGGGTTGAAAGTCATGATGTTCCGCTCGAACATCCCCTGGAACAGGCCGATCGTGGTGGTGGCGTTCTGGAGGATGATCCAGTTCTGCTCGAGGTCGCCGGCCACCCCCTTGAAATCGAGCTTCTCGTAGAAGGCCATCGAGGCCTGGATGTCCTTTACGGCGAGGCTGATGGAGAAGTTGCCGAGCTCCACGGGTTCGTCCTTTCTTGTTTGGATGGCTTGGTTTGTTTGGTTACCCTCCTCGTCATGGAAGAGGGCGTTCGAGGGCGTCACGGCGGCCCCCCCGTCCGGTCATTCTCAGTCGAGCCCGGCACTACCCGCTGCCTGGCGCCGTAACAATACTGTGAGACCTGGTCCGAGGGGAAGCAGAAGCAGGACGACCATCACCCCGAGACTCACCTTGGCTCCCCAGCCGGTGAGTCCGACCGCGAGGACCAGCGCCGCACACAGAGCCATGGCAACCTCCACCGCGGCATAGAGCTCGGGGTTACGGTTCCTCACCTCGAGCACCAAGGTGAGCAACAAGACCGAGGTGATCGCCACCGCAAGCGACCCCACCAATAGCCAGCGGACCTCGTCGGGCAGTGGTTCCGCAGCGTGTTCGACGGTATTGTAGAAGGCGACCACCATTCCCATCGCCTCGCTCACCAAGGCCAACGCCCATATCCAGTAGCGCATCGGCTCGGCGAGGAGGGGACTGGCGAAGAAGAGGGCGGCGGCGATCAAGTAGGCGGTGCAGTAGGGGATGGAGGCCGGGCGATGAGACGGATCGTGCCACCCGGTCCGGAACCAGAGGGCCACCAGAACCGCCGTGTTCACCCCGTAGGCGAGGGCAAAGCCGACCGAGCCGTCGCCGGGCACATCCCCGACGAACACGGCCATGACCGTCACGGCCAGCATTTGGGCGAAGGTGAACACCCGCACACTGACGTCGTTGGTCGCGTGCAGATCGTGATAGAGCGTGCCGTTGATCCACGAGGACCACACCGCATAGAACAAGAAGACGAACCATCCGACACCCTCCCAGGAGGGATGCTCGGCGAGTCGATGGGCGAGCTGGGCGATGATCACCACGAAGACGAGATCGAAGAACAGCTCGAGGAAAGTGACCCGCCGATCCCTGGGCCGGTCCTCGAACCGAGCAGGTGGTTGCCAGAGACGACGGAAGATCGACTGTTGGGTCATGCCCGCACCTTCACGGCGTCCTATCCTGGACGCTGCCCAGATAGGTGCTCGGCGTGAGGATCGGAGTGTCTCGGTAGGGATGGAGGACGAGGAGATCGTCATCGCCCGTCACGATGACGTCGGCGCGGCCGTTGATCGCCAACTCGAGGAACTTGTCGTCCTTGGGATCGCGACAGGCTTGGATCCTGTACACGATGGGCACCCAGTCGACGAGTCGGCTGAGTAGACGCAGGAACTCCTGGCGCTCCGCGACAGTGAGATACGGATCGAGTTTGGGACGAGCGAGAACGTCGGCCAGCTCGTCGAAAGTCGGGGCCGAGGCAAGGAGCTGGCCATGCCGGACGATTCTGCTGACTGCACGACCGGGAACCGAATGGGGCAGTAACAGCCGGCTGATGAGGACGCCGGTATCGATGACGACCCGCTCTCTAGCTGCCATCGGCGAGGATGTCCGCCAGCTTCTCCTCGGTCAGCCCGCGGGCAGCCGCCCGCTCTGCGATGCGGTCGCAGAAGCGTTCGAACTCCTCGATGTTGAGGGCGCGGAGTCGCTGATACTCGTCCGTGGAGAGCAGGACGGCCACCTCCCGATTCTGGCGACGGATGGTGACTGGCTCGCGCTGTGCGGCATCGAGGATTGCCGCAAATCGTTGCTTGGCCTCTGTGGCGGATACAAATCGCATAGCACCTCCAACGCAGTCTATTTTAGATGCTTCGTCCAAAATAGACAATTCGGCCCCGACGCCTCTACTGACGGCGGGTCGCTGTGAATCAGTAGCGAGTCAGAATGGGGAGGTAGGCGGCCCATGGGCCTACCTCGCTCCGATATCGCTTGGCCATGACCCGCGAGATCTGCGCGATGTGGCCCAGGTCGTGCGCTGCCCAGGTGGCGAGCAGTTGCGCCAACGTCACAGTGCCGAGTTCCGGGTGACGGCCCTGCAACGCGAGTTGCTCCGGTCCGAGCTCCCAGCTCCGCAGCGTGTCGAGATTGGACGCGCGTAGCTCGGCGAAACGGTCCAGCAGACTCTCCAGCGACCGGTCGCGGAAACGCTCGAGCTGGGCGAACCGGTCGAACGGCTCGAACGGACGTGCGGTTCCGTGCTCGAGGATGATGCGGGCGCGCGGAATCCAGTCCGTCTCCTCGCCGTGGATCAGATGGCCGACGTTGTCGAACGGGCTCCAGGTGTCGGGTCCTTCGTCGACGCGCTGCCACGGCTCTGAGATGCCCGCGAGCAGACCGCGCAGCATCGCCGGTGTCCGCTCCAAGATCTCAATAGCTTCGTCGAGCCGAAACTCGCTGTCGTTCATCGGTCGAGCTCTGAGTACCGCTTCCTCGGGTCCACGGGGATTCTCTTCCTCGCCTCTCCGATGATATCGATGCCGAGGGGGGCGGTGCCAGGCACCCTTCTCGGTGTTCCGGAATCGACGCGTCCCGCAGCCGATGGGGGCCAGAGTAACTTGCACGCGCGGCTGCAGGGACGGCGAGGGACGCGGGCTAGAGGTCGAGCGGGGGAAAGCTCCCCGGTTGGTGGAAATCCGGGGCGGAGCCGGTCAGCGGAGAGGCCGCGAGGTACCGGCGCGCCGCACCGACGCCATGCAGCGCGAAAGCGTTCGCTCGCCAAGGGCGAGGGGGGAGCCAGGCCTCCGGGAGATGCGCTCGGCCGGTCCAGCGCCGCGCGTCGCGGCGGACTGTGAAGTCGAGGCCGGGCTCGCTCCCCACGAGTCGGCGGACGCCACGAAATCGCAGGACGAGGAAGTGTCCGTGGGGTCCGAGCTCGACCTCCAGATAGGGAATCTCGTGCGGCTCTCCCGGACCGGCGAGGAACAGCTCGACGACCTCGAGCTCCCAAAGCCGATCCGTCGGGCCGGGAGGCGCGGACGGCGGCGGATCGCCGAACCAGGGCGCCTCGACCTCGAGCGCGAGGCCATCAGGCCGCCGCGCCAGCATCAGCTCAACGACCTCGTTGGGACGGGCTGGCTCGCCGTCCCAGGTCGAAGCGATGCGGAGGGCGACGCCCAAGGGTAGGCTCCCTATCTCCCTTCGGTGAGAGGTCGTTTGTCAGCGCCAGGACCTGGATCTCAGCCGGCGAGAACGTGCCGCCGTAGAAGATCTCGCGGACAGCCAGGAAGCCGCGCAGCAGCTCCGGCGACTCGGCCATGGTCGCCGCCAGGTTGGGAATCATACCGAGGCCCTGCCGTAGATCGCGGAGCAGCGGCTGAGAGCTCTCGGGCGCGCTGTCGACGTCGTGTACCGGGTAATTCACCATCTCCACCTCCTGTTCGTGCGCGCGGCTTCATGCCGCGCGTAGATCGACACGGTAGGAGAGCCCGGTAGCGAAGCCAATTCCCTTGCAGGTAAGTGTCCCTGGGAGCGGACCACCGATGAGACTGCGCGGTGGCGGAGAGGCTGTCGGCCAAGCGTCTCAGAGGATGCGGCGCCAGGCCGCTGGCAGGGTCACCCGCTCGGCGCCGACGAAGCACGCCAGGCTGTCGAGCGCTGCGACCAGACCCTGCTCGAGACGCCGGCCGCGGGAAGCTCCCGATGTGAGCTCCAGGCGCTTGACCTCGAGCTCGCCGCGCTCGCGGTGGAGCTTGGGGTCGAGACGCCCGGCGAGGCGGCCGTCGTGGAGGATCGGCATGGCGTAGTAGCCGAACTCGCGCTTGGCCGGCGGCACGTAGATCTCCAGCCGGTAGGAGAAGCCGAGCAGCTCCTCGGCCCGCCGCCGCTGCCACAACAGCGAATCGAACGGGCAGATGAGCGTCGTGCCCTCGGCCGGCGGCGCCTCACCCAGGGCTTCGAGGTCCTCGGGCCGCGCGTAGCAGGATCCACGCACCCCTTCGACCCGGCCCTCGACGACGCGGCCGGCTGCCACGTTGCGGCGGATCACCCGCTGGCGGTCGGCGGCGCTCAGCGTCGGCGTGGTGAAGTAGCCCCTGAGATGGCCCTCCGAAGCGACGCCATTGCCCGACAGGCCCACCAACAGCCAATGGTCCTCGAGCTCGCGCGTGCTCGCCGGCTCGACCCTCGGGTAGACGCGCTCGGCGAGGTCGTAGACGCAGCGGAAGTGCCGCCGCTCGGTAACCGCCACGCGCCCCTGGTGCCACAGCAGTTTGAGCGAGCGCTTGTCTTCTTTTGGCAGGGGCATGGCCCACCAGGCCGGCCCCTCTCGTGCGGGCTCGTCCGGCCGGCGCTCGAAGTCCACCGCCTCGACCGGCCCCTGCTCGCGCAGCCGTTTGAGCACCCGCCTCTTGGACGCGGTGGAGGTCTCCCAGTGCGACCACCACGCACGCTCGGTCCAGCTCGGCCGTGGGAAGCGGCGCATGCGCCGGAGACCCAGCGGCAGGTGCGAGATCGGCAGCAGCGAGGCTTCGTGGCCCCAGTACTCGTAGGCCTCCCTCTCGCTGTAGAACCAGCGATCGAGCGCCCGGCGGTCGTAGGCGCCGAAGCGGCTCCACAGCGTCAGGTAGTGCGCACGGTCGACCACGTTGACGCTGTCGAGCTGCAGCGCCCCGGTGCGTTCCAGGTGCTCAGTCAGCACTCGGCGGTCCAGCTTGACCGTGCCGCGCGGGGCAGCCAGCCCCTGGCGGTGGAGCCACAGGCGCACCACCACCTCCCGGCCGAGCTCGAACGCGGGTTTCGCCACTCGTCGCCCCCTCTCTTCGTTACGGGCTGATGATAGCGGCGCCGGGCGTTAATTCGAGTGCCGGGCATGCAAGATGACTCGATGACCTCGTCGAGCTCCGGATCCTGCAGCGGGTCGCACCGGGCCGATCGTCAACCAGGAGGACGCCCTGCCGCTCGCCGGCGTTCCACGCGACGATCTATCCCACCAGCCTGGTGCCCGCGCTCGTCGCGGAGCTGTCCATCTGCCTCTGGCTCCTGATCAAGGGCGTCAATCTCAAGAAGTGGAACGCGCGGTCGAGCGCGGCACCGGCGCCGAGCCCCGGGGTCGCAGCTTTAGGCCGAGGCTCCTCGAGGTCCACGAACTGCCAGGTGAGCTCAGAGCCTGTGAATGAATCTCCCATGGGTCGCGCGCCAGGGGCTTGCGGGTCGTATGCAAGGAGCGAGGAGCGAGC
>JBOGJI010000060.1:0-5095 GCA_050747865.1 Thermoanaerobaculia bacterium
TCACCCTGACGCCAGCGGCCCGGACGGCCGAGTCCATCCCATCGGGGTCGAGCACCAGCGGAGCGGATCCGGAAGGACGATCGTCTCGCAGGTCGATCGCGTCCGACGGGCGAGGTGAAGGGGGGCCGGCCTGGGGCGAGCGCGCCGGCGCGACCCGGTAGGCAGCATGGGCCTTCTTCGTGCCCGCGCCCATCACCCTCCGGCCTCCCCCACAAGCCCCGCGTAGAAGCGCACGTTCGCAGCGAAGAGGTCCTCGACCCGGGCCTGGCGATCCACGCGGCCACCTGCGGTCATCACGGCGCCGTGCCGTGCGTACTGCAGCGGGTTCTGACTCACCAGATGGAGGCGGGATCCGAAGAGCTCGACGAGCGTGCGGATCCGGTCCGCTCTGGAAGACCCAGTCGCGATGAGCCTCGTTCGCGTCGGCAGCCCGCCGGCGATGTAGGCGAGTCCCGGAAGCGCCATCTCTTCCCAGTCGCGATTGGTCCGGAAGGTCTGGAGGTTCACTGCCACGGCAGCGGGCTCGACGTCGGCGAACCACGCCAGGTAGCGGTCGAGGTCTTCTGTGCGGAACCAGTAGATGTTGGGGACGGCGGGGATGCCAGCCTCGGCCATGTCCCGAGCGACGAGCAGGTTCCTCCGGAAGTTCAGGAGGTGCTCGGCCCGGGGCTGGTTCCCGTACATCGAGTAGTTGGGGGCCAGAACGAGGTCCCAGCCCTGCTCGGCGATCGCCGCGATGAGCTCCTGCCTGCGGGTCCAGAAGGCCTCCACCAAGGGGTCCTCTCCATAGCCGACCAGAATCGCCAACGAGTCGGGCCCGAGCCCAAGAGCGGCCTTGGCGTCGGTCGAGAATCTCGGGTACGGCCGGGCGGTGTCGGGCGAGATCACCCGCCTGAGCCCCACTGCGTAGGCCGCCCAGGACAGGTCCTGGTCCAGCCGGGGGATGTCGTGACCGTCCACTTGGGGGATGAACCCCGGCAGGCGGCGAGGGAGGGAGACCTCGAGGACCACGTCGTCAAAGCCGAGGGTCCCGCCCACGTCGGTCATCCAGGCCCGGATATCCACACGGGAACCACAGCGGATCGGGCACTGGCCGCACTTCGCGCCGCCTCCGGCCCGGGCGCACCCGCAGTACGAGCAGTCCGTGTTGCATCCCGAGCAGATCGGCTCGGGCGCTTCCGGGTTGCCGGTGAAGAAGGGGCAGACGCGGCAGTCGCATCCCGGCGCCGGGGCGAGCAGCGGAGGGGAGGTCACGGTTCCGTTCACGCCACGGCCTCCTCTGCCCGCTGAGCCAGGAGCTCCAGCAGCTCCTCGGCGTACAGGTGCAGGGACCCGGCCTCGTAGCGGCCGACGCGGGCGCCGTCCCGGAGCTGTTCCACCAGGACCTTCAAGGCCTCGAGTGCCGCGTCCACTCCCTCCGCGGACGGGAGCGCTTCCCGCGCCTCGACCCGCTGGCTGCGGGCCCGGGCCTCGTTCGCCTCCCGGTGTAGGGTCTCGGCCGCCCCCAGCGCTTCCCCCGCGCCCACCCCTGGGTGCTCGAAGGACTCGCGAACGGCGGCCGCGAGCAGGTCCGGGCGACCCCGTGCCTTGACGGCCTCCCAGAGCTCGGATGCCGCGGCGCTGCGCCCGCGATCGAGCCGCAGGAACTTCATCCGCGTGGCCAGAGCAACCCCGGCCGCGTCCATCTCGGCCGACAGCTCCTGGGGCAGCGCGGCGAAGGCTCGGACCAGGTGCTTGGCGCGCTCCTCGCTCATCTGGATTCCCAGCCGCCTGAGCACCTCGAGCCAGGGCGCTCCGAGTCGGCTGGCTCCCCGCTGGAGGCGCAGGCGGTCCAGCGCGCGGAACCGCTCGACCGGGTCGTCCAGGCGCGCCACGTCCTCGGGCACGGGAATCCCGGCGGCGAGAAGCTTGGCCGTCAGCACCGCGCAGCGCTCGTACAGGAGTGCGGCGGCGAGCTCTCCCGGGCGCAGGTCTTCACGTGCGAGGTTCTCGACCAGCTGCCAGACCCTTCGTTCTTCCTCCGACAGCGGCCCGGGGCAGATCACGGCCGGGATCGATGCGAAGTGCGGGTTGTCGCCGAGGTGAATCGCGCCCCAGGACGCCGCGCGCAGCCGGCGCTCGCCGGAGACGAGCCGGAGCTCGTCGCGGGGAAGCTCCTCCACTAGGACCGGCTGGAGGACGCCGACGGTGGCGATGGAGCTGATCAGGTCGGCCAGCCCCGACGGCGTGGTCGAGTCGCCGGCCTGGCGGCCCTGCACCTCGGCGAACGGTGCAGCCGGTCCCGCAAGCGGCAGGAGCTCGAAACGGCGTCGGCGGAGCTGCTCCGACGTGGCGAGGCGTCTCGCCAGAGCAAGGGTCTCGATCGGAACTTCCGCGGACGCGCTCGTCGTCACTCGGCACCTCCCTCCGTTCCCGTGGCGACCGCCGGCCGCACCGGAGACCCGAGCACGTCGACGCGGACGTCGGGGTCCTCGGGGGCGGTGAAGACCGGGCCGAACGGGCCGGACGTGCGCAGGTCCTCGAGGAGCGCGAACATCATCGGGACCTCTCCCAGCCCGCTCCTCAGCCGCGGATCGGATCTGCAGAGCGCAACGGCGGTGCGGCGCCGGCGCTCGAGCGAGAACCGCGGCCGGCCGGCGAAGACGACCATCAGGGGAGGGAAGGAGCCGTACCGATGCCGCCAGCTTCCGAGATCCCGATGCAGGCGCACGTAGCCCGTCAACTTCTCAGCCAGCCGCTGGGGGGGCTCGGTTCCCCGGTCCAGCTCGATGAACCGGTTCATGAGCACCTCCCTCTCGGGCTCGAAGAGGAAGTACTCGAGGACGGCGTCGGCAACGACCAGAGCACCGCTCTTGCCGTCGGGTGTCCTATGCGCGACCTCGTGGCGCCACGCGAGGGGGCCGCACTCATCCCCGCGGGCCCGAGCGGCCCGCATGAACGCGAGCCCGACCTCGTTGACACCGAGGAGGTGGGCGGTCAACGGACCCGTGGCGGACTCGGGGGTGACGACACGGCCCGTGGAACCCGCCTGGAGACCGGCGCCCGCCCGACCCTGCTGGGTTGCGAACCAGACTGCCTCCGGCGGCCGCGTCCGGGTAAGGGCCCGGTCGACAAGGCCCTGGGACCTCAGGCCGTTGAGGTGCCGGCTTACCCATTGCCGCGACGTTCCGGGGGCGTGCATCTCCCCCACCTGCCGGGTCGACAGCAGGCGGTGGATGACGAGGCTCTCCAGGATCTCGGCGGCGACGCCTTCGTGATGCTCGTTCACGGCGCTTCCTCCCGAGGAGTGCGCCCCGTCGGGTAGAGCACGGGGTCGTGGCGAACGCGATCGGGGCGGGCCCAACTACCTTGACCACGCCGCGCGGGCTCCTTCGCAGGGGCCAGGTGTTCGAGCTCCTGGAGGATGCGCTCGTCCAGGTCGTCGAGCTCGGCGATGGTTTCCACGACAGGGCGCCGCCCGACGACGTGGTCGATCCTCTCGTCGAGCGCCGGAACCGCCTCCGGGGCGCGGACATCGCCCCACAGCTCCTCCAAAGGGACACCGTGGACGAGGAAAGGCGGAGTGACCTGCGAGCCGAGCGTGACCGACGTCAGGTACGTGTAGCGCTCCAGCCGGGTGAGGGTCTGGGGCGCGACGGTCCCGGCCCACTCCCGCGAGACCAGCACCGCCGCTCGGGCGTTGACGACGGTCGCGGCGAGGTGCGACCGGTTCGTGGTGACAGCGTCGAAGGTGGCCGGCGTCAGCCGCTCGGGGTTCTGGTTGAGCAGGAACGCGCGGACGCCGTACTTCGCCGATTGCTCGAGCAGCGCGGCGAGGTTCCCGCGCGACGCGCCGTCGTAGGTTTGGACCTCGTCGAAGAACACATAGAAGGGCCGGCGTTGGGCCGGAGGGGTGTCCTTGCGCGAGAGGGCGGCCTCGAGGATGTCGTAGACGAGGAAGTTGGCCACGAGCCGGTCCTTGTCGCCGTTGCCCGCGGGGCACGCGAGGACCACCATCCCTCGGTCCATGGCGGCGCGGACGTCGTAGGTCGATCGGGAGGCGCCGAGAAGGGCCGTGACCGATGTTGACGATCGCAGGCGGTCGACCAGGTTGGTGACCGGAGTGATCGCCGCGCCGGCGAGCTTGGGGAACCGTGAGGTCCAGAAGCTGCGGCTGGCATCGGACACGAATGGGAGCACGGCCTCGCGCCAGCGATCGTCGGAGAGGAGCGTTGCGATCTGGAAGATCGTCGGAGCCGTCTCGGCGGGAAGGATCATCGCAAGCTCGACGAGCGCTTGGGCAGCCATGGTGGTTAGGGCGAGAGCCCGGTTGTTGATCTCTCCCCAGCGCAGCGCTGAAGCGAAGGAATCGACCACGGCGGCGACGCGTGCCTCCTTGTCCTCGGGCCCCTTCCCCTCCATCGAGAACAGGTTCCACGCGGCCTGGCGGTGATCCCCGCCTCTCGGCGCCACGTTGATCTCGATGACTCGATCGGCGATGTCGGTGAGGTAGGGCTTCACCCGGTTGATCGCGTCCTCGTGCGGGTCGAGGAAGAAGCAGCCATGGCCCGACCGCGCCAGATGCACGAACTGGTTGAGGGCCGTCTCGGTCTTGCCGAACCGGGACCGCCCGCAGAAGTAGCTGAACAGCGTGTCCTCGAGGCGGACGCCCACGGTCTTCGGCCCGTCCTCGGTCTCCACCCGTCCCAGGGGCAGCAGCTCGGGCTCTCCCCGGAACTCCGGGAGCCCCTGGGGGGGAGGTGGGATGACCCCCCCGGAACGGACGACGTTCGGCTCGCGGCAGTTGACCGTGGGCGGCTTCAGGAACGCCTGGATCTCGGCAGCCCCGACGATCGAGCGGCGCGCCGGCGCGAAGAGCCCCTGCTCGAGGCGCCGGTCGAACCGGCGACGGCGCCACGGGAAGGCGTCGGCACCCAGGAAGGCGACACCGAGGTTTTGGCCGGCCGCCCGAAACCAGTTCCGTCCGGCGAACTGCTCGAAGCAGCTGACGAGCGCCTGCAGATGGGCCTCCGCCCGGCCCGGGATCTCGGAGCGGACGCGGATCAGAACCTGCAGTGCGAAGAGTGGATCAGCCCCCAGGAGCTTCGACGAGACG
>JBOGJI010000061.1:0-1915 GCA_050747865.1 Thermoanaerobaculia bacterium
GAGGGTTGGGCGCGGGAGGTCGTCCATCGCATCCAGACCGCGCGCAAGGAGGCCGATCTGGACTACGCCGCGCGCATCCGCGTGCGGTTCCGCGCCGACGACGCGCTGGCGGCCGCCATCGCGGCGCATCGCGACTGGATCGCCGGCGAAACCCTGGCCGTCGAGCTGGCGGCGGCCGATTCGGCTCCCGACCTCAAGGCGGCGCCAGTCGAAGGCCATGTGTTCTCTTTCATCGTGGAGGTGACGTGATGTCCGGGATCTTCAAGGCGTACGACGTCCGCGGCATCTATCCGGACGAGCTGAACGAGGAGATCGTGCGGTCGGTCGGCCTCACCTTCCGCGAGACCCTCGACGAACAGGACCGGGCCCAGGGCAACACGGTCGTGGTGTCGCGCGACATGCGCTCGCACAGCGGGCCGCTCGCCGAGGCGCTCATCGACGGGCTCACCGCCGGCGGTCTCGACGTGCTCGACATCGGGCTCGCCACCACCCCGATGAACTACTTCGCCGTCGGCCATCTGGGCACCGCCGCCGGCATCCAGGTCACCGCCAGCCACAACCCGGCGCGCTACAACGGCTTGAAGTTCTCGCGCTCCGACGCCCGACCGTTCACCGGCGAGCGGGGAATCCCATATCTCGAGCGCCTGGTCACCGCGGGCGGCGGGGAGCCGGCGAGCCGCGCCGGCGCCGTCTCGACCGGCGCCGTCTTCGACGAGTACAGCTCCAAGCTGCTCTCCTTCGTCGAGCCCTCGGCCGGCCGCCGGCTGCGCGTCGTCGTCGACGCCGCGAACGGTATGGGCTGCCTCTACGAGCCGATCCTGCGCCGGCTCGACATCGACCTGGTTCCTCTCTACTTCGAGCTCGACGGCACGTTCCCGAACCACGAAGCCAACCCCCTGAAGCTCGACAATCTGCGGGATCTGACGGCGCGCATCCGCGACAGCGGCGCCGACCTGGGGGTCGCCTTCGACGGCGACGCCGATCGCGCCGCTTTCGTCGACGAGACCGGGGAGCCGGTGGGCTCGGACCTGATGACCGGCTTGATCGCCGGCGAGCTGTTGCGGCACGAGCCGGGCGGCGTCGTGCCGTACGACCTGCGCTCCTCGCGCGCCGTGCCCGAGTACGTGCGCGAGCAGGGCGGCGTGCCGGTGCGCGAGCGCGTCGGCCACACCTTCATCAAGGCGACGCTGCGCCAGCGTCACGGCATCTTCGGCGGCGAGCTGGCCGGCCACTACTACTTCCGCGACACCTACCACGCCGACTCCTCGCTGCTGGCGGTGATCGAGGTGCTGAATCTGCTGGGGCGCTCCGGACGCCCGATGTCCGAGCTGGTGGCGCCGCTCCACCGCTATGCCAAGAGCCCGGAGATCAACTTCGAGGTCGAGGACAAGAGCGGCAAGATCGAGGAGCTGGCGTGCCGCTACGCCGAAGGCGAGATCGACTACCTGGACGGCATCACCGTGCAGTATCCCGACTGGTGGTTCAACGTCCGCCCGTCCAACACCGAGCCCTACCTGCGCCTGGTCCTCGAGGCGGCGACGCCCGACCAGCTCGCCGGCAAGCGCGCCGAGCTCGAGTCCCTCCTCGGCACCCCTGTGTAGCCGAACCGTTACGAGTCCAAGACCGCTTGCAGGCTCTTCGTGGTTGACGGAAGTGGATCCTGCCAGAGCCAGTCCGCCTCGATCCAGAAGCCCGGCAGAAGGGTCGACTCGATCCGGCCGGTCATCACCGTTCGCTCACGATACTCCCCGTCGACGAGGGTGACGACCCGTACTCGGGCTCCGATGGGATCGACGAGCCAGATCTCGGGAATCCTCGCTTCGCGGTAGCGCGGCAGCTTCTCGCGTACGTCGAATCCCGGGTCGCCCTCCGATGCGATCTCGATGACTAGATCGGCAGGCCCTTCGAGCCGCTG
>JBOGJI010000062.1:0-3229 GCA_050747865.1 Thermoanaerobaculia bacterium
AGCTCGGGGTCGTCGGGCCAGCGGCTGCGAGCTTGGGCGAGTACGGCGGCTGCGGACCGATCGTCGCCGAGCGCGCGCAGCGTGCGAATCGCCTCGGCATAGGCCGCAGCAGTGGGGTTCGCCTCCACCAGCTGGCGCAGCGTCCTGCCGGCTTCCGGCCCGCGGCCGGTGAGCGCGTAGACCAGGGCCAGGTGGGTATACGGGGCGATCTCCTCCGGATGGAGCTCGATCTCGTGGCGGAAGGCGGTGATGGCGCCGCCGTCGTCACCCAGCGAAGCCAGGGCCTTGCCGCGCGTGAGGTAGAGACCGCGCTCGGCCTCGCGGTCGGGCAGCGCCTTCAGCTCTTCCTCTGCCTGCTCCGTGAGCTTCAGGGCTTGCCTGTAGCGCTGGCGCTCGACGAGCACCCGGGCGCGGATGACCAGCGGCGCGATGCGCGTGCCGCGACGCCTCAGCGCCTCGTCGCTCAGGCGGTCGGCCTCATCCAGGCTCTTCTCCTTGAGCGCGATCTGGGCGAGGACATCGTAGGCCATGTCGTGGCTCGCTAATGCGAGTTCGGCATGGGTACGGGCCTCTTCGAGGCGGCCCATCTCGAGCAGCAGGCTCGCCATGTCGATGGCCACGTGCGGAGCCCCATGGGAGAGTGACAGGGCGCGCTCATAGGCCTCCAGGGCCTCGTCAGGCCGCCCAGCCCGGTGCAACGCCCGTCCGAGGTAATCCCATGCGTCGACCATCTGGGGCTCGCGCTCGAGAAGCGCGCGGAAGCCGGTCACGGCCTCGTCGTGGCGACCTGCGGAGGCCGCCGCGAGAGCTTGCTGGAGCAGCTTGAGGCTGGGCAGACGGCTCTTGGGGTCGGGCAGGGGCCCTGAGGTTTCCGGCGCCGCCGTCCCGCCCAGATAGCCGAGAGCTGCGAGCTTCTCCTGCGTCTCGCGGTCCACCTCCTGCGGCAGGACTAGGGATCGATCGAAGCCGGAGAGCTCCTGTCGCAGCTCGGCGAAGACACGCCGCTCACCCCGGGCGAGATTGTTCCGCTCGGCGGGGTCGGCGATGAGGTCGTAGAGCTCGGGGTCGGGTCCGTAGATCAGATGGTAGCGGCCGCGGATCGACGACGCGAGCTCGCTCCAGCCGAAGTGCAGGCGGGGATAGAAGTTCTCACTGTAGATCGCACGCCGCTCGCCGTCCTGTGTCTCGGCGACGAGGCTCGAGCCGCTGAGTCCAGCGGGCTTCTCGGCACCGAGCAGGTCGAGCACGGTCGGTACCACGTCGATGAGCTGCACCGGTCGCTCGACGCGTGTCCCTCCGCGCTGCCCTCCCGGCAGCTTCACCAGGAGCGGAACCTGCAGGAGCTCCCGGTAGAGCAGGACCTCGTGCTCCTGCTCTCCGTGATCCATCAGACCCTCGCCATGGTCGGAGAGCAGGATCAGAAGGCATCGATCGTAGATACCCATCCCTTGGAGAGCCGCGACCAATCGCCCGATGACGGCGTCGGCCGCGGCCACCTCCCCGTCGTAGGGCAAGCGGTAGCGGGAGGCCCACGGCTCCGGTGGCTCGTACGGGCTGTGAGGCTCGTAGATGTGGAAGAAGAGGAAGAACGGTTGCTCTGCGACGCCCTCGAGCCACGAGAGCGCCCGCTCGAGCGTCTCCCCGCCCGGCCGCTGCAGGCTCCCCAGGTCCCTGCCGCTGACCACGCCGATGTGGTCCTCGTAGAGATCGAAGGAGCTCGCGAGACCGGTGTTGCCGCGCAGCACATAGGCCGATACCGTGGCTCCGGTCGTGTACCCCCGCTGCTTGAGGACCGCCGGCAGGTAGGACCGATCCTGCGGTTCGAAGGTGTAGCCGATGTTGTCCCGTACGCCGTGCTCAGGCGGCAGCAGCCCGGTGAGGATCGAGACATGCGACGGCAGGGTCAGCGGGATGTGACTGTAGGCGCGGCTGAACAGGATGGCATCGCGCGCCAGGTCCTCGAGAGCCGGGGTCTCGATCTCCTGATAGCCATAGAGCGGCAGCCGATCCGAGCGCAGGGTGTCGATGGACACCAGGACGATGGGAGTTCCGGCCGGCAGGCGCGTCTGGCCCGCCTCGCGGCCGCAGCCTGCGAGAAACAGCAGGCTGAAGAGGACGGAGAGGAGGCAAGCTCGCACGCGCCTATCCTGCCAGCTCGCGCAGCTCGCGGCTCTCCGGCCAGCGGCGCAGCGCCTGCTGGAGGACGGCGGCGGCGGCCCGCGGGTCGCCGATGAGGCGCAGGGTTCGCACAGCCTCGGCGTAGGCGGTGGGCGTCGGGTTGGCTTCCACCATGCGACCGAGTGTGCGGCCCGCGTCGGCGGCTCGGTCCTGCACCGCGTAGAGCAGCGCGAGGTGGGTGTAGGGCGCCAGCTCGCGGGACGAGACTTCCAACTCTCGCAGGAAGCTCTCCTCCGCCTGCGCCGCCTCTCCCATCCGGGCATAGGCCTTGCCGCGGATCAGGTGGAGTCCTTGCGGCGCGTCGGGGTCGACTGCAGATCCGGCCTCCGCGAGCACCTGGTCGGTGACGGCGAGCGCCTCCTCGGGATCGTCTTGCCGCAGGAGCAGATCGGCCTGGGTGAGGAGGGGTGCGACGCGCCCACCGCGGCCAGCGACCGCGCGCTCCACGTGGTGCTCCGCCTCTTCGAGATCCCCCTCCCGCATGGCGATCTGTGCCAGGAGGTCATACGCGGCCTCGTGACCACGGACGGCCAGCTCGGCGTGTGCGTGGGCCTCATCCAGGCGGCCCAGCTTGAGCAAGACACCGGCAACCTCTGCGGCTAGGTAGGGCGACCCGCCGCTCGCGTCCAGCCCCTGCCGATAGGCTTGGAGGGCATCCTGCAACCTTCCGGTGCGTAGGAACGAGTGCCCCAGATACTCCCAGGCATCCACCAGGCGCGGCTCCTCGGCCACCACGGCCCGCAGCACGACGATGGTCTGCTCGAAATCGTCCCGCTGGTACGCGTCGATCGCCTGGCGCAGGGCGTCGAGAGAGGCCAGGCGGGACTTGGGATCGGGGAGGGGACCCTCGACCGATCCTGCGAAGCCCCCGAGATACCCCAGGGCGGCGAGCTTGCGCCGGTCCTCGGGATCGCTCTCGGCGGGCTGACCGGCGTCAACTATTCTGTCCGGTCGACGACAACTACTTTGGCCGGTGTCTTGCCCCGTCGTCGTAGGGGCTGTGGGAGCTGCGGTAGCTGTGGGAATCGCGTAGCGATTTCCAGGGAGGGGG
>JBOGJI010000063.1:0-11358 GCA_050747865.1 Thermoanaerobaculia bacterium
GATCGGCAGCTCGGCGATCTGATCGAGCGCCATCACCGGGTAGTCGAGCGCCGGCCCCTGCTTCGGGCGAACCTCGCGCAGGATCTTCTCGACCGGCCACGGCGGGTCGATGACGATGGTGGCGTAAGTGCCCTCGGGCGGCGGCGGCGGGGCGGCGAGCGAGCGGGTGCGAACGGCCTTGCGAAGCTCGTGCACCGACCAGCCCTCGGCCTCGGCGCGGTCGAGCCGTTCCTCCTGGTCGGGGGGGTCGAGGGCGGCTACTTCGCGGTGGTGGGACCAGGACAGATTTGTGCGACGTCGCACACTTTCAACTTCCTGAGCCACCCACCGGAAGCCGTTGAGCGTGTCGTAGTCGTAGCCCGTCGCCTCGATCGCCTGGGTGTACTTCTCGCCGTAGGCCCGCTCGCCGAAGTTGAGCCAGTCGCCGATCCACCACTGGCAGGCGCGGCCGATTCGTCCGAGGGTCTCGCCCATTCGCTGCCAGTCCTCGAAACTGAGGTCATCGGGCAGCTCAAGCGCCGTTTCGGTGACGCCGCGAAGGGTCAGGTCGGTTCCGGTCATGCCGCAACTCGCTTCATGATCCGCGGGCAGACGAACCCGATCGACTCGCCACGCCTCACGCCTCCTCCTCGGCCCGCTCGCCGCGAAGCCGGGCGGCCAGCACCGAGCGCTGGCGCAGGGTGAGGTCGCGGACTCGGCACTTGCTGCGTCTGACCCCAGCGCCGAGCGCCAGCCTTGCCGCCCGTGCGGGGCCCAGCCGCTGCGGGGCGGTAAGGAACCAGCCCAGGTCCATCCTCGCGAGGCAGTCGGGGATGTCGTTCCGCTCCAGGGCCTCGGCGAGCATCGCCTGCCCCTCGGCCTTGGGGTACTCGCGGACCTCGCGCCGCCAGCGCGCGCCGGCGAGTCGGATCTCGTTCGCGCGCTCGAGCGCGACCAGGTGCTGTGGCTTCGTGGTGGTGCTCATTCGTTCTCCTGGGTAGTGGTTGGGATCCGCCGGTCGGGTCCGTCCATCTCGAACTGCGAGAAGGCGGCCAGCCTGCTCATCAACGACTCGCCGTAGAGCGGGCCGAGCTGGGAGGGGCGCCGGTTGGCGGTCACGAACACCGCCGCCCCCTTGGTGATCCGCCCCTCGACCAGGGCGTAAAGCTGCTCGACCGCCCACTCGGTCGGCTTGACCTTGTCGAGGTCGTCGAGGACCACGTCGGCCGCCGACTGGGCAAGCCGGGCGGTGGCCGCGGCGCCGCCGCCCTCAAAGTCGCGGGTCTTGGCGATATAGGCGGCGACCGAGACCCAGGAGACCGGGGTGCGCTGGAGTCGGCGCCAGCAGGCGGTGGCCGCAAGCCGGGTCTTTCCGGTGCCCACCGGGCCGTAGCAGAAGACCAGCTGGCGCGCCCCGAGCGCCCACTCAGACGCGGCCTGGACGGCCTGCCCGCGGCGCCCCTCGCGCTGCATCTCAGAGAACCCGAGGTCGCAAAGCTCGCCTGGGAGCCCCGAGCGCTGGATCCGATCTGAGAGCAGCCGGCGCGCGGCCTGCTCGCGCTCGGCGCGCTCTGCGTCGGCGGTGCAGGCGGGGCAGGTGACCCCGAGCGCCGCCAGCGCCCGCCCGAAGCGCCCCCCGATCGAGGTCGGGCCGACCTCGGCCGAGAGCCGAAGCTCGGCCCCGCAGCCCCTACAGCGGGTGCTGATCTCAGTTCTCGGGGCGGTCATAGGCCGAATAGGAATCGGTGCCGGTGGCGGCAAGCGGCTGGCGGCGAATCACGTCGGGCTCGCGATCGAGCCAGCGGCGGTAGGCCATCACCGGGTCCTTGAGTCCCCGCCGCGAGCCGTTGCCGTCGACGAAGTAGGCGGCGCAGTTGCGCGCCGCCGGCAGGTGGTCGCGGTGGGGGTAGTCGCGCAGCACCCGGCTGACCGCAGCGGCGGTCGGTCGCTTGGCGCCGGAGTGGGCGGCGGCGAGCTCACAAAGCGCGGCGAGCACCGGGGCTAGGTAGGGGCGAAGCTCGGGGGGAAGCTTTGCCTCGCGCGCGACGGAACGGCTAGGACTCTTACCGTTCCTTTTCTCATCAGTGGTCTTACTATTAAATGAAGAGTGAAGAGTAGGAAGGTCGGCGACCATCGGGTGACCATCAAAGATTTCCCCTTCTGATGCGGGTTCAGGGAGGTATGAGGAAATCCACACATCATCTGCGTATCGTGAGCAAAAGGCGAGGCGCAGCTCATCATCGGTGCACTCAGAGACCGCCGCCGCGGCCGACTTCGCGGTCTGCTCGGTGCGCGGGCTCGCCCACTGGGCCTTGTCGACGACCCAGATGTAGCCGCCGCGGTAGACCACCTTCCCCGCCGCCCCGAGCTCCTCCAAGGCCGTCTTGAGCCGCCGCTCGCTGAGCCCGGTCTCAAGCTCCATGTGCGCCTCGGCGCAGCGAAAGAGGCCGGCGTAGTTGGAGTGATCGGTGAGGATCGCCCACAGCCACAGGTGCCGGGCGTCGGGGCCGAGCGCGAGCCAGTCGGGGTCGCGAAAGATCGCCGTGCGCACGTAGGTGATCCGGCTCACCCGTGCTCCACCACCACGAGCCAGACCAGCATCGAGGCCACAAGCAGGGCGATCAGCGCGAGGCTCACGGGCGCCTCCCGAGCACTCGACGGACCCGAAGGCACCAGTCGACGGCGACCCAGAGCCCGCCCAGGCCGCTGAGAATGAGCAGGCCGAAGAACAGGATCTCCCAGATCACTCCGGCCCCCCGTCGCGGCCGAACTCGTACTCAAAATCGCGGATCGCCTCGGCCACCCGCAGGCGGCGGTCGAGCAGGTCGGCCAGCGCCGCGCGGTGGTTGACCGACGGCGTCACCCGAACCCGGTCGCGCGCCACGCGGATGCGCTGATCGAGCTCTGCCCGCCGCTTCGCCAGCCGCTCCGAGACGGTCACTCGAACACCTCGGGCTCGGTGAGCGCGAGCAGGCAGACCAGGACGACCACGCCAAGGGCTATCGCGGCCAGCGCGATCACCCCGACCGCGCCGCCTCTGAAGCGCGGCGGCGAAACAGGCCGCCACCCGGACACGACGACCAATACCCGCAGGAGCGCTCAGAGCACCACCAGGCGCCGTCGGGGGCGTAGTCCCAGTGGTCGGTCTCAGAGCGCCAGGCGATCTCTGAGGCGGCCCCGAGGATGCGCCCCAGGAAGTCGTCGAGCTGCTCGTCGGTGCGCTCGGTCGGAACCCGCTCGGCGTAGGGCTTTTGCACCCGCACCATCGCGTCGAAGGCAAACCCGCTCGCGGGCTCTGCCCCGGCCGAGTCGGCCTCGGCGCGGCGGGCGGCCAGGTACGCGGTCGCCTGCAGGTCCGCGTCTGCCTTCTCCTGCGACCAGCGCTGCTTGGTCAGCTTGCGGTCGATCACCGTGCCGTCGGCGACCTCGAGGTCGAGGTAGGCGACGAAGACGACCTCCCCGGACTCGCCCTCGATGTCTAGCTCGCCCTCGACGGTGAGCTCGGCCTTTCGCTCGACCGCGATCGGCTTCGGGGTCTCGGGGATCAGGGTGTTGTGGTAGACGCGAAGCGCCCCGGCGCCCGAGTCCTTAAGCGTCGCGGGCCTCTCGCCCTTCCAGTCGACCTCCTCCTCCGCCGTCGCCTGGTCGAACTCGTCGGAGTAGACGTCGAGCACGTCGTCTGCGGAAAGCGGCGCGTCGGTCTCGATCCAGGTGTGGTCGCTAGCGGCCTCGGCCGCGCCCGCGGCCTTGCCGGCAACCATCGGCCCCGAGGGGGGCTCGTAGTGGCGCTCGACGTAGCGCCGGCGCCAGCGCTCGGGGCACTGGCGCAGGGTGCGGATCGAGGACACCGAGAGGCTATCGACGGGCAGGCTCATCGCTCGTCCGCGTCCCAGCCCTCATTCATCAGCTCGTAGGGATCGACATCGGGCTCGATCACCGGCTCGTCGCGATCATCGGGCCACCAGTCGTCGGCGGGGCGCTTGGGGTCGTTCACCACTTGACCGCCTCGCTGATCCCGTAGACGTTGTCCAGCTCTTCGAGCCGCTCTTCGATCAGCCGACGCGCAGGCTCAATCGAGAGCTGGTCGATCGTTCCCAGCGCTTGAGCAGCCTGGCGGCCCGCCCGCAGGGTCAGGTCGTGACCCGTGCGCTTGCCGAGCATCCGGGCCGAAGAGCGGGCCTCCCCGATCGCCTGACTGGCCGTGTCTAGGTCGCTCAGGAGCTCTGCGAGATCCTCGCCGAGGACGACCGCAGCGGTTCGCTCGCGCTGATCGACGCTCACACCGACCCCCCCAGGTAGCGCGCGGCGATCTTCTGTGCGCGGTCGTGGTGCTTTCGGCGCCCGTCTGCGGCGTGATCGCGGATCTCATCGAGCATCGCCCCGGCGCCGGCGCCGTCCTCGCCCAAGACCTCGATCAGCTCCGAGGCCTGGGCGGCGGCCATGCGGTCGAGGTGGGCGGTGCCGGCGACCCACTGCAGGACCGCGGTTGTCTCATCGACGGTGAGCTCGGCCTTGCCGAAGAGCCCGTTGATGTAGCCGCGCTGCTTCGGACTCGCGGCCCGCTCGGTCTGCTGCGGCGCCTTGGCTCGCGCACGGGGGGCCTCGGCCGTTGCCTGCCCGCGCCCGGCGCTTGCGTTGCCGTCGTCGTCCTCCTGATCGGAGATGCCGAGCGCGGAGGCGAGCGCGTAGCGGCGCATGTAGGTGATCGCCGAGCCCTGGCCCTGGGGATCGTTCTTCGGCAGGAACAGCGGGGCGGCGTATTCGAGCCGCTCGCCGGACTCGTGCATGAGGATGGTCACCAGCGTTGGTTGGCCCTGTTCGTCTGAGGAGGGGAACTGCGCAAAGGCGAGCCCGTGCTTGTTGAGCACGGGCCTGACCTTCGCGATCAGGTTTCCCAGCGAGACGAACTTGCTCCGGTAGTGGGGGTTGGTCGCGTCGGGCTTTACCGCCGGCATCTCGATCTGCGCGGCGAGTAGCGCCTTGGTCAGAACACCGTTGCCCTTGGCCTCGCTCATCTCTCCTCCTCGGTCGCCAACAGGAACTCCTGGGCGACGGCGACCGCCGCCCCCAGCTCGATCACGGCCTCCTCCTGGCGCTCTGACGCGCGCCGTGCGGCCTCGCGCAGCGCCGGGTCGTCGGGCCAGCGACTCCAGGTCGCACAGGCGAGCGAAAGCTCTTGCTCGGCGCGGGCGCTGTGGCGGCGCGCGCAGGCGAGGCGTCCCTGGGCGGCGAGCCACAGCCGCTCGTGGGTGTGCGGCCGTGCCGCCGCGATCGGCTGGCGCAGCTCCACCTAGAGCTCCTCCCCGACCACCTGGAACATGCGGGCCTTCTTGTCGCGCCAGACCTCGACCAGGACCGAGTCCTCATAGAAGGTGGCCACGTAGCGGTCGGCGCCTGGCTGCTCGCGGCGGGCGACGGCGAGCGCGTTCTGCCGCCGCGCCTCGCGCCTGCCAGCGCTCTCGCGGACGGCGCGGCGGCGCTGGATCAGGACCGTCACGATGCCCTCCGCTGCTCGGCCGCGCGGCGGCGAAGGCGCTCGCGGCCCTCACAGCGCAGGCGCTCGGCGGGGGGCGTTGCCTCCCAGGCGGCGCGGCGCAAGAGCTCCAACAGCACCCGGATCACTTGGCGATCTCCCGCAGCCGCGTGTCGATCTCGATCAGGACCGCGTACTTGCGCTTGCCGAGCTGGTGCTTTACCTCCGGCGAGAACACCTGCTCGCGCGGCACCCCGCGCAGCAGCCGCTCGACCAACAGCGCCGCCTCGACCATCGCCCACGGCTCTGCGCCGTCTGCGGCGCGCAGCGGCTCGCGTAGCGCGCGGGCGATGGACTTGGCGGCGAGCGCTCCCCGTCCGTTTACCTGGCGGGAGTGAAGGTCTTTGACCAGGCGGTCGGCAAAGCCGCAGATGCGCCGCTCTGCCTCGGCGCCGCGGCGGTGAAGCTCGACCAGCTCCGTGAGCAGCTCCTCCTGGCGCCCTGAGATCGCGCGGCGGTCCATCGCGGGGTCGAGCACGAAGCGGCGCAGGATGGCGCTGGTGACAGCCATCAGTGCCCGTCCCGGTCGCGGTAGGGAAAGTCGCGGGCGTCGTGGGCCTCGAGCGCGACCATCGCGCCGTAGCCGAGCGCCCGCGCCGTGCGCCACGGAACCAGGGCCGCAAGCGCGGAGCCCACCATCGCCGCGAGGCCGTGGTGGCAGCGAAGCCCGAGAACGTAGAGCCGCGGGCCCCGGGGGTGTCGCGAGACCCGGATCATCGGTACTCCGCAAAGAGCTCGCCGACTTTCCGCTCAAGGCATCGGGCGGCCCGTTCGGCGGTAGCCTGCTCGGGCGTTGACCGGCCGACCCTCCACAGCGAGACCGCCTGGCGCGAGACCCCGCAGCAGCGGGCCAGCCAGGAGCCAGTGCGGCCCTCTTCGGTCAGGATCTTGTCGAGGGGGGTTCTGTAGGTCATCGCTCCTGTAGGACCACCCTACACTATCTAGATGTCACTTGTCAAGCCCCTTTCTGACCGCTTTACTACAGGCATGGCTGAGCAGCCCAAAAGTGCCGGGGTGCTGCTGCGCGAGCTGCGGCTCGCGGCGGGGCTAAGTCAGGAGCGCTTTGCCCACGAGCTGTTCAAGCGCTACGGCGGGCCCACCCACGGCTACATCGGATTCATCGAGCGCGGCACCGAGTGGCCCTCGGTGGAGGCGCTCGAGCGCTTCGCCGCGGTGCTCGACACCGAGCCCGACGTCTTTTGGGAGTACAAGCTCGCCCAGGTGCGCGCGCTCTTTGACGAGCGCGAGAACTTCGGCGGCGCGGTCGCGCGGCTTCGGCTGTTCGAGCAGTGGCTTACCACCGCCCCCGGGCGGTCGCTGCCCAGTGACCTAAGCCGCGCGAAGCGCCCGCCGCCGACTAGGCGTCGGCGGGCCGTCGGCGATAGGAAGGGGCCTCGGCGCCGCGGAGGTGGCCGGGGCAGGCGCGGGCGATAGCCTCGAGCCTAGCCGCCGACTCCTCCATCCAGACCGTCAGCGCCACCGGCAGCAGCGGCGCCACTTCCTTCATCCGCTCAGCGAGCTCGATCACTTGCCGGGCCGTTTCCGCGTTCCTCATCTTTACTCCCCGCGAGCCCGCCCCTGCGGGGTTCGACTCTGAGTGGTGGGTTTCTAGTCACCGCGACAGCGTAACCGTTTTCACTACCCCGAATCAAGTAGTTTCTAACCACTTTGCGCGGAGGGCGATTCTCACGGGCGCTAGTCACCACTCCATCATCGGCGGTCGGCCGCCGCGAGTCAAGGGGCCGGTCGGATGATTCTCGGTCCCCCGATCGGATGATCGTGCCCCCGCGTGTCCGCTGGCGGGCGTAGGATGCCCCCGCTCGGGAGTAGCCGGCCCGGGGAGGCGCTAGTCACATCCCGGGTCGGTGAAACCGGGCCCCTACCCCCCCCAAAGGAAATCCTACCGGAGCCAGACCCTATCGGCGGCGGTTCTCCTCCTCGTAGAGCTCGAGCGCCAGGTCGGCGAGCTTCCACGCCCCGGCCACCTGGGCGGCGGCCTCGACCAGGATGTTCTCGATCTGGCAGACCACCTCGGCGCGCATCCCCCCCGCCTCGGCCTCGAGCACGTTGATCGCGAGCGAGAGCCAGCCGGGGAAGTCCTCGCCCTCCTCGCGCGCCTCGCAGACCAGGTCTGCAAACGAGCGGCTGGCAAAGCCGTTCTCGCCGTACTCCTCGGCTCCCTTGCGAAGCCGCGCCGCCACCGCCTCGAAGTACTCGCGGGTGTCGTCGACCGAGGCGCGGTCGGCGATCCGGGCAAAGTAGAGGCGCTCGATCTCGGCCGAGCGGATCATCGGCTCTGGGCCCGGTCGAAGATGATCTCGGCCGCGCCTACCCCCTGGCGGCGCGCCTCGGCCTCGAGCTCCTCCCAGTCAAGGCGCTCGCGGCGAAGCGGGCGGTCGATGCGCCGGGCCAGGGCCAGGGCCTGGGCAAGCTCCTTTCGCTCGCTCGGCCCCACCGCGGCGCCGCGGCCCGCCAGCACCAGGATCAGCGCCTCGCGCTGGCGCGAGGTCAGCTCGGCCTCGAAGTAGTGGCCGGCCTGGGGCTTGGGGGGGATCATCGGCACCCTGCCGCGGACTATCGGCGCCATCAGCGGTAGACCTCGCCGTTCTCCAGGAGCTTGGCGTCCTCATAGACGGCGACCCGGCGTCGGTAGAGCTCCAGCTTGGCCGCCTCAAGCGCCCCGATGATCTCGGCGTAGGTCTGAAAGCTGGTCCCGCGGGTGGCGCGGTAGTCCTCGACCAGGACGGTGATTTCGTAGGTTAGCTCACCGACCGTCTGCGGCGGCTCGACCGAGAGGGCCTCGCGGCGCTTTCGGCCGATGTAGGGCATCAGGTGAGCAACAGCAGGTTGGCGGTCGCGAGCAAAAGCGCGGCAATGCCGGTGTCGATCCGGCCCCCGGCGAGGTCTGTCAGGCCGAGGCCGGCGAAGCCCCCGAGGGCGGCGATCAGCAGGGCGGTCCTCACCGGCGCTCCGGCAGGTCGTCGGTGCCCAGGCCCTCGGCCTCGAAGGTGTAGAGGGTAAAACAGTGCCAGGCGCTCATGATCAGGTGGTTACAGCCGGTCTCGGGGTCGATCGACTCGCCCCGCTTCCAGGCGTTGAGGTGGCGTTCCATCGCGCCAGCCGACAACCGCCAGCGGTAGCCCCGGCGCCAGTTGTCGTCGTCGTACTTGCGAGCGCCCTTGCCGTAGACGCGGGCGAGCTCTGCGTGGGCGTCCGCCGGGATCAGGTCAAAGCGCTCTAGCTTCTGGCCCTTCTGCCCTCCCGTGTCGGGGTCGGTGACCCGCTCCTCGCCGTCGATCGGCCACAGGTCGGGGTAGCGCAGGATCGGCTTTCCCAGCTCGCGGGCGACGCTGACCTCGAGGTTTGCCCCCCGCGAGCGCTCCCAGCCCCCCAGCACCACCACCGCGTCGACGTCGCAGACCACCTTCAGGTCGCGGGCGAGGAACGCCTGCCACTGCTCGGCGCTGACCGCGTCGGGGTCGATCTCGGCGACGGCGGCGGGGTCGTCGAGCTCGTGCGGGGAGACCACCTCGATCCCGCGCTCGCGAAGGTCGGCCGTCGCCTCGCGAAAGGCGGGGAAGTTGTGCTCGGGGACGCCGCTCATCGGCCCTGAGACGTAGGCCCTCATGCGGCCGCCCGAAGCTCGACCACCTCGCCGCCGCGGGGGTTTTCGAGGTCGATCACCGAGAGGTCGGTCAGCCCCCGCCTCGGGTGGAAGGTGAGCAGCAGCTGCTGGGGTCCCGAGCCCGAGCCAAACGCCTTGAGGCTGTACTCGTCAAGACCCTTGATCGAGCCGTTCATCGCCACCCAGCCGGCCGAGCCCTGGACGAGGTTGGCGATGTGGAAGTGTCCGACCAGGAAGATGTAGATCGACTGGCCCGCCTGGGTGTACTGGTTCTGAAGCGCAGCGGCGCGCCGCTGGACCCCTCCCCAGGGCACGCCGGGCATGGTCGAGCGCACGCCGTCGCCGTGCCAGGCGAGCGCCCGGTAGTGGCGGGCGACCGTGAACGGGTACATCGGCGCCTGGGGGATGTGCCAGCGAAAGCGCTTGTCGTTGCGAAGCGCCAGCGCGGTGACCCGGGTCGAGACCCGGTCCCAGTTGTTGTAGCCGCGCTTGGCGCGAGGCTTCTTCGACAGCCGCCCGTGGTTGCCGTAGACCGCGATCACCTCGGTCTCGGCGAACGGGTCGGCGAGCTGCTCGTAGAGCACCGCGTTGTCCATCCCGTACTGGACCGCGACGTCGGCCTCGGGAAGCTCGTTGGTCTCGGCGAGCTCCTCGTGGATCGCGCCGCCCACCCCGTCGCCGAGGTTGGCGATGTAGAGCTTTCTGACCCGGTAGGGGCGGTTGTCGAGGTAGGAGAGCACCCCCTCGCGCAGCCGGTCCTGGCGGCGCAGCAGGGTCTCGTAGTCATAGGAGTTAAGGCCGTTGGTCTCCTCGGGGGAGACCACCTCGCCCGCGTGGGCGTCGGAGTGAAGCAGGACGAACTCGTGCTGGTCGGACTTGCGCTGCGACTTGGGGATCGCCCGCGGCGAGTAGCGCGCCCTGCGCGCCTCGACCGCGTGCTTGAGCGAGATCAGCACCCGCTCCTCGAACACGTCCTCGCGCCGCTGGGCGCGGTCGAGCGCTTCCAGCTCGCGCACCCGCTGGCGCAGCACCTCGACCTCGGAGACATCATCGCCGGGGCGCGGCTCGGGCTTTCGGGCCTTGATCGCCGCCCTTACCTGGCCGAGGATGCCCTCGGCGTCCAGGCGGTGGCGCAGGGTCGCAGCGTGGACGCCCACCCGCTCGGCGAGCCCCTTGAAGGTCGTCACCCCCTCGGCCAGCTTGAGCAGCTCGGCCTTCGAGGGGATCTCGATCTGATTCCTGGCTGCCATCAGTCGGGCCATTCCTCGGCGGGTATGACCTCGTAGGCGCGCTTTCCCTCCGGTCGCCAGACCAGCGCCGCAGAGCCGCCCGCGAGGGCGGCCTCCCTGGATAGCTCGCCGCGCTCGGCGGGACCGAAGGCCGCGAACGCAGAGCGCCCCCCGGCCTTGCACTGCTCGAGGTGGATGTCGCCGTGACGGGCGGCGATCACGTCGCAGGGGCCACGCGAGCCGGCGACCCGCCAGGCGGCCCAGCCCTGTCCGGTCAGGTCACGAATCCGCCGCCGTTCGAGGCTGGCCCCACGATCGTAAGCAGTCACCGTCCCTGTAGGCTGCACCTACAGGCGGACGGAACCGCTGCTAGGAGCCGATATTGCGGGTGGCGAGGACGAGCAACGAGGTCACGACCGAGATCGCGAGCGTCTTCAGCTCGGCGACCTCGACGGCCGAGACCGTCAAGTCCGCCGCCACCAGCGCGACGCCCACGGCGAGCGGCACCAGGGCCTTCGCATACGGCCGCACCGAGACCGGCAGGCGCGCGACGACGTTGTCGAGGAACTGGGTCATCGCCTCGGACTATCCGCTCACGGCCGACCCGAGTAATCGCCTCGGGTCGCCAGGCGCACCTCGGCCGCCCGGCGCTTGCGAAGCCCCGCCAGCGGGCGCCCGCCGGCGTTTACCCACTTCGGAAGCTCGGCGCGGTAGACGCGCCTTCGGCGCCGGTAGGTGCGTCCCTCGCGGCCCTTTAACCGACGGGCGAGGGTCGAGTAGGAGGGGTCGCTGACGGCTCGGGTGCCGAGGTTGTAGGCGAAGCTCGCCAAGGCGTCGCGCTCGCGGCGGCGAAGGCGGGCGAGGCGGGGGACCGCGGGCAGGTAGTCCCGATTCAGTCGGCGCCGAAGGTCGATCCCGGCCTCGCGCTTGGTCACGCAGCGACTGTGCGGGCCGATGCCCTCGGTCTCGCCGTAGCCGCGAGTCCAGACCCC
>JBOGJI010000064.1:0-1718 GCA_050747865.1 Thermoanaerobaculia bacterium
AAGGAGCGGCCGGATGGGAGGTCACAGGAGCTTGACGACCCGGTCAGCCAGGCCGGTCTCGCCGAGGACGACCGTGAGCTGGGCGGTCTCGGCGACCTTCTCCAGGACCTCGAGCTCGCGCAGGCGCAGCTCTCCGCGCGCACGTTGCCCGAAGCCCTGGCCGGGGAGCCCCAGGGCACTGGGTCGTAAGACTCACGAGGCGGCGGTACGAACTTGGCCGGCGCTCGTCGCTGGCGGGCCGCGGGGCGGCCCCGATGCCACCACCGTCGGGCGACAGTTGGCACGGTTGACGATCGCCGATCGCAGGCCCCTGCATGGCTGGCTTCGCCGTTCGTGGGCACAGACGTTGAGCAGCCGGGACGACGTGCTGGTGAGTGTCGATCCGTCGGTCAAGACGGTGTACGGCGCCCAGCGCGGAGCCCGGCGCGGCTACAACCCGAAGCGGCGCGGGGCGAAGAGCTACTTCCCGCTGGTCGCTTACGACGTCGATCGGGGCGAGGTCATCGACGCGGCACTGCGGCCGGGCAACTGGAATCTGCGGGGCTTGCGAGCGTTTCTGCTGCGGCTGATCGATGCCGCCGGCGCGGCCCGCGACCGGCTCATCATGCGCCTCGATCGCGGCTGCTCCGGCGATCAGGTCTTCTCGCTCCTGGAGGCCGAGGGTGTGCGCTACGTGGCGAAGGTGGAAGCCAACAATCGCCTCAAGGCCCACGCTGCCGCGCTGCCTGCGGGCCAGTGGAAGGCGCTCGCCGCGGGTGCCGAGATCGCCTCGTTTCGTTACCTGGCGAAGAGCTGGGGCGGGTCGCGGCGTGTCGTCGCCGTGCGCCGCGTCGAACGCGACGAGCCCGACGCCCTCTTCGCCGAGCTTGCGGTGGTCTACAGCTACGACTTCTACGTCACCACGCTGGCTTGGAAGAAGGAGCGAGTCGTCGCCGCCTACCATCGCGGCAGCCTCGTCGAGGCCGGCATCAAGGAGCTCTTCGAGGACCTCGCGGCGCTGGCCACGACCACCTCCTCCTGGCGCGTCAACGCCGCGCTCTTGCTCGTCGGGGTGCTCGCCCAACGGGTGCTGTCGCGCCTGCGGCGCACCGCCTTGCCGGCGGCCTTCCGCACCGCACGCATCAGGTGCATCCGCTTCGTCTTCCTCGACATCGGCGCCCGCATCGCCAGCCATGCCCGCTGCCTGCACGTCCGACTGGATCGACACTACCCGTGGCGCACGAGCTGGTATCGCGCCTGGCAGGCACTGACCCCGCCAGCACCGACGTAGCGAGCTTGCTCGCCCGCGCATCCTCTCGCCCTGCAACAGGGAACAGCCCAGGTGTCGACACAGACCCGGAAAGTGCTCGCTGCGCCCTCGCACCGGACGCCGGGAGCCTTCTCCAACACCCCGTCGCACCCCTCCGACCACCTTCAGCAGTTGCCAACACTCCTTCCTATCCCCTTGATCCGCTCCCTACATGGCAATTGCAGGATTCAGGTCTGATGCCGGCGCCTCTGGCCCCCGGGGTCCGTCGCCGTTCATCTGTACGCGTGATCGCTCCGTAGTCACGACAAGTGTGCGCGGCGGGCCTTCCGTGCGGGGGGCGGCCGACAGAACGAAACGACCCGATGATAGGAGAAGAAGACGATGAGACTCAGAACCCTCGCCTCGACCCTGTGCCTGGCGTTGCTCGCCGCCGCCGTTCACGCCGCGAGCCACCGCGAGGCACCGGTGA
>JBOGJI010000065.1:0-1931 GCA_050747865.1 Thermoanaerobaculia bacterium
CCCCCCCCCCCCCCCGCATCCCCTCGATCCCCTTCCCACCTAGAGGGGGGGAAGGGGACGCCCCCTCCCGCTTCGAGACCCAGCGAAACGTCGGCTCGTTGGTCACGAAGTGGCCCCAATCAGACGACTAGACGCTTTCTCGTTCCTGCGCCAGCCAGTCGAGCGTGGCGGACACGGCCTCGGGTAGTGGCGTCCGCGCCACCTCGCCGAGCAGGCCCCGCAGCTTCGTGGTGTCGTAGCGCACCGGCCGGGAGTAGTGGGGCGCGAGGGGCAGCACGGGACGCAGCTTCGGGGTGACGAGCGCGAGCCCGCGCAGCACCGCGGGCGGGACCGAGCGGACCTTGACCTCCCGGCCCAGGTGCGCACCGGCGATCCGGGCGAGGTCGTGGGCGCTCGCCGTGCTGTTACCCGGGATCGCCCAGTCGGTGCCGTAGGCCCCGCCGCGCTCGCCGAGGTCGGCGACCGTGCGCATGGCGTCCGGCACGTAGACGATCTCCCGCTCCACGTCCGCTGCGCCGACGCAGTGGATCGGCCCGCCATGGGCCGCCTCCTCGAGCGCGAGCTGCACCGCGCTGGTGTGCACGCGGGGGCCGAAGAAGTCCGGCAGGTGGACGACGGCGCCGTCGGCCGCGAGCACGAGATCCTCGGCCTCCCGGCGCAGGCGGAACCACTCGTGGCCGCCCGCGCGCGGATCGGTCTCGCTCACCACCTCGCCACGGTGCGGGAAGAAGGCCCAGAAGGAGGAGACCTGGAGGCACCGGGCGCCGGTGGCGCGGGCGGCCGCGACGAGGTTTCAACTGCAACGCCGCCAAGGTCCTCGTCACCTCGGAAGGCTGGCCCCAGCGGCGGGCCCTGCTGCGCGAGATCGAGCGCGTGCTCGCGGCCCAGCCTCAGCGCCCGGCCTACTACCCTGGTGCCGAGGAGCGGTGGGATCGGTTCACCGACGGCCGGCAGGGGCTGGAGACGCTGGGCGAGCGGCGGCCGGGCGTGGTGCCCCCGGCGCTCATCGCGGGGGTCGACTTCCGGGCGACGCAGGATCCGCTCTTCCGCCAGGAGTCGTTCTGCACCGTGACCGCCGAGGTGCCGCTGCCGGAGGGCGACGCGGCCGGCTTCCTCTTCGACGCCGCGTGCTTCTGCAACGAGACGCTGTTCGGCAGCCTGAACGCCGGCATCCTCGTCGACCCGCGAACCCGCCGGCGTCTCGGCCACAATCTGGAGGAGGCGGTGGCCGACCTGCGCTACGGATCGGTGGGGGTGAACCACTGGGCAGCGGTCTCCTTCGGTCTCGGTGCCACGCCCTGGGGAGCGTTCCCCGGGCACACCCTCGCCGAGGTCGGCTCGGGCCTCGGCTGGGTCCACAACACGCGACTCCTGGCGCAACCCCAGAAGAGCGTCGTCTACGGTCCCTTCGTGCCGCGGCCCAAGCCTCCGTGGTTCGTGACCCACCGCAACGCCCTAGCCGCGAGCCGGCGCTACTTCCACTTCGAGGCCGACCCCAGCCCGCTCCGCTTCGCCGCGCTGGCCCTGGCCGCAGCGCGCGGCTGACCGATCATCGGAGGCCCCCGGCGCCGCCGGAAGTAGAATGGGGGATCGTGGTGCGTCCTGATCAGCCGTACCCGGCTAGCGGGTGTGAGTCCCGCCGCGGTAAGCATGCCGGTGCGCCGCGTAGCAGGCTCCGGGCGTGGGTCGAGAGGCCTCCGTCTGAGCGGAGCGTCACAAGCCCTGCACGGGTCGTAGGACTCGTGGGAGGGGAGCAAAGCTTCGGGCCGAACGCAAGTGAACCTCTGCAGCCCCGTGACATAGGCGCCGAAAGGCGAGGGAGCCGAGCCCATCATGTCGGGGCGAAGGCAACAGACTGGGCGGGTAGATCCGGCGACGTCCAGGAGCCCTCCGGGGTAAGGGAGGCGGCACGAGGCGACAGTCCGGTGCGG
>JBOGJI010000066.1:0-1247 GCA_050747865.1 Thermoanaerobaculia bacterium
GCGCGTAATCTCGGCGGCAAGCGCGGCGGGCATGGTCTCGAGCACGACGGCGTACGCGCCCGCGCTGGCGACGGCGCGCGCGCCGGCCGCGATCCGCCGAAACGGCTCGCTGGCGCGCAGTCGCTCCTCAAACAGGGCCAGGGCTCCGCCGCTCACCGCGAGAGTCTAGCCTGCAGCGTTCACGCCACCACGGCCCCCGGACTCGGTTACAATGCCGGACGATGCGCGCTCGCTCCCCCCTCCTCCTGCTCGGGCTGTGTGCCGCCGCCGTCTTTGCCGGCTGCAGCGAAGGCACCGTCGCGGCCCCCGAAGGGGGCTCGATCCTGCTGGACGCCAATCCGCCGGTGATCGGGTTGGGGGAGGTGAGCGAGATCACCGCCCTGGTCCGCGACGGGAACGGCAACCCCGTGCGCGGCGACGTCGAGGTCCTCTTCTTCACCAACCTGGGCGAGATCGATCGCGCGGCGCGGACCAACTCGCAGGGGCTGGCGACCGCGACGTTGACCGCCGGATCCACGGCCGGCACCGCCACGGTGCGCGCCGTCGCCGGCCCCAACGAGGCGACGATCGACGTGCAGATCGGCACCCGCGTCGGCACCATCACGCTGCAGGCGTCGCCGGCGGGCATCCCCAACACCGGCGGCACGAGCCAGCTCGTGGCGGTGGTGCGGGACAGCAACGGCGAAGCGATCGAGGGAGCGCCGGTGACCTTCTCGACCGAGCTCGGCACGCTCGACTCGGGCGGCGGCGTGGTGGAGACCAACGAGCGAGGCGAGGCGCGCGATCGCGTGGAGGTGTCCGCGTCGGAGGCCGGGTCCTGGCCCGACCCGGCATTCACCGTGCGGGCCACGACCCCCGGCCCGGAGGGAGACACCCTCGAGGCCACGTTCGACATCGCCATCCAGACACTGGCGCCGCGAGCCGCTTTCACCGCGGTATCGGCGGGCGGCAACATGGTCCGCTTCACCAATCAGTCCACCGGCCAGGAGCCGCTGTCGTTCGCCTGGGACTTCACGAACGACGGCACCACGGACTCCATGGAGCGCGAGCCCGTCCACGACTACGGGGCGGCGGGCAACTTCACAGTCAAGCTGACGGTGAGCAACGCCCACGGCGACAACATGGTGACGGAGCAGATCACCGTCCCGGTGCCGCCTTAGAGCCTGTGAATGAATCTCCCATGGGTCGCGCGCCAGGGGCTTGCGGGTCGTCTGCAAGGAGCGAGGAGGAAGCATACTCATCAGTAT
>JBOGJI010000067.1:0-2170 GCA_050747865.1 Thermoanaerobaculia bacterium
GCGAGTGGTCAGCCTTCTGCGAGAAGAGCGCAGTCGTTCCTGTGCTCGACTCGCGCGCCCGAGGGCGGGCTTTGCCCGCCCGACAACCTCACCGCAACGGCGGTCGCGCTGGGGGGAGGCCGGGAGGGAGGCCTGCGCCCCTCCCGCTAACGCCAATTCTCACGCAGCGAGATCGACCCTACTTTTGGGTCAGGCGTAGTCGAAGTGGAGGGTGCGGCCGCCCCACCAGGGCACGGGGGTGTCGGGGATGTCGGCGGAGCGCAGCACGGGTGAGTAGGTGCGCCGGTCGAGTCGCACGGTGATGGTGTCGCCGTGGTTGAGGATGGTGCCACCGGTGTGGGGGAAGCGGCGTTGGAGGGTGTCGGGGGTGGCGGCGGCGTAGCCGGCGCCGAGTCGGCGGCGTAGTGATGCGCATACGGCGCCGGCGAGGACGGAGAGGACGACGTCGAGGTCGACGTTGAGGGGCACGGCGGAGGCGAGGGCGTCGAGGTGGAAGCTGCGGATGGCTGCGGCCAGGCGTTGTTCGATGGTCATGCGCCGGGCGTAGCGTTCGATGATCTGTTTGGTAGTGGCCGGCTGGTCGTTGGTGATGATGACGGTGGGTGCGTCGCGTCCGAGGCCGCGCACGACGAGCTGGCGGACGGTGCCGGGGTAGTTGGTGATGGTGGCGTGTTCGTCGACGACTTGGGGTTTGCGGTAGTTGCCGTCGCGGTCGAGGGAGACGGTGCGCCAGGCGCCGGGGTCGATGGTGTCGATGTGGCGGACGAGGGAGGGCGAGCGCATGCGCAGGGTGATGAAGCGGATGCCTCGTTCGTCGAGTTCGCCGAGGACGTCTTGGGTTGTGACCCGCTGGTCCAACACGACCGTGGTGGGGTCGGCGCCGGACACCTGCCGCCAGTGGTCGCAGAAGACGAGCACCTCGCGGGCCTGGTCGGCTTTGGCGATGTCGGCGTTGGCGTAGACGAGGTTGTGGGTGCCGGCGTCTTGGGCGAAGAAGGTGAGCACGCTGCGGGTGCGCTGGGAACGCCGTGGTACGTAGTGTTTTTCGAGGGCGGCGTCTTCGCCCCAGTGCATGACGGCGTGGAAGTCCAGGTCGAAGTCGCCCCCGGCGGCGAGGCCGGCGCCGAGCATGGAGGTGTCGAGGGCGGCCAGGAACCGGCGTTGGCGTTGGTGGGACAGCCGGTAGCTGTAGGTGCTGAGCGCGGTGGCCTTCGGCAACGCGGCCAGACCGGCGAACAGGCCCGCGGCGGGGTCCGCCGCGAGGTCATCGACGTGGGAGACGCGGCGCACGCCGACGAGCTTGAGCGCCAACAGCGACAGCAGCGAGCTGATCGCCGGGATGACCCGGGTGCCGGGGTAGCCGGCCGCGGTCACCATGGCGGGCAGGTCGAGGGCGACGAGGTCGGGGACCGCCAACAGCAGGCCGGCCAGCTTGGTGTCGCAGCGCTGGGGCAACTCGTCGAAGTCGATGACCTTGGCCCGGGGCAGGGTGTCGCGGCGGGGGGCGCCCCGCGCCGGCTCCGGTCGGCGCCACAGGCGCTCGAAGCCTTCCTCGGCGACCACTTCGGAGATGCCGGTGCGGTTCAGCGGCGTGCCCTCGGCGCGCAGCGCCACCGCGATCTCGTCGATGGAGTGGCCCGCCCGGCGCAGCTCGACGATTCGGGCCCGGGCCGCGTCCTTGCCCGGCGCGGTCTTGGGGCCGGGCCGCCGCTGGATGAAGAACTCGCGGTCTCCGGCCCGGAAGTCGCGCACCACCGACTCGAAGGCGGCGGTGGTGTAGCCGAACCGGGACGCCGCCTCCGCCGCGGGCACGCCATCCACGAAGTAGGCCCGCAACGCCTCATAGCGACGCTGGGCGCCGGTCGCCGCAGCGGTGAAGAACTCCGCTCCTGCCCGCGTCTGATAGGTGTGTCTCGCTGATTGGTCGATGACAACAGTAGACCATCTTCCGGGCGCCAGTGGGTGGATCCCGACCCAAGCCGATCTCCCGGCGGCGCCCAAGGCTAGGAGTTACAGGGGTGTCATTTCGCTGCCCGAACTCCAACGCCGCGCCCCGACGGTGCCGATGGCCCAGGAGTGCGCCACTCATGTGCCACGACCAGTCACCGAGATCAGCCCAACCGATCCCGCCGGGTCAGCCCGAAACGCAGACAGATCAAGGCCAAACAGC
>JBOGJI010000068.1:0-2024 GCA_050747865.1 Thermoanaerobaculia bacterium
CGTAATGCCGCGACCCGAGCGGCCACCCGTAAGCCGTGTGCGGGAAATCCGCATGCACGGTTTGAAAGGGGGTCTTGACTTCAACCCTCGCCAAACGGCGGGGAGGCAGTAAGGATCTACCAATGCCTCCGAAACGGACTCGACTCTGGAAGCGATACAGTGCACAGTGGTCTAGGCTTGGCCTTCTGTCCAATAGCGCCATGGAAGCGATAGACATCGATATCGTCTTCTATGACGGCACCTGCGGGCTCTGCCATGGGTGGGTACGGTTTCTGCTGCGCCGGGACCGGGAGGGGCGGCGGTTCCGATATGCGCCGCTACAAGGAGAGACGCTGGTTGCCCGTGTCCCGGAGGAGCGGCGGCGGGATCTGCCGGACAGCGTCGTCGTGTTGACGGGCGAGGGGGACCTGCTCGTGGAGTCTCGAGCGGTCATCCATCTGCTGCGTCGCCTGGGTGGCCCGTGGAGGATGGTGGCGGGCCTGCTGTGGATCGTCCCAAGGCCGCTCAGGGACCTCGTGTACAGGCTCGTCGCCGCCGTCCGCTATCGCTTCTTCCGGCGGCCGCAGGACCTCTGCCCGGTGGTTCCCACGGAGCTGCGGCGGCTCTTCCTGCCCTGAGCCTCGTGCTAACTTCCCGGGCCGATGGCTCCACTCTTCGTCACGTTCGAGGGCCTGGACGGCAGCGGCAAGTCGACGCATCTGGAGCGGGCGGCGGCGTGGCTGCGCGGCCGGGGGCAGCATTGCGCGGTGACCCGCGAGCCGGGCGGCACGCGCCTCGGCGTGGCGCTGCGGGAAATGTTCCTGTCCGGCGAATGGGGCCCGCTCGACGGCGGCGTCGAGGCGCTGCTGGTCTTCGCCGGCCGCCGCCAGCACCTGCATGAGGTCATCGAGCCGGCGCTCGCCGGCGGTCAGCACGTGCTGTGCGACCGCTTCACCGACTCGACCCGCGCCTACCAGGGCTACGGCCGCGGCTTCGATCTGGCGGCGATCGAGGAGCTCGACCGGCTGGCCACCGGAGGCCGGGTGCCCGAGGCGACGCTGCTCTTCGATCTGGAGCCGGAGCTGGCGCGCGAGCGCAGCCACATCGGCAGTCGCGAGCGCCGGCCGGACGGCGGCAATCGGCTGGACGCCGAGGACCTCGAGTTCTACCGGCGGGTGCGCTCCGGGTTTCTCGAGCTGGCGGCCCGCGAGCCGACACGCTTCCACGTGATCGACTCCTCCGGTGAGGTGGAAGAGACCGCGGCGCGGGTCCGCGCGGTGATGGAGCGTCTCTTCGGAGGCGACGTTTGACGCTCGACGACGCGCTCGGGCTGGCGCGCGAAGGCCGCCTCTATCCCTCCCTGATCCTGCACGGCAGGGACGAGGAGAGCCGACGGGCGGCCGCCGTCGAGTTGGCGCGCACCGTCCTCTGCGATGCCGAGCCCGCCGAGCGCCCCTGCGGGCGCTGCCGTCATTGCCGGCGCATCCGGCTGCCGGAGGAAGGCGAGGCGTTCCACCCCGACTACCAGGTGCTGGAGCGCGACCTCAAGACCTCGACCTCGGTGGCGGCGACGCGCGCGTTCGTGCAGACGGCGCAGATGGCGCCGTTCGAGGCGCGCGGCCAGGTCTTTGTCGTCGCCAACGCCGAGACCCTGACGGGCGAGGCGGCCAACGCCCTGCTCAAGGTGCTCGAGGAGCCGGCGGCCACGGCCCCCCGTCACTTCCTGCTGCTCGCCCCCTCGCAGTTCGATCTCCTGGACACGCTGCGCAGCCGCTCCTGGGCGCTCTACCTGGGACCGGCGGCCGAGCTCGATGCGGCCCGTGTCGAGGAGCTGGTCGCCGGCATCGCCCCGGCGCTGACCGGCTGGCGGGAGCGCGGGGCCACGGTTTTCCTGCTGTCGCTCGCCGCGACGCTGGCCGAGGCCGGCGACTTCCGGGACCCGCGAGCCCAGCTCCCCTGGTCGCTCGCCGCCGCGGCCGTGGAGCGGGCGGCGCTGGAGCCGGCCGTCGAACCGGAGACCCGGCGCCGGCTACTGGCCCTCGCCG
>JBOGJI010000069.1:0-3612 GCA_050747865.1 Thermoanaerobaculia bacterium
CGCTTCTGGCGCTCGTTGAGACACCGCAGCCCCAACATGTGGACGCTCATCGGTCTCGGCGTCGGAGCGGCGTACGGGTACAGCGTGGTCGCGGCGCTGGCGCCCGGCATCTTTCCGCCGGCGTTTCGCCAGCCGGACGGCTCGGTGGGGGTCTACTTCGAGGCGGCGGCGGTGATCGTCACGCTGGTCCTCCTCGGCCAGGTGATGGAGCTCGAGGCGCGCGGCCGCACCGGGGCGGCCATCCGCGCCCTGCTCGGTCTCGCCCCGGAGACGGCGCGGCGGATCGACGAAGACGGCGGCGAGCGGGAGGTGCCGCTTGCGGAGGTTGAGATCGGCGATCGACTGCGCGTCCGTCCGGGCGAGAAGGTGCCGGTGGACGGCGTGCTCGTCGAGGGGCGCAGCACGGTGGATGAGTCGATGGTCACCGGCGAGCCCGTCCCCGTGGAGAAGCGGGCCGGGGACGCGCTGATCGGCGCCACGGTCAACGGCACCGGGAGCTTCGTCATGGAGGCCCGCCGGGTGGGCGACGAGACCCTGCTCGCCCGCATCGTGCAGATGGTCGGCGAGGCGCAGCGCAGCCGCGCTCCGATCCAGGGCCTGGCCGACAAGGTCGCCGCCTGGTTCGTCCCGGCGGTGGTGGTCGTCGCGGCGGTGGCGTTCGTGGTCTGGGGGCTGGTCGGACCCGAGCCGCGCCTGGCCCACGCGCTGGTCGCCGCGGTGGCGGTGTTGATCATCGCCTGTCCCTGCGCGCTCGGCCTGGCGACGCCGATGTCGATCATGGTCGCCTCGGGCAAGGGAGCTCGCGCCGGCGTGCTGTTCCGCAACGCCGAGGCGATCGAGCGGCTGCGCGACGTCGACACCGTGGTGGTGGACAAGACCGGTACCCTGACCGAGGGGCGGCCCCGTCTGGTGACCGTCGAGCCGGCGGCGGGCTTCGACGCGAGCGAGCTGCTGCGCCTGGCCGCCGGCCTCGAGCGCGCCAGCGAGCACCCGCTGGCGGAGGCCGTGGTGGCCGGGGCCGAAGAGCGCGGCATCACCCCAGCGCCGGTCGAGGACTTCGACTCCCTGACCGGCAAGGGGGTGCGCGGCCGGGCGGGTGGCCGCGAGGTGGCGGTGGGCAACGCGCGGCTCTTCGCCGAGCTGGGCGTCGACAGCGCCGCTCTGGAGGAACGGGCGGACGCCCTGGCCGCGGAGGGGCAGACCGTCGTACACGTGGCGATCGACGGCCGGCCGGCGGGCCTGCTCGGGGTGGCGGATCCGATCAAGGAGTCGACTCCCTCCGCCATCGACGAGCTGCGCGCTCTGGGCCTGACGGTGGTCATGCTCACCGGCGATCGCGAAGAGACGGCGCGGGCGGTGGCCCGCCGGCTCGGTATCCAGGAGGTACTCGCCGAGGTGCTGCCGCAGGAGAAGAGCGAAGCCGTGGCGCGGCTGCAGGCCCAGGGTCGGGTGGTGGCGATGGCGGGCGACGGCATCAATGACGCCCCGGCCCTGGCCCGCGCCGATGTGGGGGTCGCCATGGGCACCGGCACCGACGTGGCCATGGAATCCGCCGCCGTCACCCTGGTCAAGGGGAACCTGACCGGCATCGCGCGCGCGCGCCGCCTCTCCGAGGCCACCGTGCGCAACATCCGGCAGAATCTCTTCTGGGCCTTCGTCTACAACGCCGCCGGCGTGCCGCTGGCCGCCGGCGTGCTCTACCCGGTCTTCGGGGTGCTGCTCTCCCCGATGCTGGCGGCCGCGGCGATGAGCTTCTCCTCGGTGTCGGTGATCGCCAATGCCCTGCGCCTGAACCGCCTGGAGCTGTGAGGATTGCGAAAATGACCGCGATGGACGCTTCGATGGAGATCCAACACGACGAGCGGCGCCGGCGATTCTGGGCGCCGCTGCCACACGGGGAGGCGGAGGTCGACTACGCGCCGGTCGGCGACGCGGCGCTGGACCTGGTGCGGACCTGGGTGCCGCCCGAGGACCGGAAGGCGGGCGCCGGAGCCCGGCTGGTGCTCCACGTTCTGGAGCACGCGCGCCAGCGAGGGCTGGGCGTGATCCCCACCTGCCCCTTTGTCGAGCGCGTGATCGCCAACCACCCGGAGTACCAGGACCTCGTCGTCGCCCGCGCCTGACGGCCGCTACGAGGCGGGCGACAGGAAGCGCTCGAGGGTCGGCTCCAGGTCGTCGCCGCGCAGGTCGCCCTCCATGGCCAGGATGGTGCCGTCGGGGCCGACCAGGATGGGACGCGGGATGGCCACGATCTCGAAGGTCTTGGCGACCGGGCTGTCCATCCCCTCCTCGACCACCGCGTGCTCCCACGGCATGGGAAATCGCTCGGCTCGAAACTCCTCGACGGCCTCGGCGGGCTCGTCGAAGGCGATGGAGACGATCTGGAAGTTCTCGTCCTCGAAGCGCTCCCAGGCGGCGTGGAGCTCGGGCAGCTCGCGAACGCACGGGCCGCACCAGGTGCCCCAGAAGTCGAGCAGCGTATAGCGGCCCTTGAGGTCTTCCTGGGTGATGACTCCATCATCGTCGAGCCGCTCGATGGAGAACTCCGGCACCAGGTGGTCGACCTGGACGCGTGCCTGCGGATCGATCTGCCCCCACAGCCAGCTGTACCGTTCGGCAGGATCGCCGGTTTCCTGCCGGAACCGCTCCGCGAGGACGTGCCGGCGCGTCGTATCCCCCGCCCGCTTGGCTGCCCGAGCCAAGGCCCCCGGGAGCTCCCCCGGCTCCCTCTCATCGCGCTCGGAGAGCTCACGGCGCGTGGCTGCGAGCTCCTGCAGGAGTGCGAAGGCCTCTCCGAGCAGCGGCGGATCCGACTCGAGCTCGACCTGGCGAGTCTGCGTCCCGCCGCGGAGCTGCGAGGGATCGAAACGGATGCGCAGCGTCTCCCCGGGCTCACCGAGAAGGATCGACCGGTAGTCACCGAATCCGTCGTACTCGAACGCATCGGCCTGCGTGCCGTTGATCGACCGGCCGTCGGCTTCGACGCCCAGCACCTGGTAGGCGACGCGACCCGAATCGGGGACGGTGACCGTGTGGACGAACATCCCGTCGTCTTGCGGCTCCATCGGCGCGGAGGACGAGAAGTCGAAGTCGTTCCAATCGCCGAGGATCGTCACCTCATCGAGCCGAGAGCGCAGGCGATAGGGAGCCAGGCGCAGGGTCAGCTCGAAGTGGTCGCCCATACCCGGAGGGATCTCCACCTGCACCTGACTGTGGAACGGCGCGCTCACGGTGAGCTCCGGCAGCTCCTCGCCGACCGGCAGCTCGATTCGGAACCGGCCTTCGGCGTCGGTAGCCAGATGGTCGAGCTCGCGACTCTCCGCATCGGTCCAGTGCACGTGCGCCAGCTCGGGAACCGACCCGTCGGCGAGCGTCACCCGCCCGCTCACGCTCAACCTGTCCCCGGATGCAACTTCGCGGCTCGGCGGGCCACCGGCCCGGCAGCCGCCGAGGAGCAGGAACAGCGACAGAACCGCGAGCGTCCTCTTCTGCAACTCCGCCTCCCCGATAGAGACTAGTGTTGTGTCTCCAACATGGCTTTGCCAAATGCGCGAGTCATCTTCGTCGCTGGCAAGGCGCGCTGACGCAGGCATAGCTGGGGCTATGTCGAGG
>JBOGJI010000070.1:0-3491 GCA_050747865.1 Thermoanaerobaculia bacterium
TCAAGTGGCTGGGGGTTCGAGTCCCCTCGCTCACCCCAACTCGTACCTGAGCGCCCTTAGCTCAGCTGGATAGAGCGACAGCCTCCGGAGCTGTAGGTCAGAGGTTCGAGTCCTCTAGGGCGCACCATCGCTTCCCCGGGCATCACGCTGCGGACCCGAGCCGCATGCTGCTATAGTGATAGGCCGTTCTCGATCGGCGTGACCGCCGGAAGAAAGGGAGCGGGCCATGGGAAAGAAGATCGCACGCGCCACTCGTCTCTTCGCCGTTGCCTGCCTGCTGGCGGCGCCGGCGACGGCTGAGGTCTACACCGTGACTTTGTCGAACGAGCAGACCGTCGACACGCGCTATCGGCCGATGATCGCCCCCTGGGACGAAGGCAGGGTCTTGCTGCTGACGGACGTGGGCAACTGGATCGCGCTGCCCAAGGCCGAGATCGCCAAGGTCCGGATCGACATCGAGGCCGCCGGGTACGGCCGCGTCATCGATGGGACGACGGTGGACATGGGGTTCTCGGCCAACGACCTGCCGCGCGCCGACCAGCGGCCGAGCGCGCAAGAGCAGCTCCTCGAGCTCGTGCGCTCGCAGCAGGCCGAGCGGCCGGTCTACGACACGCCGCAGTTCGTGGATCCCAGCGAGGCCAGCGGCATCCCCGTGTGGATGACCAACCAGACCACGCCACCGCTGGGCATCATCGCCGCGGAGCCGGTCGAGCCCGACACCCCCTAGCGAAGCTCCGCTGCGCTACACTGCAGGCCTGAAGCCCGGCCCCCGCTCCAGCGAGGGTCGATTCTTTGACAGGTGAGCCCGTCCGGCGCCGCGCCATGCGGCGTCGACGGGCCGGACGCAGGAGTGATGGGAAGCCGGTGCAAGACCGGCGCGGCCCCCGCCACTGTAACCGGGGACGAAACCGGGAAAGCCACTGCGAGCCGCCGCCGAGACGACCGCTCGGCGGCGTCGTGGGAAGGTCCGGGAGTAGATCGATCCGGGAGCCAGGAGACCGGCTCCGCGCGTCCGACGTCGCACCGTCTGCCGGGGTGGGCAAGCGGGGCGGCCGCATAGCGGCGCCCTGGCCCGCAGGCCTCGTCGCCGGGCGACGTCCCGGTGACCGCCGGCCGGGTCGGGCCGGCAGGGAGTTGCCATGCGTCCGTTCTTTACCAGCCTGTTGTGCGTCCTCGTCCTGGCTGCGCCGCTCAGCGCCCAGGACGGCGAGGCACCGAACCCTTCTGAGCCGGATCCCCCCGCGTCATCCAGCGACGAGGAGGAAGAAGAGTCTCCGTCGACGCCCGCGTTCGGCGCCGAGATCCTCGTCACCGCCTCCCTGGCCGAGCAGGAGCGCCGCCAGGCGACCGCCAGCGCCGAGGTGATCGATCGCGAGCAGATCGAGGCCCGCGGCGTCACCTCCGTGGCCGAGCTGCTGTCGAGCGTGGCCGGGCTCGACCTGGTGCAGAGCGGCGGGCCGGGCCAGCAGGCCTCGCTGTTCACGCGCGGGACCGAGTCCGATCACACCCTCGTCCTGTGGAACGGGATCGAGCTTAACGACCCCTACTTCGGTGGCTTCAACTGGGCCTTCCTGGCGACCGACGGCATCGAGCGGGTGGAGGTCGTGCGCGGGCCGTTCAGCGCTCTCTACGGCAGCGACGCGCTGGGCGGCGTGGTGCAGATCTTGACCCGCGCCCCGGAAGGCGTCCGGCTGCGGCTCGAGGGGGGCTCCGACGACTATCGCCGCGCCGGCGCCGCCGCCGGCGCCGAGCTCGGCCCGCTGCAGCTCGAGGCCTACGGCTACAGCCGCCGCGGCGACGGGGCGTTCGACAACGCCGACTTTGCGAGCGACGGGGGAGCGGTGCGCGCCGACTGGCAGGCCGGCGAGCGGCTGCGCGTCGGCCTGATGGCGCGGGTGGATGACTCCGACACGGGCATCCCGTTCTCCGGCGGCCTGCCCGAGCTGGATCGCCGCATCGGCTGGCGGGAGGAGGAGCTCGCGCTGCCCGTAGAGGCCAAGGTCGGGAGCTGGCAGATCGAGGGCTCGCTCGCCCGCGTCGACTACGCCAGCCGCTACAGCGATCCCGACGACCCCTTCGGCTTCACCCGCTCGGCCACCGACTCCGAGGCCTGGCGCGCGCGCGCGGTCGCCACCCGGGCGCTCGGACCTCCCGACGGGGACGCCGGGAGCTGGATCGCCTTCGGCGGCGACTGGGAGGAGGTGGAGGTCGACGACTCCTCGGTCTTCGGGACGAACCTCGTCGGCGCGAGCCAGTCCACCCGCGCCGCTTTCACGCAGTGGGCCGGCGAGCTCGGCCCGGTGCGCCTCGATCTGGGGTTGCGGCACGACGACAACAGCGCCTACGGCGGCTACACCAGCCCGCGCGCCGGCGTGCTCTGGCGGCTCGGCGACCGGCACCGGGTGCACGCGTCCTGGGGTGAGGGCTTTCGCGCCCCTTCGGTGGGTGAGCTCTACTTCGCCGGCAGCGGCAATCCGGATCTCGAGCCGGAGCTGAGCCGCGGCTACGAGCTGGGGTGGCAACACGAGCACCCCGGCCTCTCGGCCAGCGTGACCGGTTTCGAGAATCGCCTGACGGACTTGATCGACTTCGACTTCACCACCTTCACCAACGTCAACGTGGGGCGTGCCCTCACGCGCGGCGTCGAGGGCTCGCTCGCGGTCGAGCGCGGCATCTTCGGCGGCGAGCTGAACGCCACCTGGACGGAGGCCGAGGATCGCGACAACGGCCTGGCGTTGCTGCGTCGTCCGGAATGGAAAGGGAACCTGATCCTGACGGCGCGTCCCGGCGACTGGCTCGCCTCGCTCGTCCTGCGCTACGTCGGCGAGCGCCCGGATGTCGACGCCGCCACCTTCGCGCGCACGGACAATCCTTCGTTCGTGCGCACCGACCTGGCTCTCACTTGGCGTGTCACTGAGCGCTTGGCGCCCTACGTGCGGGTCGAGAACGCGGCGGACGAGGACTACGCGCCGGCTCTCGGCTTCCCCGCGCCCGGCCGTACCTGGGTCGCCGGCGTGGCGCTGGACCTCTAATGCCTACCCGGCCGCGTCGCGCGCCTGTCGGCGTGCTGGCTCTCGCCGTCGGTCTCGCACTGGCTTGCGGCGAGGGCAGCGGGCGACGGCAGGTGCCCGACGCGGGCCGGGTGCCCGAACGGCTGGTGGTGCTGGCGCCCAACCTCACCGAGATCGTCTACGCGCTGGGCCTCGGCGACCGGGTGGTGGGCGTCGGGAACTACGGCGACTTTCCGCCCGAGGTGCGGGACAAGCCGCGCCTCGGCGGCCTTCTCGATCCCCACCTCGAGGCGATCGTGCAGCTCGAGCCCGACCTGGTGGTGCTGCTCCCCAGCCAGCAGGACGTGGCGGACCGGCTCGCCGCCTTGGGCGTCGGAGTCCTGGTCGTCGAGTCGGAGGACACGCTCGAGGACATCTTCGCCGCCGTGCGCCGCATCGCCGAACGCTGCGGCGTGCCGCGGGTGGGAGCCGCGCTGGTGC
>JBOGJI010000071.1:0-14183 GCA_050747865.1 Thermoanaerobaculia bacterium
CATCGCCTGCGTCGCGGCTCCTTCCAGCAGGCGGGCACCGACGCGCGAAGCGCGTTGGTCTGGCGCTCGCAACGCGACCCATGGGAGATTCATTCACAGGCTCTAAGTCTACGAACGAGCTCGCGACGGCGCTTCCCCTACCCGTGCTCCGAGGCGCTTACCGGCCGCGGAAGGAGACGGTGACCTCGGACGCCGATGGGACGTCGACGCCGGGGACGCCCTCCAGGGCCTGGCCGACGACGACCAGGTTCTGCTCGTCGCCGAGGGCGGTGATCTTGTCCCAGGCTCCTTCGGTGGCCAGTACCTGGTCGAAGTCGAACGCCATCAGCGTGACCGCGGAGCCGTTCACGGCGGGGGCGTCGGTCTCGACCACGTCGCCGACGACCTCGACGACGAGCCTGGTCTTGAAGCCTTCGAGGAACGGCTTCATCATCTCCGCCATCCCCTGCCCCATGGCCTCGCCCATCGCCTCGCCCATGGCCGCGGCGTCTTCGGCCGGGGCCTCGGTTGATCCCTCCGACCCCCCGGGCGCAGGCGCGGCCTGCTCGGGCGCGGCGGCCGGCTTGGGGAACACCGTGACGAGGCGGGAGACGCCACCGTCGCGGGTGAAGCGGAAGCTCACGCGATCCCCGCCGCTCGGCCCTCCTTCGGAATCGGGACCCTGGCCGACCGAGATGCGGTTGATGTCCTCGAAGGCGTAGACCGTGCGCTCGCCCAGGCCGCCTTCGGTCAGCTCCTCCCAGGAGACCAGACTGACGCCGGCGCCGATGGTCGCGGCCCGCGCCTCGGCCTTGGCGCGCCCGTCGTTCTCCGCCTCGGCGCCCTCCGGCTTCATTCCCTTCATCGCCTCCACCATCTCGCCGCGCGCGATCGTCGTCTCGACGATCTCGCCGCTGCCGTCCGGCCGCAGCTTGATGACCGTCTCGTGCTCGACACAGCCCGCGGCCATCAGGAGCACGGCGAGCGCCGACATCGGGATACTCCGACGCGACCGAGATTGCATTGGACGCATGATCCCTCCTTTCACGTCACCGAACTGTCGATGCGTGTTACACCGTCTTCTATAACGAAAACGGCGGCCGAATGGTGTCAGTGCCGGTGTCGGGAGGCCCCTCAGGCGGAGTGCGGCCGGAGGTGGCCGGGACCGATCAGCGACTCGACCGCGGCGACCAGGGCCTCGTCGTAGCGGATGGCGAAGCGCTCCTGCGGCGCGATGCGCAGCGCGCCTTCCGGCAGGGCCAGGCACAGCCGCACCGGCACCGGGCCGGCGTATTCGGCGAGCAGGTCGCGCAGCCGCAAGAGGGTCTCCGCGGACAGCGACGGATCCAGATCCACGTCCACCGCGGTGACCTGCCGGGCCTCGAGCGCCTCCAGCGGCACGATCTCCTCCAGACGCAGCTCCCGGTCGCCGTTGCGAGCGCGCATTTCCCCCTTCACCACGACGATCCGGTCCTCCTCCAGCAGCGAGCCATAGCTCGCCAGCTGGTCTGAAAAGACCGTCACCGGCAGAGTCCCTTCCAGGTCCTCGAGCACGAAGCTGCCCATCAAGCGCCCGGCGTTGGGGCCGCTCTTGATCTTCTTCCTGTGCACCCGGGAGACGACGCCGGCTACCTTGACGGAGCTGCTGTCCTCGGTCTCGGCCACCTCGCGCGTCGTGTGCGTGGCGTGACGCCGCAGCACGGCGGAGACCTCGTCCAGAGGATGGCCGGTAACGTAGAAGCCGAGCGTCTCCTTCTCGCATCGCAGGCGCTCGCCGTCGGACCACGGCGGCGTCGACGGATCCGGGACCGGCCCGTCGTCGTGCGCGGCGCCGAAGAGCAGCTCCTGCCCCGCCTCCGCGTCCCTCTGGCGCCCGTGGGCGTACTCCAGAACCGGCCGCAGGACGGCGAGCAGGGCCGCCCGGTTGGGCTCGATCGAATCGAAGGAGCCGGACTTGATCAGGCTCTCGAAGACCCGGTGATTGAGGGCCTTGACGTCCACCTCGGTGGCAAGGTGGGCGAAGCTGCGAAAGGCCCCGACCCGTGCCCGCGCCGCCAGGATCGCCTCCACCGCCCCCTCCCCCACTCCCTTGACGGCACCGAGGCCGAAGCGGATGGCGTCGCCGTCCACCGTGAAGCTCCAGCCCGAGCGGTTGACGTCCGGCGGCAGGACCTCGAGCCCCATGTCGCGGCATTCGGCCACGTATTTCGGCACATGGTCCTTAGACCCCATCTCCGAGGTCAACATCGCGGCCAAAAACGCCGTCGGGTAGTGCACCTTCAGGTAGGCGGTCTTGTACGCCAGCAGGGCGTAGGCGACGCTGTGGCTCTTGTTGAAGCCGTAGCCGGCGAACGGCTCGATGTAGTTCCACAGCTCCTCGGCCTTCTGCCGCTTGACGCCGCGCGCCACGGCGCCGGAGACGAACTTCTCCTTCTGCTCCGCCATGACCTTGGGGCTCTTCTTGCCCATGGCCTTGCGCAACACGTCGGCTTCGCCCAGCGAGAAGCCGGCGACCTCGACGGCGATCCGCATCACCTGCTCCTGGTAGACGATGACGCCGTAGGTCTCCTCCAGGATGGGCCGGGTCTCGGGCAGGATGTAGGAGACGCGCTTCTTGCCCAGCTTGCGCTGGATGTATTCCTCCACCATGCCCACCGAAAGCGCCCCCGGCCGGTAGAGAGCGTTCATCGCCGCCAGGTCCTCGAAGCGGCTCGGCCGCGCCCGCTGGATCAAGTCGCGCATGCCCGCCGACTCGAACTGGAAGACGCCGCTGGCGCGCCCCTCGCGGAAGAGCCGGTAGGTCTCGGCATCGTCCAGCGGCACGTTGTCGAGGTCGAGCTCGATCCCCTGCAGCTTGAGCTGCTTCAGGGTGTCGTCGATCACCGTCAGCGTTCGCAGCCCCAGGAAGTCCATCTTGAGCAGCCCCAGGCTCTCGATGACGTCCTTGTCCCACTGGGTGGTAATCTCGTCGCGGTTGGTCTTGTACAGCGGCACCAGCTCGCCGATCGGCCGCGGCGTGATGACGACGCCGGCGGCGTGCACCCCGGCGTGCCGCGCCAGCCCCTCGAGCCGTCTGCCCACCTCGACGATGCGCCGCACCTCCGGATCGCCGTCGACCTCGGCGGCAAACATCGGCACGTCCCGGGCGGCCTCGGCGAGCGAGCGCGTCATGTCGGGCAGGAGCTTGGAGATGCGTTCGATCTTGCCGTACGGCAATCCCATCACCCGGCCGACGTCGCGCACCACCGCCTTCGCCGCCAGGGTCCCGAAGGTGATGATCTGGGCGACCCGGTCGCGGCCGTATTTCTCCTCGACGTAGCGGATCACCTCCTCGCGCCGGCGCATGCAGAAATCGATGTCGATGTCCGGCATGCTGATCCGCTCGGGGTTGAGGAACCGCTCGAACAGCAGCTCGTAGCGCAGAGGGTCGATGTCGGTGATGCGCAGGCTGTAGGCGACCAGCGAGCCGGCGGCCGAGCCGCGCCCCGGCCCGACCGGGATCCCCTCCTCGCGCGCGAAGCGGATGAAGTCCCAGACCACCAGGAAGTAGCCGGCGAAACCCATGCGCCGGATGATCTCGATCTCCTTCTCCAGCCGCTCCCGGTAGACCTCGGGCGCCACCCGCTCGAGCTGCCGCGGATCGGTGCGCCGGATCGCGGCCAGCCGCTCGTCCAGGCCGTTGCGGCTGACGCGGGCGAAGAAGGTGTCGGGGTCCTCGCCCGCGGGCAGCGGAAACTCCGGCAGATGGAACTGGCCCTGCGGCAGCTCGACGTGGCAGCGCTCCGCGATCGCCAGCGTGTTCTCGATCGCCTCCGGCACGTCCGGGAACAGCGCCGCCATCTCGTCGCCGCTGCGCAGATAGAACTGCTCGCTGGCGTAGCGCAGGCGGTCCGGGTCGTCGAGGTTCGCCTGGGTGCCGATGCACAGCAGCACGTCGTGGGCGAAGGCGTCGTCCGCCTTCAGGTAGTGGCAGTCGTTGGTGGCCACCAGCGGCAGGTCGAGCCGGCGCGCCATGTCGCGCAGCACCTCGTTGGCCTGCCGCTGCTCGGCCAGCCCGTGATCCTGCAGCTCGAGGTAGAAGTTGCCGTCGCCGAGGATCTCGCGGTAGGTGCGCGCCGTGGCCTCCGCCTCGTCGCGCTGCCGACCGAGGATCCGCTCGTTGATCTCGCCCTTGAGGCAGGCGGAGAGCCCGATCAGGCCCTCGCTGTGCTGGCGCAGCAGCTCGTGGTCGATGCGCGGCTTGTAGTAGAACCCCTCGAGAAACGAGGAGCTGGAGAGCTTGATGAGGTTGCGGAAGCCGGTCTCGTTCTCCGCCAGCAGCACCAGGTGGTTGTTCGACCGCCGCTGGGAGTCGCGATCCAGCCGGCTCCCCTGCGCCACGTAGGCCTCGATTCCGAGGATCGGTTTGACGCCGTGCTCGCGCGCCCGGTTGTAGAGCTCGATGGCGCCGAACAGGTTCCCGTGGTCGGTGAGCGCCACCGCCGGCATGCCCGCCTCGCGTGCCGCGATCAGCACGTCGTCGAGGCGATTGGCACCATCCAGCAGACTGTACTGGCTGTGGAGGTGGAGATGCGCGAATTGGGGCATGCCGGGAGCGTTGAAACAGCGGTAGCGTACCAGACGCCCGGCGGCGCGGACGCGGTCGCTACGAGGTTTCCGCTCCCAGATAGATGTCCGACTTGCGGTAGAGCGCGAGCCAATGGCGAACGAAGACCTGGATCACCGCCGCCGTCGGCACGGCGATCAGCATGCCGAAGAAGCCGAAGAGGCTGCCGCCGACGATGACCGCCAGCAGCACCCATACCGGGTGGAGCTGCACCGACTTGCCGAGAATGCGAGGCGAGAGCACCGTCCCCTCGAGCATCTGGGCGCCGGTGAAGACCGCCACCACGCCGAACATCAGCGGCCAGCTCTGCGAGTCGACCCAGCACAGGAGCAGCGCCGGGACCAGCCCCACGACCAGGGCCATGTAGGGGATCATGTTCGCCAGTCCGGCGATCATGCCGACGGCGAAGCCCAACGGCACCCCCAGCAGGGTGAGCCCGATGCCGTTGATCAGCCCGATGATGATGGCGATGGTCAGCTGCCCGCGCACGAAGCTGGACAGCGCCTGGTCGACCTCGCGCAGGCGGGCGAGCACCGATTCCCGGTACGGCACCGGGATCAGTCGCCGGATGCCCTGCTTGAGCTTGGGCATGTCGACCAGCAGGTAGAAGGCGAAGACCGGGACGAAGATCAGGTTGAGCAGGAAGAGGATCAGCCCGAAGACGCTGCCGAAGAGCTGGCCTGCCTGGCGCGCGATCGAGCCGGCCAGACGCGGGAGGTTCTGCTCCAGGAAGCTGCGCAGGCGCTCCTCGACGACCGTGAGCTGCTGGGGGTAACGGGCCCGCATCCGCTCGAGCCACGGGTCGATGCGCTGTTGCAGCTCTTCCCGGTACTGGGGGAAGCGCTCGGCCAACCTCTGCGCCTCGTCGATCAGCGCGGGGACGACCAGCAGGACCACCGCGGCGACCACGCCGATGGCGACCACCGCGAGCAGGACGGTGGCCAGGACCCGCGAGCGGCCGCGGCGCTCGAACGCGCTCACCACGGGATCGAGGAAGTAGGCGATCGCCAGTCCGAGCAGCAGGGGCATGACGATGCGCCGCAGCAGGATGAGGGTCACCAGGACGGCCAGCAGGCCGCCGAGGAAGATCAGCAGGCGCAGGACAGCCGGATCCGGCCGACGCATGGCGTCAGGAGCCGCTCCGCGGTCCCAGTCCCAGGACCCGGCGGGCGAACGTCAGAGTCTCCTGCCCGGAGACCGGAGCGTTGGGCAGGCAATCGGCCGCGTCGGCGAGCAGATCGCAACCCGCAGCGAGCGAGCAGACGGTGTCGGAGGGCACCGCCCCCCGCACGACGGCGCCGCCGAGACATCGCGCGCCGCCGCTCTCCTTGGCGGCAAGCCGCAGGAAGCAGAGCAACGCGTCGTGGCGGCTTACCGGCCGGTCCGGACGGAAGAGGTGCTGCGCGGCGTCCAGGCCGAGCAGCTCGAGGTTGACGACGCGCACGATCTCGCGGCGGTAGGGGCTCTCCAGCGCGTCCGTGGCGATCCGCCCCACTCCTCGGCTGGTCCGCACCGACGGCATCAGCCAATAGACCAGCCCGGCGAACTCGCCGCGGGTCAACGCCGGCCGGCCGGTCAGATCCTGCACCGCCCCCGGCAGCAGCGACAGCCGGAACGCGCCCTGCGCCCGCTCCAGGCCGGCGGCGACCTCGGGGTCATCCGGGTGGGCGGTATGCAGCTCCTCGTACAGGCGCAGCGCGGTCCCCGGATCCCCCCAGTCCACCTCCAGCTCGGCTTGCCGGCGCAGCTTCTCCGTGTCTTCCGGATCGACCGCGGTGAGCCGGCGCAGCGCCGCCAGCTCCCTCGTCGGCTCCCCCTTGGCGCCAGCCACCGCGACCGTGCGCTCCAAGGTCCCCCGCGCCTCCGGAGCCCAGTCCGCCAGCTGGCGCAGCGCCGCCTCGGCCTCCTCGACCCGGCCCTGCGCCAGGCCGGTGTCGACCCGCTGGCCCAGGACCTCGAGGACTCGCGGCTCGAGCGCGGCGGCGCGCTCGCCGGCGACCTCCAGCGTGGCGGCGGCCCGGTAGGCGGCATACGCCTCGACGATCCGTCCCAGGCGCTCCTCGGCGCGTCCCAGAACCGCCTGCGCCGCCAGGTACTCCGGGTATTGCTGCACGACCGGCCGCAGCCGCTCCGCCGCGCCGTCGAAACGGCTCTCCAGCAGGTCCAGCTCGGCGCTGAGCACGGAAGCGCTGAGCGGCGCCGAGCGCGCCAAAGCATCCAGCGCCACCCGCGCCTCGTCGAGTCGGCCAGCCTGGAGCGCGGCGTGGATCTCGCGCAGCTGTTCCGGGCGATCCAGGGACACGCTCGCCGGGAACCCGACCAGGGGATCGACGAGAAAGCGCGCCTCCTCCCCGACCGGCCGCCGCTGCACGACCTGCTGGACCGTGGCGCAGCCGGTCGCCAGGATGGCGAGGCCGGCGACAGGGACCAGCCGCGCGATCGCCCGCCGACCGCTACTCGCCCAGCTCGATGACGGTTGCCACCGCATGCTTGTAGAGCAGGATCTCACGCTCTCCGTCCTGCAGGACGATGGCGTAGCGGTCGAACCGCTTGATCCGTCCCCGCAGGCTACTGCCGTTGGCGAGCTCGATGGAGACCGGCCGCCCCCCCTTGAGCTGCTGATAGAGGAATCCGTCCTGGACGTTGATCGGATGCTTGTTGGTCATCGAGCTCCCGCGAATCGGTTGGGCAGGACGCGCCGGATGGACGCGACCCGATCGTCGAGGTCGACCTCCCGGATCCAGACGACGTCCGGCATACGACGGAACCAGGTCATCTGCCGCTTGGCGTACTGGCGCGTCCGGCGAACGATCACCTCCACCGTCTCCTCCAAGGACCACTCGCCGCGCGCGTGACGAACCAGCTCTCTATATCCGATCGCCTGGAACGCCGGGCAGTCGGCTGAGAGACCGGACCGCAAGAGCCGCTCGACCTCCTCCGTCCAACCCCCCTCCAACATCCGTCGTACGCGACCGGCGATACGATCGTACAGGAGCGCTCGCGGCAGGGTCAAACCGATGACGTCGGCCGCGAGGGGCGGCTCCCCCGTCTCCTCCCACCACCGGGACAGCGGCCGCCCCGTAGCCTCGAACACCTCCAGCGCCCGCAACGTCCGCTGCGGATCCCCGTCCGAGAACCGCGCCGCCGCCACCGGATCCACCCTCTCCAGCTCCGCGCGCAGCGCCGCCAGCCCCTCCCCTGCCAGCCGCCCCTCAAGGCGGCGCCTCACCTCCGCGGGAACCTCCGGGATCGCCGCCAGCCCCCCGAGCAAGGCCCGCAGGTACAAACCGCTCCCCCCGACAACCAGCGGCACCACCCCCTGCGCCGCGATCTCCCCGATCGCCCGGCGCGCCAACTCCGCGAACCGCCCCGCCGAATAAGGCTCCTCAGGCTCCAGAAAGTCCAGCAGATGGTGCCGGACACGCCGCCGCTCCTCGACCGTAGGCTTCGCCGTCCCGACATCCAGCCCCCGATACGCCTGCAGCGCGTCAGCACTCACGATCTCCCCACCCCACAGCTCCGCCAACACCAACCCCACCTCGCTCTTCCCCACCGCCGTAGGCCCCAAAATCACAACCGCTCGACACATGAACCGGCAGTGTATTCGACAGTTCCTCCCAGCAAGCCGCCGGGTGGGAAGGCGTCCGGAGGGTGGGGGCGAGGAACTCGACACGGCCCGCCGGCGTATAAGCTGGTGGACGGGGGCCGATTCCTGGCCCCCGTCGTCGTCATCGTGATCAAGCTGCGCAACATCCACAAGTACTACGCCGTAGGCCACAACCGCCTCCACGTCCTCAAGGGCCTGGACCTCACCATCGAGCCCGGCGAGATGGTCTCCATCATGGGCTCCTCCGGCTCCGGCAAGTCCACCCTGCTCAACGTCCTCGGCCTCCTCGACACCTACGACGAGGGCGAATACAGCCTCGACGGACGCCTGATGAAGGGCCTCACGGAGACCCAGGCCGCGCGCCTACGCAACCACCATCTCGGCTTCATCTTCCAGTCCTTCAACCTCATCCCGTTCAAGACCGCCCTAGAGAACGTGGCCCTGCCCCTCTACTACAAGGGCGTGCGACGCAGCGTGCGCAACCGCCTGGCGGGCGAATACCTGGAGCGCATGGGCCTCAAGGCCTGGGCCGAGCACCTGCCCGCCGAGCTCTCCGGCGGCCAGCAGCAGCGCGTCGCCATCGCTCGGGCGCTGATCGCCGAGCCCCAGGTCCTGCTCGGCGACGAGCCGACCGGCAACCTCGACTCCCAGACCTCGCTGCAGATCATGGAGCTGCTCCGGGAGGTCAACGGCCGGGAGGGCACGACCATGGTCATCGTCACCCACGAGCGCGACATCTCCCGGCTCACCGACCGCGTCATCCGCCTGCAGGACGGCCTGATCGTGGACGACATCCCGGTGGCCGCGAGTCTCGCGGAGACGCGCGCCGCGCGGGAGACCGCGGTGGCGCCCACCTCCTGAAGCCGATGCTCGACCTCGACCTCTGGCAGGAGATCCTCGCCACCATCCGGCAGAACAAGCTGCGCACGCTCTTGACCGGCTTCAGCGTCGCCTGGGGGATCTTCGTGCTCGTGCTCATGATGGGCGCCGGCGAGGGACTGGCCAACGGCATCGAGTACAACTTCCGCGACGACGCGGTCAACAGCGTCTGGATCCGCGCCGGCGAGACCAGCGTCCCCCACCGCGGCCAGCGCCCCGGCCGCGACGTCGACCTCGACAACCTGGACTACGAGGCCCTGCGCGCCCGCTACGGCGACATCGAGTACCTGGCGGGGCGCTTCTTCCTGCGCGGCCAGTTCCAGGTCCGCTACCGCAACGAGACCGGCGCCTTCTCCATCCGCGCCGTGCACCCCGACCACCAATACATCGAGAAGACGGAGGTCGTGGCCGGGCGCTACATCAACGAGCTGGACGTGGAGCAAAGGCGCAAGGTGGCGGTCCTCGGCGAGCCGGTGAGAACCGCCCTGTTCGGCGACGCCGACGCCCTGGGCCGGTACATCGACATCAATCGCATCCCATTCCAGGTCGTCGGCCTGTTCAGCGACGACGGCAACGAGCAGGAGCAGGAGATCATCTACCTGCCGATCAGCACCGCGCAGCTCGCCTTCCGCGGCGGCCAGCGCCTCGATCAGCTCATGTTCACGATCGAAGACCCGGACATCGAGCGCAGCCAGGTCCTGGTCGACGACGTTCGCAACCAGCTCGCCGAGCGCCACCGGTTCGCCCCCGAAGACGAGCGCGCCCTGTTCATCCGCAACCTGTGGGAGGTCTTCGAGCGCTTCCTCAAGCTCACGCAGTCGATCGAGGTGTTCGTCTGGGTGGTCGGCCTGGGCACCATCCTCGCCGGTGTCGTGGGGGTGAGCAACATCATGATGATCGTGGTCAAGGAGTGCACACGCGAGCTCGGCGTGCGCAAGGCCCTGGGCGCCACCCCCGGATCCCTGATCGGGCTGGTGCTGCTCGAGGCGGTGTGCATCACCGCCGTGGCGGGCTACCTGGGGTTGGTCTCCGGCGTCGCGCTGCTCGCCGTGGTCGGGCGCGTCACCCGGGAGAGCGAGATCTTCCGCGACCCGCAGATCGACATCGGCATCGCCGTCGCCGCGACCCTGCTGCTGGTCGCCGCCGGCACCCTCGCCGGCCTGGTGCCCGCCTGGCGGGCGGCGCGGGTGCAGCCGATCGAGGCGCTGCGCGAGGAGTGAGACGGATCGAGGTGCCGGCATGATCTTCGATCTCGACAACTGGCAGGAGATTTGGCACTCCCTGTCGCGCAACCGACTGCGCACCCTGCTCACCGCCTTCGGCGTCTTCTGGGGCATCTTCATGCTGATGGTGCTCATCGCCTCCGGCACCGGCCTCGAGAACGGCATCACCGCTGGCTTCGCCCGCATGGCCTCGAACAGCGTCTTCGTCTGGGCGATGCGCGCCGGCAAGCCGTACCGGGGCCTGCCGGCCGGGCGCAGCATCGACATGACGAACGAGGACACCGTGGCGCTGCGCGAGGAGGTGCCGGAGGCCCAGCTGGTGCTGCCCCGCAACCGCCTGGGCGGTTGGATGGGCGGCAACAACGTCACCCGCGGCCGGCGCACCGGCGCCTTCACGGTGTTCGGCGACTACTCCGAGGTCTGGCAGGTAGAGCCGCTGGAGATGGAGCGCGGGCGTTTCCTGGATCCCCTCGATCTCGACAGCCGCCGCAAAGTGGCGGTCATCGGCCCCCGGGTGCGCGAAGTGCTGTTCGAGCCTGGAGAGGACCCGATCGGGGAATCGATCCGCATCCGCGGCGTCTACTTCCAGGTGGTCGGCCTCTTCCGCTCCCTCGATCGCAGCGAGCGGGGCGAGCAGGCGGCCGAATCGATCTACATCCCCTTCACGACCTTCCAGCGGGCGTTCAACGCCGGCGAGGAGGTCGGCTGGTACGTGCTGCTCGCGGAGCCGGGCGTCCCCGCGTCCAGGGTCGAGGAGAAGGCGATCGCCGCCCTCAAGCAACGCCATCGAGTGGCGCCCGACGACACCCGCGCCTTCGGCTCCTTCAACCTGGAGGAGGAGTACAACAAGGTACAGAACCTGTTCACCGGCATCAGCCTGCTGGTCTGGATCGTCGGTGTCGGGACGCTGGCCGCCGGCGTGATCGGCGTCAGCAACATCATGCTCATCATCGTCCGCGAGCGCACCCGCGAGATCGGGCTGCGCCGGGCCGTCGGCGCCACGCCCCTGCGCATCACCGGGCAGATCCTGCTCGAATCGGTCACGCTCACCTCGATCGCCGGCTATTTCGGCCTGCTCGCCGGAGTTGGCCTGATCGAGATCATCCGCGCCGCGCTGGCCCGGCTCCCGGCCGACAGCAACCGCATGTTCGCCAACCCCGGGGTCGGCTTCGAGACCGCCTTGCAGGGACTGGCCATCCTCGTCGTCGCCGGCCTCCTGGCCGGCATGCTGCCGGCGCGGCGAGCCCTGACCATCAGCCCGCGCGAGGCGCTGCACAACGAATAGCGTGCGCGCCGCGCTCGATCCGAGGAGACCATGAAGAGAATCCTGCTCATCGTCCTGGGGCTCGCCATGCTGGTGCTGTTCGTCGGCACCCTGGCGTTCCTCTACCAGCGCTCCCGCGTCCAGCCGATGGTCTTCCAGGCCCGCGAGCCGTTTGTCACCGACATCGTCAACAAGGCGGTGGCCACCGGCTCGGTGATGCCGCGTGAGGAAGTGGCGATCAAGCCGCGGATCTCGGGCATCATCGACGAGGTTCACGTGGAGCCGGGCGAGCGCGTCGAGGAGGGGGATCTCATCGTCCGCATCCGCATCGTCCCCGACATGCTGAACCTGAGCAACGCCGACGCCCGCCTGTCGGAGGCGCGCATCCGTTTGCAGCAGGCCGACCGCGACCTCGGGCGCAATCGGGCGCTGTTCGAGCAGGGGCTCATCCCCGAGTCGAGCCTGAACGAGCTCGAGACCGCCTACGAGACGGCACGCGCCGAGGTCGAGGCGGCGGAGGACAGCCTGGCGGTCATCCAGGAGGGCGCCCGCAAGGGCGGAGCCCAGACCGCCAATACCCTGGTGCGCGCCACCATCTCCGGGATGGCGCTGGAAGTGCCGGTCGAGGTGGGCAACTCGGTCATCGAGGTCAACAACTTCAACGAAGGCACCACCCTGGCGACCATCGCCAACATGGACGAGATGGTCTTCGAGGGCTACGTCGACGAGTCCGAAGTAGGCAAGCTCGAGACGGGGATGGACCTGGAGCTCACCGTCGGCGCCCTGGAGGACCAGCGATTCCAGGCCACCCTGGAGTACATCGCGCCCAAGGGCGTCGAGGAGGAAGAGGAGGGCGGGGCGATCCAGTTCGAGATCCGCGCCGCCACCCGGCTCGAGCAGGGGATCTTCCTACGCGCCAACTACAGCGCCACCGCCGACGTCATCCTCGACCGCCGCGAAGGCGTGCTGGCCATCGAAGAGAGCTGGCTGCAGTTCGACGGCGGGCAGCCGTTCGTCGAGGTGCCGACCGCCGACGGCGGCTGGGAACGCCGCGACGTGGAGGTCGGCCTCTCGGACGGGCTCAACATCGAGGTCGTCTCCGGCCTGTCGCGCGACGACCGCGTCAAGGACCCGACCAGCGGCCGACCTCCGGGGACGGCACCGGAGGAGGCCCAGCAGGCAGGCGGCCGCCGTCAGCGAGCCTGAAGCGGCGGGCCGGAGCAGGATCCCGTCGATCGCGTCTTCGGCATCCTGAAGCTCGAGAAGAGCACAGACGAGATCATCGAAGAGCTACGCGGCCCCGCGGACCTTCGATGATCACCGCGGTCGACACCAACGTCCTGCTCGATGTCTTCGGCGCCGACAAGCAGTTCGGCGAGGCCTCGCGCGAGATGCTCCGCCAATGCCGCGCGGAGGGCAGTCTGATCGCCTGTGAGGTGGTCTGGACGGAGCTGGGACCTTCCTTCCCTTCGCGCCAGGCCTTGACCGACGCGATGGCGCAGCTGGGCGTCGCGTTCAAGGCGATGTCCATGGAGGCGGCGCTGAAGACAGGAGAGGTCTGGAAGACCCGCCAACGCCGTGGCCGCCCCCGCCCGCGGGTCGTCGCCGACTTCCTCATCGGCGCCCACGCCCTCCTTCAAGCCGACCGCCTGCTGACCCGCAACCGCGGCTTCTACCGCACATACTTCAAAGAGTTGACGATCCTCGAGCCCAACTCGCGTCAGGAAGCGTAGCCGGGAGACGAGCGCTCTCGATTCCGTCCTGACTCTCTGCCATGCCCAGGCGCCTGCGCTTCGTGCCTGAAGGAAGCCTGGTGGAGATCACCGCCAGGACCGTCCAGGGACGGTTTCTCCTCAAGCCCGGGCCCGGCTGGACCGAGACCTTCGTCGGCATCCTTGCCCGCGCCCAGAAACTCTTTCCTCTCAAGATCCACGCCTTCGTCTGCCTCAGCGGACACTTCCATCTCCTCGTGACGCCCGACGACGCCCAACAGCTCGCCGGTTTCATGAACCACGTGCTCACCAATCTGTCGAAAGAGGCCGGACGCCGACACGGCTGGCGCGGGCCGCTCTTCGAGCGACGGCACCAGGCCATCCTGGTCACCGGCGAGGAGCGCGCACATGTCGAGCGACTTACCTACCTCCTCCGACACGGCGCCAAAGAAGGACTGGTGGCACGACCGGAGGACTGGCCCGGCCCCCAATGCGCGCGAGCCTTGCGCACCGGCCAGCCCACGCGCGGCGTCTGGATCTCCCGCACCTTAGCCCCAGGCAGTACCGCGCGGCGATCGCCGACACCCTGAAGCAGATCGAGGAGGAGACCACGCTTCGCCACCAACGCGACGAGACGACGCCGCTGGGCATCGCCGACATCCTCGCCCAGCACCCCCACGCCTCACCTAATAAGCCGAAGCGCGCACCGGCGCCGCTCGTCCACGCCGCAAGCCGCAAGATGAGACGGGAGTTCTACGCCCTCTACGCCGCCTTCGTCGGCGCCTTCTACGAGGCCGTCGAGCGGCTCAAGGCCGGCTGCTTCCCAGCGGGCTTTCCTGACGGCGCCTTCCCGCCGCCCCTGCCGCTCCCTCTCGCCGCACCCGGGTAACGGCGACCGCGGCGGCGTACGTCG
>JBOGJI010000072.1:0-25176 GCA_050747865.1 Thermoanaerobaculia bacterium
TGATCACTACTGTCCGGTTAGAAGTCGAGTAGCGTCAATTGTTTACGCAAGCCGTCATCGTTGGTCGTGTAGGTCGATCGCGTAAGTATTTGTACCAGAGGCACTTTCTCAAAAGCATGCACGCTCAAGACCTGCAGAATTGTGTGGAGATCGGACTCGATGTTGAGGCGCTTGCGGGCGATCGCGATGAGTACGTAGGTGGCGATGGCGATCCAGATCTGGGTCTTCACCGCGTTGGGCGAGGTCCCAAAGAACGCCTTGATGCGAAGATGTTGCTTGATCCACTTGAAGAACAGCTCCACGTGCCAACGGCTGCGGTAGAGAGCGGCGATCGTCTCCGCAGGGAGAGAGAAGTCGTTGGTGAGGAATACCAGCGTCTTGCTGGATTCCGGGTCGCGGTATCGGATACGTCGGAGCTTGTCCGGGTAGTCCTGGGCAGCGCTGCTGCTCGTGAGGACGATGGTCTGGTCGCAGATCAGGCCGGTGGAGCGGTCGACCGGAGACGAGTAGAGCCGTCGGTATCGGAGGTTCTTCTTGGCCCGGATGACGAACACGGCACGGGCTTCGTGGAGGCGCCAGAGGCGCTCGAAATCGACGTACCCCCGATCGAGCACATAGATCGAGCCCGGCTCGGGGAGCAGCACGTCGAGGATGCGGACATCGTGCACGCTGCCGTCGGTGATCCAGATGAAGGTCGGGATGCTGCCTCGCAGATCGAGCAGTGTGTGCAGTTTGATGGCAGCCTTCGTTGCCCTGAAGGTCGCCCACGGGAACAGGGAGAGGCAGAGGTCGACGGTGCTGGAGTCCAGGGCATAGACCGTCTGATCGAGCTCGAAGGCGAAGGTATCGCCAGCGTACAGGCGTCGCGCTTGGGCGATAAGCCCCTGCGCGAAGTCCGCGTGGATGCGCCAGTCCCGTCGCTCGTTGGCGTCCGCCAGAGTGGTGCGGGCCACTGGCCCGGTGAATCCCATGTGGTAGAGCTTGTGAGGGGTGGCGGCCAGGCAGACTTCGATATCGCGCAGGCTCTCCCGGTACGTGAGCTGGGCGAACGCCATCGCCAGGAACTGTTGCCAGCACGTGAACCGACGCACTCCGCGGTCGCCAGCGTAGCGCTGGACTCGCCGTTGGAACGTGTGCCGCGGCACGAAGCCCATGAGCTGCGAGAACACTGTCCGACCGTCGTACATACCCGTCCCTCCTGTCCGCGTGGATGCGCGGAAGGATGGACGGCGAGGGCCGGAAACTCAAGTCCATGACACCCCCTGCAGTGCCCTAATCCATTGACAGAGAATGTCTTGCATCAACGATATCCGTCGCGAACCGGACAGTAGTGATCAAGGATATGCTCCCTCGTCGCTCCTTGCATACGGCCGAGAAGCCCCTGGCGCGCGACCCACGGGAGATATCTTCACAGGCTCTCAGATCACCGTGGCGTTGCTGACGTGGGCCAATCGCGACGGCACCGGCATAGCGTTCGACTGACGCGCCGCTTCCGCGCTAGCGGTTGACGAGCGACAGGATGTTTCCGTCGGGGTCCTTGAACCAAGCGACGCGAATGTTCCCCGCCACGTGCACGTCGCCCTCATGGGTGGTCTCCGGCAGGTCGTAGCGCTCGAACGCCACTCCCTTGTCCTTGAGGAGCTGGACGATGCCGTCGACGTCGTCGACGACCCAGGTGGCTGCGGTGGCCTGATTGGTCCCCGCGTATTGCGATCTGTAGACCATGACCGGCGTGTTGCCGCTCTTGTACATGAGCATCTCCGGCTCGTCGCTGTCCACCGGCTTCAATCCGAGGGTGCCTTCGTAGAACTCCCTGGCGACATCCAGATCCTTGACCGCCAGGGTGACGATGGCGTCCGTATTTCCCAACATGATCCGTCTCCTTTCCGCTGTCTCGATCGCGTAGCCGTTGCCTCGAGCTTCGTCGCGGCCGCGGCGTCACGGCCGCTCTCATGAAGTAGTCGATCGAGAGCGTCGGAGATCGACGGGAAGCTGATCAAGGCGTTCACGGGGAACCGGTGGAATCCATCGAGGAGTGCCACAATCGACGACCGTGACGGCGCTCGATGCTCAGCGGATCGATCGGTGGTTGTGGGCGGCGCGGTTTTTCAAGACCCGGCCGCTGGCGCAGCAGGCCGTGCGCGGCGGCAAGGTGGATCTGAACGGCACGCGCTGCAAACCGGCGCGGCCGGTACGCGCCGGAGACCAACTGAGGATCAGCAAAGGCGAGGTGGTCTTCGAGGTGGAGATCCTGGCGCTCTCCGAGCGGCGCGGACCGGCCACCGAGAGCCAGGCTCTCTACCAGGAGAATGAAGCGAGCCGCGCCCGTCGGGAGCTGCAGAGAGAGAAGCGTCGTCTCGGCGCCGAGCCGTCGCCCGGCCGCCGACCCGACAAGCGCGAGCGCCGCCGCCTGCGCGCCCTGAAACGATAACTGCTGTAGTGTTTTCGTCGGACTGCGTATGCGAGTCGCCGTGAGCCGCGGAATCCTGGCCCTCCTGGCCCTGCTCGCCGCCGTGCCCGGGAGCGCTGACCAGACGCAGGGCGGGGAGGAGGAGCCGCCGGAAGTGCTGGTCGAGGATCCGATCGGGGTGCCGCTGCGGGTGCGGGACTTCACCTTCCCCAGCTTTCTGGTGCTCGACTTCGCGCCGCAGCCGGCGGCGCCGCTGGGCCAAGGGCGGTTCGGCGTCGAGCTCATCACCTCGCGGGTCAACGATTTCCAGGTCAGCGCCACGGTCCAGGACTATCTGCGCGAGCGGGGCGGCGGAGTTCGCCGGCCACTCACCGACGCCGACGCGGACTTCATCGTCTCCCTGCCGGAGGGGCAGGGGTATTACATCGACGGCGAGTTCAGCTTCTACGAGCTCGGATTCTGGTACGGCGTGACCGACCGCATCGACGCGGGCGTCGGTGTGCGCTACATCGACTTCACCGGCGGGCGTCTCGACGGCACGATCTTCGACTTCCACGATCGCTTCGGATTCGGGCAGCAGGGACGGGAGCTGGTGAGCGACGACTATTTCCAGATCGTCATCGGCGAGAGCGGCACGACCCTGGCCCGCCTCAACGGCCCGCCAACGGGCGGGCCCACCGATCCTAGCCTGTACCTGCGCTGGGCGCTGCCCGGCGAGCCCGGGGGCTGGCGCTTCAACCTGGGCGGCGGAGTAAAGGTGCCGGCGGCGAGCGGCTTCCGATCCTCGGGAAGCGCCGACGTCGGCCTCAACTTCGCCGCCGACCGCCGCTGGCGTCGCAACGCGCTGATCCTCAATGTCTCGGTCGTCGACGCCGGCCGGTTCGAGATCACCGACTTCGATCCCGCGGCGATCAAGTCGCTCGACGTCGCGTGGCTGCACCGATCCACGATCTGGCCGAACACCAGGTTCTTCCTCCAGGCGCTGCTGGCCGAGCACGTGCTCGGCGACGCCACCGCCTCGCGGCTCTCCGAGCCCGAGTTCCAGGTCACGGCCGGCCTCAAGTGGGATACCGGTCTGGGCGTCTTCGGCTTCGGCCTCACCGAAAATCTCCTCAACTACCAGAACACGCCCGACATCGGCGTCCACCTGAGCTGGGGTTACCTGTCCGGCGGCGAGGCGGCTCGCTGACCGAGCCACCGGCGCACGCGCCGCCGGTAGGCCCGATATTGCTCGCCGAAGACGGCTTCCAAGTGCGCCTCTTCGGCGCGGATGACATAGCGCGCGATGATCCAGACGGCCGCGGGGAGCAGCAGGAGCGGCCACAGCATGCCCCAGCCCAGGGCGATTCCCGCATAGGCGAGGGCGAGCCCGAGATAGAGGGGGTTGCGGGTGAAGCGGAAGGGACCGGTGGTGATAAGGCTGCGCGAGGGCCGGAACGGGAGGATGGTGGTGCGGGCGCGCGCGAAGCTGCGGAGGCCCCAGACGCCCAAGCCGATGCTGGTCACCAGCAGCAGATCGCTCATCAACTTGACCCCATGGCCTTCCAGCCGGGGCAGGGGCCATAGGCGGTCGAGCCCCAAACCGGCGGTGTAGACCAGGGCGTAGAGCAGGGGCGGGGGGAGGTGGACTCCCGGACCGTTGCGGGACACGGCTTCAGTCATTAGAGCCCGTGAACATATCTCTCGCGGGTCGCGTTGCGAGCGCCGGACCGCCGCAACCCTCGGGAGATATGTTCACAGGCTCTCAGACTCGACATCGAAGTAGCGCGGCGCCGGGAGGACGCGGACGCGTCGCCCTCGCAGGTCGCCAAGAGTCTCGCCGTCCCGTTCGCGCCCGGCGACGGCCGGTGCCGGCAGCTCGATCTCGCGGGGTCGGTCGAGGCTCCAGCCCACCACCCGGCGGCCGGCTGGACCGCGGAAGGCATAGAGGCGGGTGCCGTCCGGCGCGGGCAGGGGACCGGCGCAGCGGAGCGAGCCGAGCTCGGCTTCCAGGCGGGCGAATGCCCGGAAGGCCGGCCGCCGGCGCAGCCCGCCCGAGCCCGGGTCGATCAGGCCGTAGCCCTTGGCCACCGCCTGCCACCAGTAGACGCGCTCGACGACGCCGGTCGCGGCGACCTCGAGCATGAAGCGGACCAGGAAGCTCGCCTGGGTGTCCTCGTCGACCGCCACGTCGCGGCCCGCCGGCGAGTGTGGTCCCTCCCACAGCGGCCAGTTGACCTCGGTGATCTGGAATCGCGGGCTGCCCGCCGCGGCGGTCTCGCCGATGGCGCGCAACAGCCGGGCCTTGCCGGCGGCGTCGAAGCCGAGCTGGCGGTTCTCCGGCGCACCGCGGCGGTCGACGTAGAGCAGGCAGGCGACGACGTCGAAACGCGGGCATCCGGGGCGGCCGAGCAAGGCGGCGAGCGCGTGCGGCTCGAAGTCGATGATCCCCGGGCCGAGCAGCTCCACCCCTTGGTGGCGGCGCAGCACCTCGGCTGCCGCCGCGGCCAGCTCCGCGAACTCGCGGCTGTTCCACACTCCCCACTTCGAGCGGTTGACCGCCTGGCCGATCTGGAAGCGGCGACCGTGCGGCACGAAGCGTTCACCCAGCTCCTCGACGGCGGCGCGCCAGCGCACAGGGTCGAGGACCAGCTCGCGGCTCTGGGGCAGGGCGAAGGTCAGGTCGAAGCCCCTGGCCGAGAGCTCACGGGCGAGCGCCTCCTCGGCGACGTGCTCCGCCTGCCAGGGGTGAAGGCGCAGCAGGACGCGGTGGCTGCCGAGGGCCTCGAGCGCGTCGAGCAACCCCTGCGGATCCTCCGGCCAAGGCCGCACGGCGACGCCCGGTCCCTCCCACGCCGACGGCGAGGGGGAGTCGCGGGCCAGGCTCCGGTAACGCGCCCAGGCCCGGGGCAGGACAGACATCACCGCCGCCGCATCGCGCGCGTGCTCTTGCGAATCGGCCAGGCGCACGCGCAACCGTTCGAGGCGGCTGGCGTGCTGGTGCGGCTGGTCCGAGAGCGCGTCCCAGACCGCCTTGTCGCGGCTTCCGGCGCCCGCCGGGAGCGGCGGGATGTGGCCGTGGGCGCCGCGCGGCCTGAGCTTCTTGAGCCAGCGCAGCGGCAAATGCAGCCGCGCCTTGAGCGACTGCTTGCCCTCGAAAGCGCGCTGGAAGAGGATCTGCAGCCAGCGATCGACCCGCGGAGGCGGGTCGCCGAAGTAGCCGATGAGGAGCCGGCGCCGGTGCTCGGGGCGGCGCAGGTTGAGGCGGGAGAGATCGCGCATGCGTCGCCATCGCCCCGGCCTCTGGTGGGCGGGAAGCCGGCGCGCCCGGTTGCAGTCGACCAGCGCCAGCTCGGGCGGCGCTTCCGGCCGCACGCCGGGACGGATCAGGACGTTGCCGACCGAGAGGTCGCGGTAGACGATCCCGGCGTCGTGGAGCCGGCGGGCCAGCGCGCCGAGGGCGGTGAGAAACGCCTCGGGCGAGACGGCCGGGGCCTCCTCGGCCGCGCGGTCGGCGTTCATCGCCCGGATCAGCGCGCGCGCCTCGAGCCGGTCGGGCAGATAGCGGCTGACGTACAGCGAGGGTCCGGCGGGCCGGCGGGACTCGAGCCAGGCGACGCGCGCGGGGGTGGCGATGCCGGCCTCGGCGAGCCAGGCGGCGGCCCGCCAGCTTCGCGCCGCCTTGCTGGCGCCCCGGCGCTTGCGGCGGCGCGCCCGTCGCCCGTGGTTGCGAAACTGCTTGACGACCACCGCAAGCGGGGCCGCGGCGGTGGGCAGCTCCGTGCGGTAGAGATAATTGCGCCCCCAATGCAGGGTCTCGCCGCTTGCAGGCTCGGTGATGCGCCGCAACGCGACCTCGACCTCCGTCAGCTCCACCTCGGGAGCCAGCCAGACACGCCAGTCGGGCGTCTCGAGCGTCGGCGGCGGCAGGTCCGGGGTCATCTAGGAAAGGGGATCGAGCCGGTACGCCTCACGATCGAGCTCCGAGCTCGCCGTCCACTCGAGCCGTCCTTCCCACCGCTCTTCGAGCTCGGATTTCAGCGCCCGGTGATCGCCGTCCAGGGCCGCCAGGATCTCCGGGTGCACGGTCGCCGCGATCCCCCAGGCCTCGCGCGCCAGGGCCCCGTGAAGCAGGTCGCGGCGCAGGCGCACCAGGGTTCCCAGAGCTGCGGAGACGCGGCCGCGGCCGCGACAGGTGCCACACGGGTCGGTGAGCAGCCGCGCCACGTCGACGCGCGCCCGGCGGCGGGTGATCTGCACCAAGCCGAAGTCCGAGAAGTCGAGGACGCGGCTACGCTGGGGATCGGCGCGCAAGCCGTCGACCAGCGCCGCCAACACCTCGCGCCGCGCCTCGTCGCGCTCCATGTCGATGAAGTCGACGACGATGATCCCGCCCAGGTCGCGCAGGCGAAGCTGGCGCGGAATCTCGCGCGCGGCCTCCAGGTTGGTCGCCAGCGCGGTCGCCTCGAGATCGGCGCGGCCGACATTGGTCCCCGAGTTGACGTCGATCGCCACCAGGGCCTCGGTCGGCTGGATGACCAGGTGGCCGCCGGCCGGCAGCGGCACCCGTTGGCGGACCACCACCGAGAACACGCGCTCGACGTCGAGCTCGTCGAACAGGAAACCCGGGCGCTCGAACCTGTGCACACGGTCGACCAGCTGCGGTATGCGGCGATCCACGTAATCCTTCACCTCGGCGTGGGCCTCTTCGCCATCGACCAGCAGCTCGTCCACGTCGTCGCGAAAGAGGTCGCGCACGGCGCGCACGGCGAGCCCCTCCTCGCGCCGCAGCAGCGCCGGCGCCGCGGCGCGGCGGGCCTGATCCTGGATCTCGGTCCAGGTCGCGCGCAGCGCCGCGAGGTCGGCACGCAATGCATCGATCTCCTGCCCGACGCCGGCGGTGCGGACGATCAGCGCCCCGGGCGCGTCGCCCAGCGCATCGGCCAGTCCGGCGAGACGCGCCCGCTCCTCGGCGTCGTCGATGCGGCGGGAGATGCCCCCGCCCGCGCCGCAGGGAAACCAGACGACGAAGCGACCGGGAAGCGAGATCCTGGGCGTGACCCGCGCCCCCTTGCCCGGCAAGGGATCGCGCCGCACCTGGACCAGGACGTCCTCGCCGGCGCCAGGCAGCCGTGTCGGCGCCAGCGCGGCCGGCACATCGCTCTCCTCCGGCACCGCGTCACGAGCCTGCAGGTAGGCGTCGCGTTCGAGGCCGATGTCGACGAAGGCGGCCTCGATGCCGGGAAGGACGCGCTTGACTCTCCCCTTGTAGACGTTTCCAACGACGCCTCGGCGGTCGGCGCGCTCCACCATCACGTCGGTCGCGGTCCCGTCCACCAGCATGGCCACGCGCACCCGATACGGATTGGCGTCGATGAGCATCCGTCGCATCTGACCGATTATCACCCACCCCGCCTTCCCAGGGGTGCCCTCCCACCCGCCCCCTGACCCCTGACCCCTGACCCCCGGGTGGGGGTCGGGGCTTACCGGTTCACGTGGCGGCGCAGGTCGATGCCGAGGAGGACGCCGGTGACCAGAAAGGTGGCGACGAGGAAGGAGCCGCCGTAGGAGAGAAACGGCAGCGGGATCCCGGTCACCGGCACCAGGCCGACGACCATGGCCACGTTGTAGAGCACCTGGAAGCCGAACCCGGAGAGCAGGCCGGCGGCGAGCAGGATGCTGGAGCGATCGGCGGCGGTGGAGGCGATACCTACGCCGGAGAGCAGATACCAGGCGTAGAGGCCGAGCACCGAGACGATGCCGACGAAGCCCCACTCCTCCGCCAGCACGGCGAGCACGAAGTCGGTGTGGCGGGCGGGAAGGAAGCGCAGCTGGCTCTGCGTCCCCTGCATGTAGCCGCGGCCCAGGAAGCCGCCCGAGCCCACCGCGATCTTGCTCTGGCGCAGCTGGTATCCGGCGCCCAGAGGGTCGCTCTCCGGAGACAGGAAGGTGCGGACGCGCTCCTTCTGGTAGTCGAGCAGCACGAAGTTCCAGGCGCCGGCCGCCGTCAGGACCCCGAGACCCACCGCCAGCAGCATCACGCGCCAGCGGACGCCCGCCACCAGGACCATACCCAGGGTCATGGGAACGAACATCGCGGCGCCTCCGAGGTCCGGCTCGAGGGCGATGAGCACCATGGGCGGCAGCACGACCGCGGCGGTCTGCAGCAGGTGACGGACTTCGATGCGTGGCTGGTGGACGCCGCCCAGGTTGCGGGCGAGCAGCAGCGCCGTCGCCAGCCTGGCGAGCTCCGAGGGCTGGAAGCGCAGGGGGCCGAGATCGATCCAGCTGCGGGCTCCGCCGGCCTCGGTTCCGAGGATCAGCACCAGCACCAGGAGCGCCAGGCTCAACCCGTAGAGAGGTGGTGCCAGGCGCACCAGGACCTGGGTCTCGGTCCACAGCGCGACCATGCCCAGAGCGAGGGCGATCGCGAGCCAGATGAGCTGCCGGGTGGCGTAGTCGCCCGGCAGCTCGGAGGCGGCGCTATGGATGGTCACCACCCCGATGATGGCCAGCAGCAGGCCAGCGATCCCGGGACCCCAGCGCAGGTGCGCCAGACCGCGCAGCTCGCGCCGGTCCTCAGCCAAGTTCGGGCGAAGGGATTCCGAAATGGGCCTCATAGACCTGGCGCGCCAGCGGCGCCGCGGCGCGCGAGCCCCCCCCGCCGTGCTCGACGTAGACCACGACGACGAGCTCGGGATCGAAGGCGGGTGCGAAAGAGGTGAACCACGCGTGATCACGGTGCTCGTACGGGAGGTTGCGGTTGTCCACCCGTGCGGTCTGGCGAATCACCTGCACGGTGCCGGTCTTGCCCGCTACATCGTGGCCGGGGACCCGCGCGTTGCCGCCGGTGCCGCGATCGTTGACCACTCCCCACAGGGCTTCACGCAGGCGCGCCAGGATGGCGGGGTCGATGCCGGTCGGCCGGCTCTCCCGCGAGGCCTCGTCGACAACGACGTGAGGTATCACCAGGCGCCCCCCGTTCGCCACCGCCGCGGTCATCACTGCGAGCTGCAGGGGCGTGGTGAGCAACGGGCCCTGGCCGATGGCCACCGAGATCGTCTCTCCGGGATACCAGGGAATGCCCCGCTCACGCGCGCTCCATTCACTGTCGGGGACGAGGCCGGCGATCTCGCCGTCGAGGTCGACGCCGGTGGTAGCGCCGAAACCGAAGCGACGGGCGTAGGCGGCGATGCGGTCGATGCCCAGCTTCTCGCCCAGGTGGTAGAAGTAGACGTCGCAGGACTGCAGGATCGCGGAGCGCAAATCGACCCAGCCGTGGCCCCCGGCCTTCCAGCAGCGGCGCAGGTGGCCGTAGAAATGGGCTCCGCCGGCGCAGTAGACCCGCGAGCCGGGACCGACGACGCCCTCCGCGAGGCCGGCCGTCGCCATCACGATCTTGAACACCGAGCCCGGGGACTGGGTGACCTGCAGAGCGCGGTTCTGCAGGGGGTGCAGAGGCGAGCCGATCAGCTTCTCCCAGTCGTCGCGCGCCAGGCGACGGGCGAACAGGTTGGAGTCGTAGCCGGGGGACGAGGCGAGCGCCCGGATCGCCCCGTCACGGGGGTCGAGAGCGACGATGGCGCCGGCCTGGTCGGCCAGCGCCCTCTGGGCGCGGATCTGCAGATCCAGATCGAGCGTCAGCCTAAGCGACGCTCCCGCTTGCGCCGGCTCGCGGACGAACGCCTCGCGCGGCCGCCCATGGCTGTCCACCACCAGCTCGCGCTCCCCGTCGCGGCCGCGCAGGCGCTCGTCGAAGACGCGCTCGACGCCGCGCCGGCCGATCAGGTCCCCGGCCCGGTAGCGGCCCTCGCCCCCGGCCAGCTCCTCCTCGTTGACCTCCCCCAGGTAGCCGAGGAGAGCCGCGGTCTGCGGCCCGTAACGGTGGAAGCGGCGTCCCTGGACCACGACCTCGAACTCCGGGTGCTCGAGGGACAGGGCGCGCAGGCGCGCCACCTCCTCGAGGCCCAGGTTCTCCGCCAGCAGCACCGGCCGGAACGTGGCCTCGTGCCGCACCCCGGACACCAGCGCCGCGAGGCTCTCGCGGGGCTCGTCCAGGACGCGCGCCGCCAGGGCGATGCTGGCGGCGACGTCGGCGGCGCGCGAACGGTAGAGCTCCAGGCTGTAGCTGGGCACCGTCTCCGCCAGCAGCCTGCCCTCGGCGTCGTAGATCTCGCCGCGGGGAGCCCGGATGGGATCGCGACGCAGACGGTTGTTCTCCGCCAGCATGCGATAGGTATCTCCCTCGCGCAGCTGCACGAAGCCGTAGCGGACGGTCAGCCCCACCACCGTGAGGGCGATGAGCCAGCCGAGCACGGTGATTCGCCGCGCCAACGTCTCCCGGTGCTCTCGAAGCTGCATCGATCTATTCACAGTCTAGTCGAAGCGGAGCCGCGACGACCGCGCGAGGCGACGTTCTGCCGTTCGCCGTTGCAGCCGCCGCGCCAGGCCGCCGATCAGGGTCGCGGCGGCGGCCACGGACAAGGATTTCACCACCCCCCAGCCGATGCCGGGCGCCTGGGCGCCGGCCGCGAACGCCGATGCCAGCGGCCAGAGCACCAGCTGTTGCACCGCCGCCCCGGCGGCGCACGCCGCGAACAGTGCGGGGCCCTGGTTCAGAACCAGCCGCTGCGCCGCCATCGACACCGCGAACGCGACCAACGTATAGGTGATGCCATACAGTCCCAGCGGCGTGCCCGCCAGGGCGTCGGCGGCCCACCCCGCCACGGCGCCATAAGCACAAGCCGGCACCGGCCGGCTGCTCGCCGCGCGCAGCAACGCGAGCAGCAGGAACGTATCCATCACCAGGCCGAACCCCGGCCAGAGAGCCAGGCCCGCGGCCTGGACCAGGACGCACAGCACCAGTGCCAGCAGGAAGCCGAGCAGACGCCTCACGGTTCTGTTCTCTCGAGCTCGTCGGGCCAGCCGCGTGCCGGCAACAGATACACCTGGGTCAACTGTTCGGGGTCGACCGCGGGATCGAGCTCGACCTGGTGGAACAGCTCGCCGCCGGGCTCGACCCGCCGCACGGTGCCCACGGGCAGGCCGCGCGGGTAGATGCCGTCGGTGCCCGAGGTGACCACCACGTCGCCGGGCCGTATATCCTCCTGCAACGGGATCTCCACCAGCTCGAGCCCGCCTTCCGCGCCTCCCGAGACCAGGCCCTGCCGGCGGGTGCGCTCGACCATCGCCCCCACCCAGGCCTCCCGATCGGTGACCAGCTGCACGCGCGCCCAGGGGCCGGTGGCGTTGATCACCCGGCCCACGATCCCCGCCGGCACCACCACCGGCTGGTTGTATTGTGCTTCGCCCGAGGCCAGCCGGATCACCAGGCTGCGCAGCAGGCCTCGCGTGTCGCTGTAGATGACGTCGGCGAGGGCCACCGGACGGGCGGCGTGGCGCTCGTATTCGACCGCGCCCTGGAGGCGTCGCACGTCTCCCTCCAGGCCGTACAGGCGCAGGAGCCGCAGCTCGAGATCCGCCAGCTCCTCGCGCAGGCGCAGATTCTCCCGGCGCAGCCCACCCCAGTGGCGCACCGTATTGACGCCGCCGGCCAGCGCGCCCCGCACCGAGCTGACGGCGCCGGCGAACGGCGCCACGACGCGCAGCAGCGCCCGGCGCGCGGGGGAGGCTTGCGCCGTCGCATCGTCCTGCACCGCCAGGACGACGAGCTGGACCAACAGCAGCACCACCAGCGCGAGGGTGCTGCGTCTGGCGCCCACGGTCCCGTCCCCTACCGAATCGAGACCTTGCGCAGCAGGTCGATATCCTCCAGCACCTTGCCGGTGCCGAGCACGACCGAAGCCAGGGGGTCCTCGGCGAGCACCACGGGCAGCCCGGTCTCGTTGCGCAGCCGCTGATCGAGCCCGCGCAGGAGCGACCCCCCTCCCGAGAGGACCACTCCGCGATCCAGGATGTCCGCCGAGACCTCGGGCGGGGTGCGCTCGAGGGCCGAGCGCACCGCCTCGACGATGGTGGAGATCGGCTCCGCGAGGGCTTCGCGAATCTCCTCGTCGGAGATCTCCAAGACCCGCGGCACTCCCTCGACGAGGTCGCGGCCCTTGACCTCGAGCACCTCCTTCTCCTTGAGCGGGAACGCCGAGCCGAGGTCGATCTTGATCTGCTCGGCGGTGCGCTCGCCGATCAGCATGTTGTACTTGCGCTTGAGATACTGGATGATGGCATCGTCCATCTCGTTGCCGGCGATGCGCACCGAGCGCGCGTAGACGATGCCGGCGAGCGAGATGACCGCGATGTCGGTGGTGCCGCCGCCGATGTCGACGATCATGTTGCCGGAGGGCTCGGTGATCGGCAGCCCGGCGCCGATCGCCGCCATCATCGCCTGCTCGACCAGGAAGACCTCCGAGGCGCCGGCGCGGATCGCCGAGTCGCGCACCGCGCGCTTCTCCACCTGGGTGATCTCCGAGGGCACCCCGATGACGATACGCGGGTGGACGTAGAGCTTGCGGTTGTGGGACCTCTTGATGAAATATTCGAGCATCCGCTCGGTGACCTCGAAGTCGGCGATGACGCCGTCTTTCATCGGCCGGATGGCCTCGATGTTGCCGGGCGTGCGCCCGAGCATCTCCTTGGCCTCCTGGCCCACCGCTTCGATCTTGTTGGAGATCTTGTTGACGGCGACGATCGAGGGCTCGCGCACGACGATGCCCTTGTTGCGGGCGAAGACCAGGGTGTTGGCGGTTCCCAGATCGACCGCCAGGTCGTTGGAGAAGTAGCGCAGTAGGCGTACGAAGGGCATGCTATGGGCTCAGGCTCCTTGGTCTGGCTTCTCGGTATAGGGCGGCGGATTCTATCGGTGCGCCGCGAGGGAGTCGCAGGCTCGGCGCTCGCGTGCGCCGAAAGGTAGCATAAGGTAGAGGGGAAAGAGGGAAACGACCGATGCTGAAAGTCTTTCGCGACAACTTGAAGAGCCTGCACTGGGTGCTCTGGCTCGTCGTCGGGGTGATGGTGCTCTTCGTCTTCGCCCAGTGGGGCGGCGGCGGCCAGCTCTCCGGCACCGGCCAGCGGGACATCGCCGCCACCGTGGGCGACCGGAGGATCACGGTCGGCGAGTTCCAGCGCGCTTACGAGAGCACGGACCGGCAGTACCAGCAGATGTTCGGCGAGCAGTACACGCCCGAGCTGGCCCGCCAGCTGGGGGTCGCCCAGCAGGTCATCGATCAGCTCATCAACCGCCAGCTGCTGCTCGACGAGGCGCGGCGCGCCGGCCTGGGCGTCACCGACGGCGAGCTGCGCCGGGCCATCCAGGAGGTGCCCGCCTTCCAGGACGAGCGGGGGCGCTGGATCGGCGAGGAGCAGTTCCGCCAGATCTTGAGCGGCGGCGGCTACACCGTGGCCGAGTTCGAGCAGGCCATGCGCGACGATCTGCTGGTGCAGAAGCTGCAGACCACCCTGCGCCAGGGCCTATTCGTGCCCGCCGGGCAGGTGGAGCAGGCCTTCCGCGAGCGCACCGAGCGCGCCGCGATCCGCTACGTCAGCCTGCCGGCGAGCGGCCTGCTCGCCGAGGTGGAGGTGGAGGACGGCGCCGCCCGCCGCTACTTCGACCGGCACCCGGATCGCTTCCGCCTGCCAGAGCGGCGGGTCGCCGAATACCTGCTGGTGGACCGCGAGAAGGTGGCGGAGGGCCTGGCTCTCGAAAACCAGGAGATCAGGGCGTCGTACGAGGAGAATCGCGACCAGTACACGCAGCCCGAGCAGGTGCATGCCCGGCACATCCTGCTGCGCACCGCCGAGCGCACGGTGGAAGAGGCGCGCGAGCAGCTCGTGGGCGTCGCCGCGCGCATCAACGCCGGGGAGGACTTCGAGACGGTGGCGCGCGAGGTCTCGGAGGATCCCGAATCGGCCGAGCAGGGCGGCGACCTCGGCTTCTTCGGCCGCGAGGACATGGTGGCCCCGTTCAGCGAGGCGGCCTTCGCGGCGGAAGTCGGCGAACTAGTGGGCCCGGTGGAGACGCCATTCGGCGTCCACCTGATCCAGGTGATCGACCGCCGCAGCGGCGGCACCACCCCGTTCGAAGAGGTGCGGGCCCAGATCGAGTCCCGACTGCGCCGCGAGCGCGCGGCGACCGCCGCCGAGGAGCGGGCGCAGGCGCTTGCCGACCAGCTCGCCAACGGGGACGCCTCGCCGGCGACCCTCGAGCGGCTGGCGACCGAAGACACCGCGTTGACCCACGGCACCACGCCGCCGTTCGGGCGCCAGGACCACGTGCCCGAGATCGGCCGCTCCAATGAGTTCACCGAGACGGCCTTCCAGAGCGCCGCGGGCGAGGCCGCCGGGCCGGCGGGGCTGGCGAGCGGCTGGGCGGTGCTGGTGGTGCGCGAGATCCAGGCGCCGCGCCTGCCCGAGTTCGAGGAGGTGGAGACGGAGGTGGTCGACGAGGTGCGCCGCGAGCGCGCCTTGAACCGGGCGGAGAAGCGCCTCGAGGCGGTGCGCGGCGCGGTGCGCGCCGGCGCCGATCTGGCCGAAGCGGCGGAGCAGGCCGGGCTCGAGGTCGCCGAGAGCGGCGAGTTCGGGGCCGGGGAACGCGCCGGATCCCTGGGCACCGCCCCGGCGGTGGTGGAGCGGGCGCTGAAGCTCGACGAGGGAGCGGCGGACGGCCCGGTCCGCACCGCCGACGCCGCCGTGCTCTTCGAGGTCGTGAGCCGGACGCGTTTCGACCGGCAGGCCTTCGCCGAGCAGCGCGAGCAGCTGCGCGACGAGCTCGCCTCGCAGCGCCTGAGCACGTTGCTGGCGTCGCAGATCCAGGCGCGGCGGCAGGAGCTCACGGTCGAGCTCAACCAGGAGCTGCTCGCCCAGGTCGAGGGCACCGGCGGCGGCCAACGCGTCTGGTCGAGCGAGCACGGCCACTGGCACGACGCCGGCGGCGCCGCCGAAGGCTCGTAGCGGCCGAACATGATCGGGTATCTCAAGGGCACTCCGCTAGCGGTCCGCCCCGAACGGGTGCTGCTCGACGTGCAGGGCGTGGGCTACGAGGTCCACATCCCGTTGTCGACCTACTACGAGATCGAGCGCGCCGGCGACGGCCGGCCCCTGGCGCTGCACGTCCACACCCACGTGCGCGAGGACTCGCTCGAGCTCTACGGCTTCTGGAGCGAGCGGGAGCGGCTGCTCTTCGAGCGCTTGATCGCCGTCTCCGGCATCGGGCCGCGGCTCGCCCGCGTCATCCTCTCCGGGCTGCCGCCGGATGAGCTGGTCGCCGCCCTGGCCGCCGGCGACGTCGCCCGGCTCTCTCGCACCCCGGGGATCGGCAAGAAGACGGCGGAGCGCATGATCCTGGAGCTCCAGGACAAGGTGCGGGACCTGGCGGCCGAGCTGCCCGAGTCCGCGGGCCCGGCTCTCACCGGCGATCTCGTCGACGCCCTCACCGCGCTAGGATACAAACCGCAAGAGTCGGAGCGCGCCGTCGCCACCGCCCGCGAGAGCTCTCCCGAGGCCGCCTTCCACGTGCTGCTGCGCCTCGCCCTGACCCGCCTGTCGCGGGCTTGAGCCTCCCACCCTCGTCTACAATCACGCCGTGCCCCAGGAGCGCCATCTACTGGTAGCGACACCCGAGCCTGAGGAGCTCGGCCTGGAAGCGTCGCTGCGGCCGCGCTCGCTCGCCGAATACGTCGGGCAGGCGCGCATTGTCGACAAGCTCAAGGTCTTCATCCAGGCCGCTCGCGAGCGCGGGGAGCCGCTGGATCACGTCCTCCTCTTTGGTCCCCCGGGGCTGGGCAAGACGACCCTGGCGCACATCGTGGCGCACGAGATGGGAGCGCCGCTGCGCTCCACCGCCGGGCCGGTGCTCGAGCGAGCCGGCGACCTCGCCGCCATCCTCACCAACCTCGAGCCCGGCCAGGTCCTGTTCATCGACGAGGTGCACCGGCTGGGGCCGACGGTCGAGGAGGTGCTCTATCCGGCGCTCGAGGACTTCCGGCTCGACCTCGTCCTCGGCCAGGGGCCGGCGGCGCGCACCGTCAAGATCGACCTGCCGCGCTTCACCCTGGTCGGCGCGACCACCCGCACCGGCCTGCTGTCGGCGCCGCTGCACGGCCGCTTCGGCATCGTCCACCGGCTCGACTTCTACCCGCCGGAGGAGCTGGCGCAGATCGTCGCCCGCTCAGCAGGGATCCTGGGCATCGAGGTGGACACGGAGGGAGCCGACGAGATCGCCCGCCGCAGCCGCGGCACTCCGCGCGTCGCCAACCGGCTGCTGCGGCGGGTGCGGGACTTCGCCCAGGTCGACGGCGCCGACGTCATCGACCGCGCCGTCGCCCGCCACGCCCTGGGGAAGCTGGAGGTGGACGAGCTGGGATTCGATGACCTCGACCGGCGGATCCTGACGACCTTGATCGAGCACTACCAGGGCGGTCCGGCGGGCATCCAGGCCGTCGCCGCGGCGGTCGGCGAGGACAAGGGGACGATCGAGGACCTGCACGAGCCTTTTCTCATCCAGGTCGGATTCCTGCAGCGCACGCCGCGGGGCCGGGTGGCCACCGAACGCGCCTACGAGCACCTCGGGTATCCGCCGCCGGCGAGCCGGTCCGGGCGCCTGTTCTGATCTGAGAGCGGCGGCGGCCATGCAGGCTAGCGCCAGAGCGCATCTGATCTACAACCCAACGGCCGGTCGCGGTGACCAGGAGCGGCTGCTGCCCCATCTGCTGGAGGCGCTGGTGCTGCAGGGGTGGCGGGTGACCCCGGTGCCCACGGGCGCCGCCGGCGACGCCTCCCATCTCGCCCGCGCGGCCGTGGAGTCCCGCGCCAGGGTGGTCTTCGCCCTCGGCGGCGACGGCCACCTGCGCGAGGTGGCCAAGGGCCTGCTGGGCACCGCCGCGGCGCTGGCGCCCCTGCCCGGCGGCACCGTCAACGTGGTGGCCCGCGAGTTCGGTCTGGGAAGCGACCCGGTCGACGTGGCGCGCCGTTTCGGCCGCGGCTCGCCGGTCGAGGTCGACGTCGGGCTGTGCGGCGACGAGCCGTTCCTGATGCAGGCGACCACCGGGCTCGATGCCGTGACCCTGAGTCACGTCCCCGCCGGAGCCAAGCGCCGGCTCGGGGTGCTCGCGGTGGTCGCCGCCGGGATCGCCTCGTGGTGGCACTACCGCTACCCGACGATCCACCTGACCGCCGACGGCGAGCCCGTCGCCGGCGGCTGGGTGGCGGTCTGCAATCTGGCGCGCTACGCCGGCGACTTCCGCCTCGGCGAGGCCCATCCCGCGGACGGACGGCTGGAGCTGGTGCTGCTCTCCTCCCGCGGCCGGCGCGCCACGCTCAAGTTCGCGTTGGCGCTGGCGCTGGGACAGCACCGCCGGATGCGCTCGCTTCTGGTGCAGCCGGTCGACGAGGTCGTGCTCACCGCGCCCGAAGACTTGCCGCTCCAGCTCGACGGGGACCCGGTCGCCCTCTCACCCCCCGTCGCCATCCGCCTCCACCGGCAGCGTCTGAAGCTCCTGCTGCCCGCCGGCCGCCCAGAAGGAAGGAGTTCCGCACGCAGAACCCCACGCTGACCGCCTCGAGCTGGCGCAGCATCCACGCGCGATCACGCATCGGAGAGCCCCTTTCGCACGCACTCGAGTGTAAACGTGGACCAGAACCGGTGCCCTTACGACTCCGCGTAGGGCCGCAGCACTTGGATCACAGGTCGTCCTGGAAGTGGCGGAGCGCCTCCTCGTCGTGCTCCAGGGTCCTCACCTCAGGCGGCTCCGCGACACCGAGAGGAGCTTCACTGCGCGCGTAGCCGATCGCCCGGTACGTGCAGAGTCGCTTCTCGAACATCCGCAGCAGCATCGAGACCTCCCGGTCCACGTAATCGTAGATGCGCACCTCCTTCTTGGCGGGGTGGGGTCGATGGAGGCGGCCGCTGTACTGGATCAGGGTGCCCTTCCAGGAAATGGGCATGGCAAGGAAGAGGGTGTCGAGGCGGGCGTCGTCGAACCCTTCGCCGATGTAGCGTCCGGTCGCGAGGACGACGCGTTCGGCCGTGTCCGGAATCGAGGCGAGCTGCTCGGCAGCCTCGTGTCGTTCCTTGGCCCGCATCCCACCCTGGAGCACGACCACGTGACGCACCGCCGGGCGGAGAAGCTCTGCAAGATGGTCGAGGTGATCCTTGCGCTCGGTGAGGAGGAGCCGGTGATCGAAGAGACCCTCGACCGCGCCACCCTGGGTGGCGTGCAGAACCTACCAGCCCCCCAGCACCCGGCCCAGTAGACGACATCTTCGCTACCGACGCCTGGCACGGAGGTCAGCCCGGCCGCCCACCGGGACCCTATCGAGGACCTCGGACAACTCCTGGGATCAGAAGATGGACCCTTCCCCTGGGTGCGCTTCCTTCCCGAGTCCGATCGGGAGCTGTTCGTACGCGACGCGACCGAGGCTCTGCGCGCCGCAACGGAGCTCGGCAGCTACGCCGGCGTGGACCTTGTCGTCGAGCAGTGGCGGCACACGGCTGAGATCTGGGCGGATCCCGAGCTCGCCGAGGTGCTTACCTCTCCGGTGGACGCCCCGGCCGGAGATCCGGTGCGCCGACCCTGACCGTCCTGGTACGCCCTCATGCCGAGACGGAGGGATCGGGTTGCTCCGCCTGCCGCTGGGTCCCGGTGGGAGATCCGGTACCTCGTCAACGACGCGATCCAGGGGTGGGAGGATCTCTGCCGCGCTGCACCGGGTCCCACTTCCGACTGCTGGGAGCAACTACGAGACGCCCCGCTCACTCCGAAGAACCCTCGTCGGCAGCACCGGCTGAAGGGAAACCTTGGCGCGCACACTGTTGACGGCCGCCCCCTGGAGCAATGGCGATACGAAGTCACGGGCAGCGGCAGAGTATGGTATTGCCCCGACCCCGAGCCGCAGACGGTCTGGCTGACCTACGCGAGCACACGCCACCCGCGGACAACCGAATAGGCGACAGGCACGGAGGGATCCCCGCGAACGCGCTCGATCACGGTGCAGCCGGTCGAGGAAGTCGTGCTCACCGCGCCTGAAGACCTCCCTCTGCAGCTCGACGGGGACCCGGTCGCCCTCTCACCTCCCGTCCCCATCCGCCTCCACCGGCAACCTCTGAAGCTCCTGCTGCCCGCCGTGCCATACTCCCGCCGTAACGTGTATCGCGAGAGAACCGCCGCTCCCCCGGCCGCGTCCAAGAGCCTGTGAACGACGAGACGCCCGATCCCCTGACGCGGAAGATCATCGCCGCTCTCGCCGAGGTTCGCGGCGTGCCGCCGGAGACCATCCGCCCGAAGGCGAGCTTCGAGGAGCTGGGCGTCGACTCTCTGGACGGCATCAACCTCGCCTTCGCCCTGGAAGAGCTGTTCGACATCGAGATCCCCGACGAGGCCGTGCAATCCGTGCGCAGCGTCGCGGAGGTCGCCGAGCGGCTGCGCCCGCTGGTCGCGGGGTGAGCTCATGAGGCGCCGCGTGGCGGTGACCGGGATCGGCGTGGTCTGCGCCCTCGGTGCCGACCGCGAGAGCTTCTGGGCCGCGGTCGCCGGCGCGCGATCGGCGATCGGTCCGTTGGACGAGCTCGCCGGCGACGGCGTCAAGATCCGCACCGGAGCGCGCATCCGAGGCTTCGACCCCGACGCCCATTTCGCGCCGCGGCAGCGGGATCTGCTCGACCCGTTCGCCCAATATGCGGTGGTCGCCGCGCGCCAGGCGGTCGCGGACGCGGGGCTCGAGTGGAGCGACACGCTGCGCGCCGCCGGCGCGGTGATCACCGGCTCCTCCATGGGCGGACAGGCGGCCATGGAGGAGGGATATCGGCGCCTCTACGCCGAGGGGGCGAGCCGCGTGCACCCGCTGTCCATCCCGCGCATCATGGCCAACTCCGCGGCCAGCGCCATCGCCGTGGAGCTGGGGCTGACCGGGCCGGCCTTCACCCTGTCGACCGCCTGCTCGTCGGCCAACCACGCCCTGGGCTTGGGGCTGTGGCTGCTGCGCCAGGGCGCCGCCGACCTGGTGTTGGCCGGGGGGAGCGAGGCGCCGTTCACCTACGGCAACCTCAAGGGCTGGGAGGCCTTGCGGGTGGTCTCGCCCACCACCTGCCGCCCGTTCAGCCGCGACCGCGACGGGATGGTGCTCGGCGAGGGAGCGGCGATCCTGGTGCTCGAGCCCTGGGAGGCCGCGCGGGCGCGCGGCGCCCGCATCTGGGCCGAGCTGGCCGGCTTCGGCATGTCGGCGGACGCCCATCACGTCACCCAGCCGACGGTCGAGGGTCCGGTGCGCGCGATGGCCGGGGCGTTGCAAGACGCCGGGCTCGAGCCCGCAGACGTGGGCTACGTCAACGCCCACGGCACCGCCACCCCAGTCAACGATCCGGTGGAGGTAAGGGCGATCCGCCGGCTCTTCGGCGCCCATGCAGATCGGCTCGCCGTCAGCTCGACGAAGTCCCTGCACGGCCATGCGCTGGGGGCGGCCGGAGCGCTGGAGGCCGCCGCCACGTCGCTAGCCCTGCATCATCAGCTCCTGCCGCCGACCGCGAACTTCACCGAGGCCGATCCGGAGTGCGACCTCGACGTGGTGCCCAATGCCTCCCGCCCCGGTGACTTCACGGCGGCGCTCTCCAACAGCTTCGCGTTCGGAGGCTTGAACGCCGTGCTCGTCTTCCGGCGGGCGGACTGAGAGCCGGTGCCGGAGCTGCCGGACCTCGAGCTCTACAGGCAGGCGCTCGCCTCGCGAGTGCTGGGCGAAACGCTGGAGCGGGTGCGGATCGCGAACCCCTTCGTGTTGCGCTCGGTCGAGCCGCCGCTCGGCGCGGTCGACGGCAAGCGGGTGGAGGATCTGAAGCGTCTGGGCAAGAGGTTGGTGCTCGCCCTGGAGGGGGAGCTGTTTCTGGTCCTCCACCTGATGATCGCCGGGCGGCTGCGCTGGGGGGATCGCGGCGCCGCGGTGCCGCGCAGGGTGGGCCTGGCGGCGTTTGACCTCTCCTCCGGCACCCTGGTGCTGACCGAGGCGGGCTCCAAGCGCCGCGCCAGCCTGCATCTGGTCGCCGGCAGGACGGCGCTGGCGGCCCACGATCCCGGCGGCATCGAGCCGCTGACGGCGAATCTCGACTCCTTCCGCGCCGCGCTCGGCCGCGAGCGCCACACGCTGAAGCGCGCGCTGACCGATCCGCGGCTGATCGCCGGCATCGGCAACGCCTACTCCGACGAGATCCTGCATGCGGCGAGGCTCTCTCCCTTCCAGCGCACCGACCGCCTCGACGGCAAGGCGTGGCGGCGGCTCCACCGGGCAACGCAGGCGACGCTGGCGGGCTGGCGCGACCGGCTGGTCGCCGAGGCCGGCGACCGCTTTCCCGACAAGGTCACCGCGTTCCGGCCCGAGATGGCGGTGCACGGCCGTCACCGGCAACCCTGCCCGGTCTGTGGCGCGCCGGTGCAGCGCATCGTCTACGCCGAGAACGAGAGCAACTACTGCCCGGGTTGCCAGACCGGCGGCGAGATCTACGCCGACCGGGCGCTCTCCCGCCTGCTCCACGACGACTGGCCGCGTACGCTCGACGAGCTCGAGCGGCGCTAGGCCGACGCGCGGGAACTAGTTCTCTACCATCGAAGCCGTCGGGCCCGGGGCCTCGCTCGGCAGGGGGTGGGTGCCCACGCTCGCCGCCAGTTGCCGACGGCGACGCTGCCGCCCGGCTGGCCCGCCGGCGGCGGAGGCTCCGGTGAGACGGCCCTCAGCGGGGGGCGGTCATGCGGGCGAGCCATGCCGGCTCGGGGGGCCGTTCGTAGCCGCGGGCGGCGAGCCACTCCTGGCACCTGGTCTGCCAGGCGGCCTTCTCGGGAAAGGCCTCGGCGTCGGTGGGCCACCAGTAGATGTGCTCGACCACGGGGCGCGCGCCGACGCGATCGGGGGCGGCGGCCTCGGCGATCCGGTAGCCCGGGTCGGCGCCGTGCTCGAGCAGCCAGTGCACCTTCTCGAACTGACCCGAGCTGTAGAAGGCGACCAAGGTGTTGGCCGGGTTGCGGTGCGCCGGAAGGTTGACGTCGGCGCCTCGCTCGACGAGGAGTCTTATGTTGTCCCAGCGGCGGTTCACCGCCGCCACGTACCAGAGGGGCTCGCGGTTGTCGTTCATCGCGTCGGGGTCGCCTCCGTGGTCGAGCAGGGCGACGAGGATCGCCGGGTTCTCGGCGCGCGCGGCGAGGGCGATCGCCGAGCCGTGGCCCGGCACCGGGAGGTTGGGGTCGGCCCTGGCGTCGAGCAGCGCTTCGACGCCGGCGACGCTGTCGGCCAGCATCGGCCAGGCGAGGAGCGGCGTGCCGTCGACTGTGGACGCGTTGGGATCCGCCTGCTCCACCGCGACGAGGCGCGCTACCTCCTCCCGGTCGCCCGCCATCGCCGCGCGGGCGAGGGCGAGCTGGGCGCCGCTGAAGTGCAATTCGGGCGCGAGATTCTCCGGCACGTTTCCTCCTTCCCCGGCGGCGCGGCCGGCGTGCGAGCCCGGGCCGCAGGCGAGCTGCGACAGGAGCAGGGACGAGAGCCCCAGCCCGAGGATTGCCCGCCGCCGGATCCCCAACGTCATCGAAGTCGGATTCTATCGGGCGGCGCGTCGCGACACGGCGCCCGGCTCAGAGCAGCAGCTCCCGCAACTCGGCCTCCTGCTGGCCTATGCGGTGGTCCATGGCCTCGAAGGCGACATTCGCGTCGTGGCGCTGGATGCCTTCGGAGATCGACTCGATCACCTCGTTGCCGGTGGGCACCACGGCGACCCGGCCGCCGGGCAGGACCACCGGCGTCAGCTCGGTCGATCCCAGCGTCTCGATGATCGCCGCCGCGGCGACCGCGAGGTCACGGTTGACGTCGGCGATCGAGCGCCCGGTCTGCCGGGCGATCGCCCCGGCGACCTCGCCGGCGTCGTCCAGCACGTCTCCAAACGTGTCGAACCCGTCGCCGAGGCTCTGCAGGCCGTCTCCGAGGCCGCTGGCGACATCACCCGGCAGGTACCGATCCGCCCATTCGGCGAACCCGCCGATACCCTCCAGGACGTCGCCGCCCCGGTCCAGGATCCAGTCGCCGACGTCGCCGGCCGTTTCGAGGATGCCTCCCAGGATGCCGCCCCCTCGTTCCGCCGCCTCCCCGGGGAGGCTCAACAGGTCGGCGGTGCTCTGCACCCGGTCGAAGATCTGCTCGACCGAGAGCATCTCCGGCCGCGGGTTGCCCTCGGCGTCGACCGCGTCCAGCGTCACCACGTCGCCCACCGCGTCGGGCAGTTGCCTGAGCTGGTCACCCGTGGCATCGGTGGGCAGCTCGGCGCCGGTCACCCGGTTGTAGACCATCACGGCGCCGTTGAACACCGTGGCCAGCCCGTCGGCGTTGTCGGCCGAGAGGCCGGACGTGGCGCCCTGCAGGCCGGTCAAGAGATCTCCTTCCACGACATAGGTGGTGATCCGTCCGGCGGCGTCCGCCGGAGGTGTGAGCCCGCGCTCTTCGAGGAATCGGGCGCTCGTGTCCGGGTGCACGCCGGCCGGATTCGACACCACCGCCTCGCCACCGGTCACCAGGGCCGCCGCGGTGGCGAGGCCGCCACCGAGGGAGTGGCCGGCGAATGTGACCTCGCCGTTGGTGGCGTCGCTCACCCGGACGGCGATCTCCATGGCCCTTTCGTAGTATTCGTCCGGGTGGCCCATGGCCTGGGCCACGTCGGCGTTGACATCGTTCGGGTCGCCGAAGTCGGTTCCCTCGAAGGTGAGGACCGGCCGGGCGTCGGGACCGAAGACCGCCGGGTCGGGCAGGTAGAGCTCGGCGTTGAAGCCCTCGCCGGCGGCGTTCGATCGCAAGTCTTCGCGGGTCAGGCCGTAGAGCGCCAGCTCGACGTCGGTCGCCTCGCGCCAACCGGCGGGAGGCTGATCGCCCGGCGCGTCCGAGGTGCCGAGTGTCCGCGTCAGCCCCAGGATGTCCCGATGTCGGGCTTGCTCGGCCAGCTCATCCGCCTCGCGCTCGAGCTGAGCGTCGCCGGTGCTCGCCGCCTGACGGTAGGCCGCGAGCAGCAGCTCCCGCTGCTCCCGGATACGGCCGGCGCGCGCCGGATCGGTGCCTTCGATCGCCGCCGGATCGCCGACCGCCGCGGTCACGCGCGCCTCGATCTCCGCCTCCTGCTCCGGCGTCAGCGGCACCGGGTCGTGGGGAGGTGGGCTCGCCTCGGGGAGGATGGCGTCGAGCACCCGCTCACCCAGCTCGCGAACGCGGTCGAAGAGCCCGGGAGAAGCCGCGCCCGGGTCGGAGTCGGGCCGCGGCAGAGCCGGCGCGGTAGAGAAGTGGTGGAAGAAGGCGGGCTGGGCACCGGGTTCTCCGCTGGTCCCACCCGCGAAGCTCTCCTGGACGGATGCGGCGACCGCCGCCTCCCGTCCGGTCGCGTCGGCAGGCCGTGGCGACCCGCTGACCTGACTCGCTTGTTCCGCCGCTTCACGCGCGGCGACGGCCTGTCGAGCCAACTCCACTATCCGCTCCGCCACGTCGGCGGCGGCACGAGTGACGCTATCGAGCTTCATGACCTGTCCCATCCTCGAACCCTCCGGGCGTAAGCCTCAGACGGACCGGTTCGCCCCTACCTCGCCGCGGATATCGGCCACTCATGACGCGAACTATGCGCGCATCTGCATATTCTGTCAACCGGCGCGCCCGCGTCGGCGGCTCGATGCCCGCCGCGCCTCCCATCTCCGGTGCCTCCTGCACTCCGCGGGCAGGGGAGAACGCCTGCTAGTGTTGTGTCTCCAACATGGCTTCACCATCTACGCGGCCCTCTTCGCCGCTGGCGGCGTTGCGCGTCCTCGACATAGCCCCAGCTATGCCTGCGTCAGCGC
>JBOGJI010000073.1:0-1278 GCA_050747865.1 Thermoanaerobaculia bacterium
TGAACGCTCCTCAAGCGCACCCAGCGGCTCGAACCTGGTGGATCAGGGCCGCGCAGCAGCGCGCACCCGCCTGCGGGCGGGGAACTCCTTGGTCGGGTCATGTCGCCGGCCGGGAGGCCACGGTGAAGGGCTGCGGCGTAGCCGTGGCGATGCTGCAGGGGCATAGCTGGGCGCCGACCCTGTCGAAGGGTTCGAGAGTGAACGTGGGAACCATCCCGGCGGTCCCCTCCCCGGCCAGCGGCCAGCTGGTCGGCGGGAAGACCCGTCGCCGGCTGATGCCGTCGGGATGGGGCGGAGGGCCCGTAGTAGTCCGAGGCCGGGAAAGCCGGCCACATGGCGAAGGGGTCCAGCGTGTTCGCAGCGTCAACGCAGAGCGAGGAGCCCGCCGGTGAACATCGGCGCTCCGTGGCCCGACCTCGATAAGGCCGAGCAGCGGGTACTGGCGATGCAGACGAAGCTGCACCAATGGGCGGCCACTGATCCTGGCCGTCGTTTCGATGACCTCGCCAACCTCGTCTATGACCCGGCGTTCCTCGTCGTGGCATGGGCTCGGGTGCGGGGCAACAAGGGCGCACGAACTGCCGGCGTCGATGGACTGGCACCTCGGTCCATCGTCTTCGGTGCTGGGGCGCTGCTCGGCCGGCTGCGAGATGACCTCAAGGCCGGCCGGTACGTCCCCCAGCGGGTGCGGGAGAAGACGATCCCCAAGGCGGGCGGCAAGGTCCGCTCGCTTGGGATCCCTACGACCGCAGACCGGGTCGTGCAGGCCTCGGTGAAGCTGGTGCTCGAGCCGATCTTCGAGGCGGACTTCAAGCCGTGTTCGTACGGCTTCCGCCCGAAGCGCCGAGCCCAGGACGCCATCGCCGAGATCCACAGCCTCGCCTCGCCCAACAAGAACTACCACTGGGTGTTCGAGGCCGACATCAAGGCATGCTTCGACGAGATCGACCACACGGCGCTGATGGGCCGGGTGCGAAGTCGGATCGGAGACAAGCGTGTTCTGGGATGGGTGAAGGCGTTCCTGCGGGCCGGGATCCTCACCGAGGATGGGCTCAACCGGGACACGATCACCGGCACCCCCCAAGGCGGGATCCTCTCGCCGTTGCTCGCCAACATCGCCCTGTCCGTTCTGGACGAACACTTCGCCCGCAAGTGGGAAGCGCTCGGCCCGGAATGGAAGCGGGTCAAGCATCGCCGCGCCGGCGGTCCGGTCATGAAGCTCGTGCGCTACGCGGACGACTTCGTGGTCATGATCGGCGGCACCCGCGACGACGCCGA
>JBOGJI010000074.1:0-8976 GCA_050747865.1 Thermoanaerobaculia bacterium
TGGTGCGCCCTAGAGGACTCGAACCTCTGACCTACAGCTCCGGAGGCTGTCGCTCTATCCAGCTGAGCTAAGGGCGCTCAGGTACGAGTTGGGGTGAGCGAGGGGACTCGAACCCCCAGCCACTTGAGCCACAGTCAAGCGCTCTACCATTGAGCTACGCTCACCACGCGTGTCTGCCGTCCGGCATGGCCTGCCTGGAGGGACTCGAACCCCCGACCCGCCGCTTAGAAGGCGGCTGCTCTATCCAGCTGAGCTACAGGCAGCAGGCTCTGTCAACTCCGCGGGGCCACAACCGGCTGACTCATCCTGGTCGGGGCGCCCAGATTTGAACTGAGGACCCCCTGCGCCCAAGGCAGGTGCGCTACCAGACTGCGCTACGCCCCGGCAGACACCCGGCAGTGTACGGCCTGGCGGCGAAGAGTGTCAATTTGAGCGCCGATACTTGACATATCAACTGTTGATCTGTAGTCTAGATCCATGACCCGACGCGGCGCGCTACGCCCCGCCACGGACCCCGGACGGGCGTCGGAAGAGGCGATCGTCGCGCTGTCCCGGGCGACCGACCGGGTGAAGCGGGTCGTCGGCTCGGCGCTCGAGCCGCGCGGCCTGACGGGCCAGCAGTACAACGTGTTGCGCATCCTGCGCGGGGCCGGGGAGGCGCTCCCCGTGCTCGAGGTCGCCGAGCGGATGCTAGAGCGCACGCCCGGCATCACCCGCCTGCTCGACCGCCTCGACCACAAGGGGCTCGTCAGCCGCGAGCGTTGCGCCGGCGACCGGCGCCAGGTGCTCTGCTCGATCACCCCGCGGGGGCTGAGGCAGCTCGAGGAGCTGGATGGCGTCGTCGACGCGGCCGACGAACAGGCCTTCGCGTCCCTCGATCCCCGGGAGCTACGAGAGCTGATCCGCCTGCTGGACGCCGTTGCCGAAGAGCCCTGACGTTCCTCGTCGGCACCGCATCGCCTGCGTCGCGGCTCCTTCCAGCAGGCGGGCACCGACGCGCGAAGCGCGTTGGTCTGGCGCTCGCAACGCGACCCATGGGAGATTCATTCACAGGCTTTCTAACAAGAGGAGGCTTCAGCATGTTCCGCAGACTCACCGCCACCGACGCGAGCTGGGCGACTCGGATCGCGAGCCTGACGCTCGGCATCGTGTTCTTTCCCCACGGCGCCCAGAAGATGCTGGGCTGGTTCGGCGGCCCCGGATTCGCCGGCGAGATGGAGCTGTTGACCGGCATCGGCATCCCGGCGTTCTTCGCTTTCCTGGTCATCCTGGGCGAGTTCTTCGGCGCCCTGGGGCTCATCGTCGGGTTTCTGAGCCGCGCCGCCGCCGCCGGAATCGCCGTCATCATGGCCGGCGCCGTGTTCATCGCCCACCTGCAGCACGGCTTCTTCATGAACTGGTCCGGTCAACAACCCGGCGAGGGATTCGAGTACCATCTGCTGGCCCTCGCCCTCTGTGCGGTGGTGATGATCCGCGGCTCGGGCGCCGGCTCGGTCGATCGCGCGCTTGCCGCCCGCGGGTGAAGGCGGCGCCGGGGGTCAGGGGGCGACGTAGCCTGTGGGCGCGCGCACGTCCAGCCCCGGGCCCCGGACCCGCACCTTCACCTGCCGCCATCTCCCGGATGGCGGGCGGGGTTGCGGCTGGTAGCCGAACACGTATTGCTGGCGCAGCTCGGCGAGGATCTCGGCGAAGGCGGGCTGGACGGCTTGCGCGTCGTGGACCGGGATCTCCCGGCCGCCGCTGGCGCGGACGGCGGCGGTCAGGCCGTCGCGCTGGCGCTTGTGCGCCTGGGAGTCGCGCCAGATCGACTGGATGGCGCCTTCCTGGAAGGGCAGACGCACCCAGTAGATCAGCGCGCCGAGGCGGCGGGCCGCGCGCGCGATGTCGTCGATGTCCACGACGCTGTTGACGTCCACGCCGTCCGACAGCAGCAGCACCACGCGCCGGCCCTTCTGCCCCTCGAGGCGCTTCAAGGCCAGGAAGAGCATGTCGTTCAATGCGGTGCCGCCGGAGGCGGACCGACCCTCCGAGCCGAGGACGAGCAGCGAGGCCAGATTGGTGAACGGGGTCTCGCGCAGCCGCCGGTGGCTGAAGACGACGAGCTTGACCTGATCGAGCGGCTGGATGCGCTCGGCGAAGACGCGAACGCCGGCCAGCGCGGTCTCGAGCCTGCCCGCCACCATGCTGCCGCTCGAGTCGACCAGGACCGCGGCGGAGAACGGGATGTCGCCGCGGGCGAAGGTCTCGATCTCCTGCTCGCGGCCGCCGTCGCGCACCGTGAAGTCCCCCCGCTGAAGGTCGAGCGCGCGCTCCCCGCCGCGGGTGACGGTCACGTAGAGCTGCTGCAGCCGCACGTCGACCTCCCCATGGACCGCGATCGCCGCCGTCTCGAGGCCGGCCGAGACCGGCTCTCCCCCCGAGGGGTACGCCACCGCCTCGAGCCGGTGCGCGCGGTTCTCCTGGCCTACGTCCACCTCCAGCCGCCAGGGCGGCACGGTCAACCGGCCCACGCGCTGGTAGTCGACGAAGAACTCCACCGCCTCGACCGGGGCGCCGGCGGGGTAGATCACCGCCTCGAGCGTGACTTGGCCGAAGATCGGCTGCCCGGGACGTGTCCCATGTCAGCTACCGGGCCCCGATGGTATCTGATCGAAAGCCTCGTCGCCGGCCCCGGCACGGCGCCTCATCGGCTGCCCGGCGGCACCCCTACCAGCGCAGCGTCACGCTGCCCAGCGCGCGTCGACCCAGAAGGTCACCGCCGAAGGTCTCCCAGTGTTCGTCGTCGAATACGTTGGAGACGTTCAACCCCACGGACACCTTGTCGTGGACATGCCAGTTGCCGACCAGGTCGACGACCGTGTAGGCCTCCACTTCCCCCTGGAACGGACCGACGAACCACAAGAAGTCGTCGACCCAGCGGAGGTTGACGCCGCCGTCCCACTCTCCCGCCGCGTAGCCGACGCCGGCGGCCAGCCTGTTCTCTGGTGAGTTGGGCAGCAGGAGGTCCTCGAACCCCGGCGCCGCCTCCTTCACGTCGAAGTCGAACCAGGAATAGGTGAAGCTGGCGTTCCAGCCGTTGGGCCAGTAGTAGTTGAGTCCGAAGTCGATCCCCTGTGTATCGACGTCACCGAAGTTCGTGTAGGAGGCACCGACCAGCAGCGGCGTCCCGTCGGGAGCATTCGAGAGGATGAGGAAAGTCCCGAGCGGGAGGTTCTGCTGCAACGCCATGAGCAAATCCTGCTTGAGGGGGGCGGGTAGAGCCGCTGGAGGCTGGTAGAGACCGAACGCCGGATTGATCTTGCCCAGGGGAGTGCCGAGCTGCGGCAGCAGGTCGGTGATGAAGTTCTCGTTCTGGCTGTTGTAGTAGTCGAGGGTCAGGAACGCCCGGTCGCGCAGGATGCCGCTCCAGCCGACCTCGATCGTCTTCACTTCTTCTAGCTCAAGGGCTTCGTTGCCGACGGCGACGACGGGCACGGAGGCGAAACCGCAAGAGACGCCACCGAGCTGGCAAATCGCTTCAAAGGGCGCAAGGTCGGTCGTCGGCGCCCGCACCGGCGCGACGAGGAAGAACTCGGAGTAGTTGGCGACCTGGAAGGCCTCGTTGTAGGTCAGCCGCAGGGTGTGGTTGGGGTTGATCGAGTAGACCAGCCCGCCTTTGGGAGAGAACTGGGCGTCGTAGAGCGTCGAGTCGTCCCAGCGGGCGGCGAGCACCAGCTTCCAGCGCTCGCCGAGGTTCCAGTCGAGCTGGCCGAAGACGGCCTGGGAGTCCGAGTCGACCGGCGCGAACATCAGGGTCTGCCGGCCGGTACGCGGATCGCGGCTGTCGATGTCCTCCTCCTGGTACGAGGCGCCGACGACGATGCGACCCCGGTCGGCGGCGACGTTCCAGTGCGTTTGCGCCTCGAACTGCAGCCGCTCGGTGTCGAGCGCCAGATTCGCCCCCGAGGCCATCGCCGTCTGCTCCGGCGCGTCGCGCTGCGACAGCGCGCCGAAGACGTTCCAGTGCGGCGCCGACACCCCCACCCGCGTCCACGGGCGCTCGGCGTCGACCACCTGCACGCGGCCGATGCCGGTCTGGAAGACCGGCCCCTCGACCGCCGCGGTGCCGGCCTCCACAGTGACGATGTGGCCGGTGGTGAAGTCATAGTCCACGCGGGCGCCGGCGAACCAGATCTCGTTGTCGTCGAGCGGGTCGAGCGGCACCGCCTCGCGCGGCAGACAATCCCGCGTCACGGTCAGCGAGCAGGGCTGTGCGTACTCCGCTCTTGTGCCTGTGCGTGACACCGCGAAGTCGCCGCTGTTGCGCACACCGCCGACCAGCTTGCCGTACCAGTTGCCGCCCAGCCCCCCCGCCCAGCGCAGGTCACCGTTGAGGGTCGACAGCTCGCCGCCGGTCAGCCGCAACGCCCCGCCCTCGGAGAGCCGCGGCGACTTGGTGACCAGGTTGAGCACGCCGCTCGCGGCGTTGGCGCCGTAGAGCGCAGCGCTGGGGCCGCGCACGAACTCGGCGCTCGCCAGATCGTCGAGCGGGAAGGAGATCGCCGCCCACTCCTGGGAGCCGAGGAAGGGGACCGACGGGTTGCGGCCGTCGATCAGCGTCGCCACCCGGCGGTTCAGCGTGCTGTTGAAGCCGCGGGTGTTGAAGTTGTAGTCGTAGATGCCGCTCTGCGACACCTCGGCGCCGGGCGTGAACTCGAGGAGCTTCGGGAGCTGTCCGTGGGCGGCGTTGGCCGCGATCTGCTCCTCGGAGATCACGGTGACCGCCGCCGGGGCGTCGACCACGCGCTCGACCCGTCGCGACGCCGAGAAGACGGTGATGGTGTCGACGAAGCGGAGCTGCCAGTCGAGCTCCCGGGCCACCGTCGCCGTCTCTCCCGCCACCACCTCGACTCCATCCACGGTTTCCGTCTGACCCTCGAGCGTGAGCTCCAGGCTATGGGTTCCGGCGGGCACCGCCGGGAAGCGGAAACGGCCCTCGGCGTCGGTCGTCGTCACCAGCCCGGTACCGACGACCTCCACGTGGGCGCCGGCGATCCCCCCGCCCTCGGGCGTCGTGATGCGACCCTCCAGCGATCCCGTCTCCTGCGCCAATGCCGCCCCTGTCACCCCCATGCCGAGCACCACCAGCAACATCGAACCGATGAGCTTGCGCATCTCGTCCTCCTTGGGCTCTTCAGAGCCCGGGTCGCCGGTCGAAAATCGCATGGCCGAGCCACAAGCCGGGCCCATCAAAGCCTTGCATCTGTAAGGATTCTACACGCTCTCACCCCGCCTTGCGATACACTCCGCGGCCATCGACCCTCGCCAAGGCGGCGGCGAGCGGCAGCTTCAGAGCGCGATGGCTACGGCCCCTTCCCAGCCGGTCCGCAGCATCCTCTTGAGCTTCCTCGTCCTTATCCTCGCCGGTACCGCGGCGTTGAAGCTCCCCGCGGCGACGCCGCCGGAGCAGCCGATCAACTGGATCGACGCCCTGTTCACCGCCACCAGCGCGGTCTGCGTCACCGGCCTGATCGTGCGCGACACCGGCAGCGCCTTCACCGTCACCGGGCAGGCCATCGTCGTCGCCCTGATCCAGCTCGGCGGCCTCGGCATCATGACCTTCGGGCTGCTGATCGCCGCCGGCATCCGCGGCAAGCTGTCGCTCGCCGGCCGCCAGCTCATCGAGCACACCCTGGCCGGCAGCGGGGCGCGCGGGGAGCTGTGGGCACTGCTGCGGCTGGTCGTTACCTTCACCTTCTTCGCCGAGCTCGCCGGCGCCGCGGCGATGTTCGTCGCCTTCAAACCCGGAAGGACCGCGGCGGAGGCCGCCTGGACCTCGGTGTTCCACTCGATCTCCGCCTTCTGCAACGCCGGTTTCTCGCTGTGGAGCGACAGCCTGATGGCGTTTCAAGGGTCCTGGTGGGTCAACCTCATCTTCATGGCCCTGATCGTTTTCGGCGGTCTAGGGTTCTTGACGCTGTACGAGATGCGGCGAGCACGAGGGCGCTTCCAACCGCTCTCTCTGCACGCCAAGCTGGTGCTCACCGTGACCGCGGTGCTCGTCGTCGGCGGCGCGGTGCTCTTCCGCCTCGCCGAGACCGGCGAGGAGCTGGCCGACGCTGGTCTCGGCACGCGGGTCCTCGCCTCGCTGTTCCAGAGCGTCACGGCGCGGACCGCCGGATTCAACACCGTCGACACGGCGGCCCTCGCCCCTGCCGCGCTATTCGTCATCATCCTGTTGATGTATGTCGGCGGCTCGCCGGGGTCGACCGCCGGCGGAGTCAAGACGACCACCCTCGGGGTCCTGGCGCTGGCCTCGTGGCATCGGCTGCGTCACCGCCAGCACGTCAACGCCTTCCGTCGGACGATTCCCCCGATCACGGTCCAGAACACTCTGGCGATCGCCATGACCGGCATCGCCGTCACCCTGGTCGGGTTGTTGGTGCTGCTGTTCATCGAGGCCCCGCCGACCGACCTCCAGGCCGACGCGTCCACCTTCCTGGACTATCTCTTCGAGACCGTCTCCGCCCTCAATACCGTGGGGCTGTCGACCGGCGTGACCCCCACCCTGTCGCCGGCCGGCCGGCTGTGGGTGACCCTGCTGATGTTCGTCGGCCGCCTCGGACCGCTGACCTTCGCCGCCGCCCTGATCGCCTCCCGGCCGCGCAGGGACTGGCAGCACCCCACGGAAGAGGTCGTGGTCGGTTAAGGCCCGCCGAGGAGCCTCTCGATCTCGGCCATGGCGCGAGGGTCGTCGCTCTGGGCGAGCCAGAAGAGGGCCCGGCGGACGAGCTCGGGCTCGTCGCGGCGCGCGAGCAGGGCGAGCAGGTGGTCGACGCCGTCGTCGAGCTGCGACAAGGCGAGGACCGCCTGCTCGCGGACCTCGGGGTCGCGCTCGGCGTCGAGGCGACCGAGGATCCAGTCGCCGGCCCCCGGGTCGCCCGACTGGGCGAGCCAGAACAGCCCCTGGCCGCGGACTTCCGGGTCGCGGTCCTCGACCGCCGCCCTGCGCACGCGGGCCAGCGTCCCCGCGGTCGACCGCCGCCGCGAGCGCCGCGAGGCTCGCCGCCGGTGCGACCGCGCCGAGCCAGACGACCCGGCGGCCGGCACCGTCGACGGGGCAGCCGGGCGAGACCGGCAAGAACCGCTTCCCTCCCGCGGCGCCTGCCTCGGCAAGGACGATCATCTCGGTCGGTCGAGTCTTCCCGGGGCGGCCGTCGTGGCTCCCCCAACCGCGGTCGCGGCCGCGCAGCTCGATCTCGAGCGCCGCGGCGTCGTCGATCCAGGGGCTGTCCGGATGGTCGGCGCGCAGGCGGCGGATCGCGTCGAGCGCGGCTTTCTTCTGGTGGCGGCGCGCCTCGGCGTGGGCCTGCCAGTAGCGGCCGGCGTCGGCCTCGGCGCCGCCGCCGTCGGCGATCTGGCCGAAGATCCGTGCCGCGTCCTGCCAGCGCGAATCCCGGCCATTGTCGGCAGGAGTGCCGTAAAGGCGCACTTCCGAAACCCCGCCATCCGCGTAAACCATCCGTAACGACGGCACCATGGGTTAGGATTTCCGACGATGTCGCAGATCGTCGTCATCGGGCTCGGCCGGTTCGGCCATCACGTGGTGCGGGAGCTGCACGCCACCGGCCACGAGGTGCTGGCCATCGACATCGACGAGGAGCACGTGCAGGAGGTGCGGGATCACTGCGACACGGCGGTGGTGATGGACGCGCGAGACCTGGCGCGGCTGGAAGCGTTGGGCGTGGGTGACTTCGACATCGCGGTGGTGAGCCTGGGCGAGCGCATCGAAGCGTCCACGCTGGTGACGCTCCATCTGAAGGATCTCAAGGTGCCGCGGATCATCACCAAGGCAGGCTCGGCGGATCACGGCCGCCTCCTCGAGCTGATCGGTGCCCACGAGGTCCTCTTCCCCGAGCAGGAGGCCGCCAAGCGCCTGGCGCGACGGCTGGTGAGCGCCAACATCCTCGACTTCGTGCCCCTGGGCGACAGCTACTCGATCCACGAGATCGCGCCTCCCGACGCCTTCGTCGGCCACAGCCTGGTCGAGCTGCAACTGCGCAGCCGCTACGGCATCCAGGTGCTGGGCGTGCACAACGTGCTGACCGACGAGCTCTCCTTGAACCCGGATCCCCATTACCAGATCACGGACTCGGACAGCCTGCTCGTGCTCGGCCCCAACTCCGAGCTCGACCGCTTGAGGAAGCTCTGACGCTGGCCGCCGCCCCTCGGCCGATGGCGAGCGAGGGGCTCGACAGCGACACCTTGTCGCGCGAACAGAGGGACCGGGCGCTGCGCGACCTGGAGCGGGTGCACACCTGGACGCTGGCCGGCCCCGCGGTGCTGCGCGCCGTGCGCGCGCTGGCCTTGCCGCCCGGTGGCGCGTTGCGTGTGGCGGATGTCGGCGCGGGAGGCTGCGATCTCACAGATCGCGTGCTGCGACGTCTGTCCCGACGTACCGACCTGGCCGCCTGCGACCGCCAGCTCGCCCATCTGCTCCACGCCCGTGAGAACGGGCGGGCGCGATGGCACGTGGTCGCCGACGCCCGGAGTCTGCCGTTCCGGGACGACAGTTTTTCGACCTCGCTGAGCCACCTGCTGTGGCACCACTTCGACGAACGGGGCAACCGGGAGTGCCTGGAGGAGATGCTCCGGGTGTCGGAGCACGGCGTCGCGATCGTCGATCTGCGTCCGTCCATGCTGGCACGCCGGTTCTTCCCGGCGCTCGCTCGCGTGCTGCGGATGGACACCGTGGCGTGGGAGGACGGCGTGACGTCGCTCGCGGCGGCATGGCCGCTCCCGCGCGTCCGCCGCGTCCTCCCACGGCACGTCCGCTACGCGCTGCGCCGGCGCTTCCCCTTCCGCTGGTCGCTGGTGATCCGGAAGGGGACACACAAAATTTGAGTGTCCCAAAGTGGGACACTCAAATTTTGTGTGTCCCTTTCCGGATCACCAGCGACCAGCGGAAGGGGAAGCGCCGGCGCAGCGCGTAGCGGA
>JBOGJI010000075.1:0-4930 GCA_050747865.1 Thermoanaerobaculia bacterium
GAGCCGAGCTCGCTCGCGGCGCCCGGCGTCATGACCCACGACCCGGCGCTCGACGAGCCGTTCGACCTTCCCGACTTCATGCTCGACTCGCTGGCGAACGGCGGCGAGCCGGTCTCCTTCACCGTCCCCGGCGGCGTCCTCACCGAGGGCGACGTGGTCGGTTTCCACTTCATCGGCACGGTCGCCGGCATCAGCGGCAGCTCGAGCTGGGCCTCGGACATGTGTTTGATGATCGAGGCTCCGGACGGCACGACCTACGTGGTCGGCGGCTTCAGCGGAACCAGCCTGCCCGGCTGTTTCAACGCCGCCAGTGAAGAGGGGAACCCGTGGGACTTCCAGGGCAGCCAGTCGACCGACGACGGTACGTACGAGAGCGAGCACGACGACGTGTTCGACCCGGCGCTGGAGGACGAGGGCGACTGGACCTTCACCTTCGTCAACGACTGGGACAGCACCGGCGCCGCGACCATGGACTGGACCGATGTGACCCTCACGCTGCACAAGACGGGCGACGGCGGCGGGGAAGTCTGTGACGACGTCACCGAGATTCCCTGGTTGAGCGCCGATCCGCAGGCCGGTACCACGGCACCCGGTGGCAGTGAGCCAGTGAACGTCACGGTCGATGCCACCGACCTCGATCCCGGCACCTTCGAGGCGGCGCTGTGCGTGGCGACCAACGATCCCAACGCTCCGGTGGTGCCGGTGGCGGTCACCCTGTCGGTCATCGGCGGCGGCGACGATCCGGTCATCGACGTGGATCCGGACAGCCTGTCGTCGACCCTGCCGGAGGGAGGCACCGAGACACACGATCTGACGATCTCGAACCTGGGCGGCGGCACCCTGGAGTGGGCGGTGACCGAGGAGAGCCCCGCCACAGGGCGGGTGGTGCCGTCCATCTGGTCGCCCTTGACGCCCACGCGCGACGAGCTGAGCGCCGGCGGCCCCTTCACGGCGGGGCAGCGTGCCGCGACCGGCGGTCGCGCGGCGGCGGATGCGGCCTCCGCCGTGCGCGGCCGGCTGCGGAGCCTGCCGGTGATCAACCCCGCGAACGGCGTGGTCGACTGCGACGCCGAGCCGGGGATCATCATCCACGACGACGGCACGGTAGAGAACGGCTACAGCGGCAATCCCACCGTGGTCAGCCAGGTGATCTTCGCCGATCGGTTCACGCCGAGCGCCTACCCGGCGACGTTCAGCGCGGTCTGTGTCGCCTACTTGACGCTCAGCGGCGGTCCCGGCTCGCTCGACCTCGATATCGTGGTCTTCGACGACGACGGCAGCGGCGGCACTCCGGGCACCGAGCTGGGCTCGATGGCCGTCACGGTGACGGACATACCGGTCTTCCCCAACGCGACGCCGGTGTGGGCGAGCTTCGACATCTCGTCGCTCGGCATCGAGGTGACCGCGGGCAGCGTGTTCATCGGCGCGCGCTGGGCGCCGCCGAGCCCGACGAACGTGTTCATCGCTTCGGATGAGTCGACCACCAACCCGCCGGGCTTCGCCGGCGGCTACTGGTGGAACGACAACGCCAACGCGTGGGCGCCGATCCAATCGGCCTTCCCCTCCTACCGCTCGCTGGTGGTGCGCGCGGTGGAGGGCGCCGGCGGTCCGTCCGACTGCACGCTACCGAGCTGGGTGAGCGTCGATCCGATGAGCGGCTCGGTGCCCGGCGGCGAGAGCCAGGTCGCCGCGGTGACCTTCGACGCGACGGGTCTGCCCGAAGGGGAGCACACGGCGAATCTGTGCATCGAGAGCAACGACCCGGTGACGCCGCTGGTCGTGGTGCCGCTGACGCTGACGGTGACCGGCGGTGGGAACGTCGCCTGCTTCGAGGCGGAGCTGGATGGGGATCAAGAGACCCCGCCGGTGCCCACGGACCACACCGGAACCGGTGTCTTCTCCTACGACTTCGACACCCAGGAGCTGACCTGGGAGGTCACACACGACATCGACCTCGCGGAGGTGGTCGGCGCACACATCCACCTCGGCGCGGTCGGCAAACCCGGCCCGATCGTCATTCCCATGGATCACACGGTGAACCCGATCGTCGGCTCCGCGACGCTGACGCCGGACATGGAGATGGACCTGACGAACGAGCTCTACTACGTCAACGTCCACACCAACGCCTACCCCGGAGGGGAGATCCGGGGCCAGATCCTGTCCTGCGACGAGGAGCCCGTCGAGGGCTCGCTGACGACGCTCTTCGCCAGCAACAACGGGTTCGCGGGCAACACGTTCGATATCGAGCCGTTCGTGCCGCTCGAGATCACAGGCTTTGACGTCAACGTCGCCGCCAACAGCGACCAGACCATCACGATCTACTGGAAGGAAGGGACCGCCGCAGGCTTCGACAGCGACCCCACCGCGTGGACCGCGCTCGGCAGCGACGTCGTGACGCCGGCCGGTCAAGATCAGCCGACGCATGCCAAGCTCGGCGGGCTGCAGCTCCAGCCCGGCAACGTCTACGGCATCTACGTCGATCTCGAGTCCTACGAGCTCGGCGTCTCGGCCCTGCGATACACGAACGGGCCGCCGACCGTGTTCTCGAACGACGAGCTGAACCACCTGAGCCTGACGACGCTGATCGGCAAGGCGAGTCCGGCTTTCGAAGGCCAAACCTTCGCCGACCGCATGTGGAACGGCACCGTCTACTACACCCTGTCGCAGGCAGAGGAGTAGGAGAAGGAGCCTCAACGGGTCTTACGCGCATACTCATCCGTTCCCACGAAGTGGAGCGAGACGTAGGGCTCGTCTCCAACCACCCAGGCATCGTGCCCGGGCGGGATGTGGCAGAGGTCGCCGGGCCCGACCTCGACCTGCTCCCCGTCTCGTATGACGACAACCATCCGGCCTTGGGTGACCAGGACGACGTGCTCGACTTCACAACAACGGGCCGCCGCAGACAGCGTCTGCTCCCCTCGTCTCACCGCCTCCAGCTCCACCAGACGCTGACGCTCTTTCCTGCTCATCTGAAGTGTCTCTCCCATCTCCTGCGCCCTCCTGCTGAAGGGCGCAGAGTAGGGGGACACTTCTAACGAGTCCGCGGGGGGACATTTTCATGGAGTCGCGACACGACGTGCGCCTCCAGCTTGACAACCTCGAGCACCGGCCCTAGGCTCGCATTTCTATTTTTTCATTTTCATCCGGGGTGCGGGGGGGATCGTTCTGATGGAAGGGAGTCGCGATGAACGAGCCCCGCACGGTTTCGATGCCGTTGACCACGGCGCAGCGCGGTCTCTGGGTGACCCAGAAGCTCGCCGGCGCCGACGCAACGCTGAACATCGCCGAGGCGGTCGAGATCGCCGGGCCGATCGAGCCCGAGCCGTTCCTGCGCGCGCTGCGGCAGGTGGTGCGCGAGATCGAGCCGCTGCGCGCGCGGGTGGTCGAGGAGGACGGCAAGCCCCGGCAGATCGTCCGGCCGGTTTATAGCGGCGACTTTCCAGTCGTCGACCTCAGCGGGCGGGTTGACCCGGCGGCGGCGGCGGAGGTCTGGATGCGCGCCGAGCTCATGCGGCCGGTGGACCTGGCGCACGACCCCCTGTGGGTCTCCGCCCTGTTCAAGCTCGCCGAGGATCGTTACGTCTGGTACCACCGTGCCCACCACGTGGTGTTCGACGGCTACAGCGGCGGCCTGCTGGTCCGGCGTGTGGCGCATCTGTACACCGCACACGTGGAGGGGCGGGAGCCCGCGGCGTGCGAGTTCGGCTCGCTGGCGGCGCTGGTCGAGGCCGAGGCGGCGTACCGCGGCTCGCGGCGCTTCGAGCGCGATCGCGAGTTCTGGCGCGAACAGCTCGCCGACCTGCCGGAGGCGGTCACCCTGGCGCGGGGGCCGCGGCGCGACGAAGGCGGGCTGCAGCACAGCGTCGGCTACCTGCCGGTCGCCAAGGCGCGGCGGCTCGCGGCGCTGGGCGGGGAGAGCGGGGTGAGCCTGCCGCAGGTGCTGATCGGGCTGATTGCCGCCTACTACCACCGTGTCACGGGGGCGCGGGATCTTGTGTTCGCCATGCCGGTCTCGGGACGGGTCGGCGCCGCCTGGCGCAAGCTTCCGGGGATGGCGGCGAACGCCATGCCCCTGCGCCTCGCCTTCGCTCCGGAGACGACGGCGATCGAGCTGTTCGAGCAGGTGTCGCAGGTGGTGCGCCGGGCCCTGCGGCATCAGCAGTACCGCTACGAGGACATCCATCGCGACCAGGGACTGCTGGGCAAGGGGGAGCACCTCGCGCGGCTGGCGATCAACATCGAGCCGTTTGACTACCAGCTGCGCTTCGGCGACGCCCGAGCGACTTCGCGCAATCTCTCCAACGGCTCGCAGGAAGACCTCACCACCTTCGTTTTCGACCGCGGTGACGACAGCGACCTCTGCTTCTGCTTCGACGCCAACCCGGCCCTGTACTCCACGGCCGAGCTGGACGAGCACCGGCGCCGGTTGATGCTCTTGGTCGACGCGGTGCTGGACGCCCCCGGAGCGCCTCTGCGGCGGCTCGACATCCTCGGCGACGAGGAGCGCCGGCGCCTGCTCGTCGCGTGGAACGACACCGCCGGCCCGCTGCCCGAGACCCCCCTGCCGGCGCTCGTCGCGCGGCAGGCGGCGCGGACCCCGGACGCCCCGGCGGTGGTGTTCGAGGAGACGGTGCTGAGCTACCGCGAGCTGCACGAGCGCAGCGCGCGCCAGGCCAGCCGCCTGATCGCCGACGGCGTCGAGCCGGGCGACGTCGTCGCCGTGGCGCTGCCGTGCAGCGAGCAGCTGCTCGTCGCGCTGCTGGCGATCCTGCGCGTCGGCGCGGCGTATCTTCCGATCGACCTGGACGGCCCGGCCGAGCGGGCGTCCCTGATGCTGGACGACGCCGCGCCGCGGGCCCTGATCACCTCGCCCGAGCTGGCCGCGCGCTTCGCGCGCGAAGACCTGATCCTCTCGTGGCCGGAGCCGCAG
>JBOGJI010000076.1:0-2834 GCA_050747865.1 Thermoanaerobaculia bacterium
CACCGCGTACCGCAAGCCGTACTACTGGGCCCCGTTCGTCGTCTACGCTTCCCGCAGCGGCGGAGCTGGCCAATAGACGCTTCAGGCTAGTCCTCGCAGTGCGACCACAGATATGTGCTAGGCTTGAACCATGATCAGTGGTGCGTTGATCCGTCAAGCGCGTCAGCGCGCCGGCTTGAGCCAGGCCGAGCTCGCCCGTCGGGCCGGGAAGGCAATCTCCGCCATCGGCCGCTGGGAGCGCGGCGAGGTCCGGCCGGCGCTGGAGACGGTCATCGAGCTGATTCGGGCAGCCGGCCTCGATCTGGAGATGGCGATCGTCCGCGCAGACGACCACGATCGAGCCCTGATCCGGCGCAGTCTCAGCCGGCCCCCTGCTCGACGCTTGATCGAGATGGTGGAGGCGGTGCGCAAAGTGCACGCGATGGTGGCAGCCGCCGGTGGCTGACTTCGATCCTGTCGAGATCCTGCGCGCGCTCGAGCGCTACGGTGTGCGCTACGTTCTCATCGGCGGGATCGCCGCGCGGCTCCGTGGAGCCCCACTCCTCACCGAGGACCTCGACATCACCCCGGACACGACGCAGGACAACCTCGAGAGCCTGTGCCGGGCTCTCCTCGCCCTCGGCGCTCGATTGCGCACGACCTCCGATCCCAACGGCGTCGCGTTCCCCATCGAGCCCGAGATGCTGGCGACGACTCGGAGCTGGACCCTCGTCACGAAGCACGGCGATCTGGATCTCGTGTTCGAGCCCGCAGGGACCCGCGGGTATCCGGATCTGGCACGGGGTGCAACCCCGCTCAAGGTCGCCGACAAACCGGCTTTGAAGGTTGCGGTCGCGGGACTGGCTGACATCATCCGCACCAAGGAGGCCGCCGGAAGAGCCAAGGACAGGGCTGCCCTGCCGCTGCTCCGGGCGACGCTGGAAGAAGCGCACCGCGTGGGCAGAGAATGACGGCGTGCCAGACCCGATTCGTCGCTGCGTTCGTGCGCTATGAGTCGGAATTCTGGAGCCAGTCGCAGAGGCGGTCGATGGCTTCGAACAGATCGGCGCAGGAGTCCTCCAACAGGGCATCGTCGGGCTCTTCGCCGTCGGCGAGCGAGGCCACGGCTTCGAGCGCCCGGGCGCCGTCGAAGTCGACGTAGGCGAGGCGGGCGGTGAGTTCCTCCTCCGGGCGGCCGAAGGCGCTGCCGGGGAGGATGGCCACGCCAGTCTCTTCCAGCAGGCGCTCGCACAGGGTTTGGCCGTCGTGGATGCCGCGCGCGGCGAGCCGCTCGCGGAAGGGACCGAAGTCGGGGAAGAGGTAGAAGGCGCCGTCGGGGAGCCTGACGTCGACGCCGGCTGCCTCCAGGCGCCGGACGAGGCGCCTGGCGAGAGCGCGCAGTACGGTGCGCGAGCGCTTGAGGTAGTCCTCGATCTCCGGGCCGCCCTCGAAGGCGACGACAGAGGCGTGTTGGATCGGCGCCGCGGTGGAGGTGAACGACTCGCTCGCTACCACCGCCATCGCATCGAGCAGCCAGCTCAGCACCTCGGGGAAGAGGAAGATCCCCAGCCGCCAGCCGCCCGCGCCGCACCACTTGGACAGGCCGCTCGACAGGATCGTCCCCTCCGGGTAGTAGCGGGCGATCGACCGGTAGGTGCCGCCGTGATCGAGGCGTCCGTAGATCTCGTCGGCGAGCAGGATCACCCGGTAGCGGCGGGCGATCTCGGCCAGCTCGGCCAGCTCGTCGTCATCGTAGGAGAGGCCCGTGGGATTCGACGGGTAGGTGAGGATGACCAGGCGCGGCCGCGTCGGGTCCTTGCGGCACAGCCCGTCGAGCTGCTCGGCGGTGAGGCGCCAGCCGGTCTCCTTGCGCGTCGGCAGCAGGCGCACCTGGCGGCCCAGGATCTGCGCCTGCGGGGCGTAGGAGACCCAGGTCGGGGTCGGAATGACCAGGTCGCCGTAGTAGACGAGCTGGAGCAGGAACATCAGCTCCTTCGACCCTGGCCCGACGAGGACGCCGCTTGCCGAGCGCTCGATGTCGAAGGCCTCCCGGTAGTGCTTCGCCACCGCGCTCTTCAGCTCGCGCAGACCGCGCACCGGCAGGTAGTCCTTCTGCCCCGCCTGGCGGCGCAGGGCCTCGACGACCGGGGCGGGCACGGGGAAGGGGGACTGGCCGAGGCCGAGCCGGAAGATGCGCCGCCCGTGCGCCCGCAGCTCATTCGACAGCTCGTGGATCGCCACCGTCGCCGAGGGCGAGAGCCCGCGGACATTCAGATTCAGGTGCACCTCGGGCGCGTCCAGGCGCGGCCGCCCCCGGATCTCGTCGTTGGCGGTCGGTTGCGGAAGGGCGGGGTCCGGCTCGGAGCGGTTCACTTCGGCTCCCCATGGTAGCGCTGGCGGAGCTCGCGGCGCATGAGCTTGTTCGAGGCGGTGCGCGGGAGCCGGTCCACCAGCCGCACCTCGTGGATGCGAAAGAGCGGGTTGAGCTCCCGGCGCAGCCGCTCGTCGAGGGCGCCGAGCAGGTGCTTGTCGTCGACGCCCGCCTCCTTCGGCACGGCCCAGACCACCAGGCTGTCCGACGCCTCTCCATGGGCCTGCACGGCCACCGCGGCGGTCTCGTAGACGGCCGGGTGGCGATCCAGCACCTGCTCGATCTCGAGCGGCGAGACCTTGATGCCTCCCAGGTTCATGGCGTCGTCGGCGCGGCCGCGCGAGCGGAAGAAGCCGCCGGGGAGCCGCTCGAGCGAATCGCCGTGGCGGCGCAGCACCTCTCCCTCGGGGCCGGCCGGGCAGCCGGCGAAGTACACCTCGTGGTGATCGGCGTTGAGCAGCTCCTGGGACAGGCCGATCGACGG
>JBOGJI010000077.1:0-21842 GCA_050747865.1 Thermoanaerobaculia bacterium
CTCCGCCGCCGAGCTCGTGCCTGACTACGTCGCCTACGTCCACGCCACCTACCAACGACTCGAGCTCACGACTTCAAAACCGCGGCCTCACCGCCAGAATCCCGCGCTTGCTGGCCGCCGCTAACACCTCGGCCTCGACACGCGCCTCATCGACGACAAACCCCTTACCCTCGGCCCGCAGGTACTTCCGATACCCGCGGTTGCCCACCAGGGACTTGGCGCCGCGACGCAGGCGGTCAGCAAGGGCGGCGAGAATTGCCTCCCGGTCGGCCCGATCTTTCCGCCTCTCCTCACGTTCGAGTGGGTAGCGGTGGGTTGAGTTGGATGCCGCCGCAGGTCAGGAAGAGCAAGGCGATGAGTGGGCGTGTCGAATGGAAGCCGAAGGCGCGGCGAGCGTCTTCGCCCGGATCATCCCGCGATCGGCTACTAGGCACACCCGCTCGATGCCGAAGCGGTGGCGCAGCCGCTCGGCCACAGGCAGCAAGCGCGTCACGTCCGCCGTATTGCCTGGCCACATCTCGCAACAGACCGGCAAGCCTTCTTGATCGAGCACCACGCCGACGACCATCTGCAACCGGTCCGGTCGGTGGTCCTTGCTGTGGCCGTACTGGCCCAGCTCGTCGCCGCCGTCGCCCTCGAAGTAGATCGACGTGGTGTCGAAGAAGACCAGCTCGAGCGAGGAGAACAGATCCCGCCGGCGCTCAAAGAGCCGCTCTTCGATCAGGTCTTTCAGCACCGGCTCTCCCTCGGCCAGCGGCTCCCCGAGCCAGGCCATGGCCCGGTAGGCATGATGGAGCGACAGCTCCTCGCTGCCCGGGATGCGGTAGGCGTCTCGCCAGGCGTAGCCGGCGCGGTCCGAGCCCGGCGCCACCAGCCGGTGCAGCACCTCGAGGAAGATCGCGCGCTCAACGGGAAACTCGAAGCGCCTGTCGACCAGGAGCTTCTCGATCACTTCGGCGCAGCCGGTCTCGTGCCACAGCCGCGCGAAGACGAGCGGCGCCCCGATGCGCCGGCAGGCGACCTCGGGCGCCCGGCCTCGCCGGTGCGCCGCGATCACCGTGAGCTTGTCGGCGAAGCGGGATGCGGACTCCAGGAAGGCTTCCAGTTGCCCAGAAGCCTGGAGCCGGTCGAGGCGTCCGAGCGTGGTCAGGACGCGCTGGCGCGTGCGACCGTGCTCCCAGCGATTCTCGACGATCTGCAGGTAGGTATGGCCTTTGACCTTCTTGTGGCGGAGGAACATGGGCCTGGGGTTGGTTAGCACCGGAACCATAGCACGAGAAGAAAGCCACATCAATATGCTCACCGCACAGCGTTGGCACCATGTCGATGACCTGCGATCGACCACCGCATCCGTAAGTGACTCCCGTAAAAAGACTTACGGATCTGCTCGCGTCAAGAAGCCGAACTTGCTGTCGAAGATGGGTTATACTCATCAACATGCAAGCACTAAGATTTTTACTATTCCAAGTCCGGAAGGTCCGGCGAGGCGGGCGGGCCGTCGTGCTCGCGGCAGCTCTCCTCCTGGGCGGTGCGTCGCGGGGGATCGCCGAAGGCCCGTCGATCGAGGTCAGAGATCGGGTGCAGGTGAGCGGAGATCGCGCGAGCCTCCCTCACTTCGAGCCTCATCTCGCCGCTCACCCGACGGATCCCGCAGTGCTCCTGGGCGCCACGGTGACCCTTCCAGAGATCGACCCGCCGGGCGGCCTGAACGCCACCATCGTGAGCGGATTCCGCTCCGAGGACGGCGGCAGGTCCTGGTCCAGGTTCGATCTGCCCGCGTGCAACATCGATCCCTGGGTGACCTTCGACGGCGACCGCGCCCATATCGCGTGCCTCGCCAGCGACCCGGCGTCGATCGTGGCCTACACGTCGCAGGACGGCGGTGTCACCTGGAACGGGGGGACGAGCGTTCCGCGCGGGGAGGGAGGCAGCACGGACCGCCCGATCCTGGTCGCGGCCTCTCGCGGAGGGACCGGAAGCGGAACCGTGTACGCCGTCTTCGGTCAGCACTTCCCGGCAGAGGGACTTTCCCAGACGCTGTTCGGCCCCTCCGTCAGCCGGTCGGAGGACGCGGGCCGAAGCTTCGAAACGCCGTACTTTCTACGGCACGACAACCTTCAGCAGCAACCTATCGCCGCGCTCGCGCTCTCGGACAGCAGCCTGGCGGTGCTGTTCATGGACTTCGCCGGTCCCGAAGGTTTGCTGGAGCACCGCAGGACCTGGCTCGCCCTATCCGAGGGTCGCGGTCGCTCCTTCGCAACTCCGACCCTGGTGCTGGAGCAGCGCGATCACGAGATGCCGTGGTCGGCCGCGGTCGACGCCTCGTCCGAGCACAAGGACCGGATCTACGTGGTGGCGGACGGGTTCTGGAAGCGGCGGGGAGCCCGCCCCGACGACCTGCCCCCCGACGGCGCCGGGCTCTTCGTGATCTCGTCCGACGATGGTGGCAGGTCCTGGTCGCGCCGGAGGCCGGTCACCGACCCCTCGGTCCGCTCCAACCAGGAGACGCCCGCCATCGGGGTGAACCGGGACGGGGTGGTGGGAGTCGCGTGGTACGACACCCGCCACGACCCGCGCGGAGAGTGCTTCGACCTATACTTCACGGCCTCCCTCGACGGCGGCGAGAGCTTCCTGCCGAGCGTCCGGGTGACCCCGGAGACCTCCTGCCCCCGGGCCGTCGTCGAGCAGCGAGGGGTAGCCGCCCGCTGGCCCTTCGGCGGCGACTACAGCGGCCTGGCGGCCGCCGTGGACGGAAAGTTCCACCTGTTCTGGGCCGACAGCAGCGCCGGCGTCTACCAGGTGTGGTCCGCGGCGGTGCGGGTCCTACCGGACGCCTCCCAGAAACCTCGCTGACCCCCTCGGAGTCGGCGAGCGCTTGCAATCCGTTTCATGTTCGTATATCTTCATCTCGTGCAACAGTCCCGCCCTGGAATTCGAAGGTTCAGCGCACCGACGAGCTGAGCAAGGATCACTGCCTTCCGTGGTGAGGGCGCTGATCCGCTCCCCCCGTCCGAGCCTGTGTTGGTGAGCCGTAGCTCGGGCTCCACAGGCCGCCCGACCCCGAATCGAATCGACCTTCCGGCCCGCGTCGCCTTGCGGCGACCGGTCCGGCTGCACCGACCGGCACGGTGGCTCTTCGAGCAGATGCCGGGCGAGGGGTACCACCCCACTCGCATTCCCGAACGAAAGGAGGTGAGACTCGATGAAGGTTCAGAACGCCAAGACGTTCGACCCGCGAGAGGAGTACACGGCTCCGAAGATGGTGGAGTTCGGTGAGATCCTGCTCCTCACCCGGGGCACAGGTTGAAGCACTTGATGGGACGTCGGCTCTGGTTGGGTGAAGCCGAAGCCGGACAACTAGTGTCCGAAAGCCCGTAGGACAGAGCCGACAGGTAGGCAGTTTGCCTACCTTCACTCAGACCCTCACCCCGGGATACACCTCGGGGTGAGGGTCGTCTGTTGGACGGTCACGATTCATCATGCAAACCATCGACGGCAAGGCAGGCACCTCGAGAGACGCGCCAGATCTCGATCGGATGACGACGGTGAGGGCGTTCCTCCTCTTCCTCTTTCTCGACATCGGTTTCGGGCTGTTCGGTTTCGAGAGGGTCAACCGTTTCCTGATGCGATCGCGGCCACGGCGAGACCCCGCGAACCCCTCCTGGGGTCGGGAGCGGGCCCTGGCCACCTTCGAGGCCGTGCAGAAGGCCACCATGTTCTACTACCGCAAGCGCAAGGACTGCCTTCCGAAGGCACTCACCACCTTCCACCTGCTGCGCCGCCAGGGGCTCGCCGCGAGTCTCTGCTACGGAGTCAAGAAGTTCCCGTTCGAAGCTCACACCTGGGTGGAGTCGCAGGGTGAGATCCTCGACGACTTCCCCGCCCGCGTCACCCGGTACAGGGTGATCCACCGGGTCTCCGCCTGAAGATCGACCGATGAGGGCAGTGATCGGAGCCGTGGCGTCGCTCGACGGCAGTCCCGTCGACCGCGAGGAGATCGCCTCGCTCGCAGGTCGTGCCCGGCTACCCTGGGGAGGGCGCGCACGGATCTGGGCCGGCGACGAGATCGGCCAGTTGTGGATCCCCGCCCGGCCGGTCGCCGACGGTCCGGCCGCCGGCGGGAAGCGTCTCCGCTTCGAGTCGGGGCGCTACACGGCCGTCCTCGACGGCACCCTGGACAACCGCTCCGAGCTGGCTTCCGAGCTGGGTCTCGAATGCGACCCGACGGATCCCCCCCGACCCGAGGAGGTCGTCGTAGCCGCCTATGAGCGATGGGGCGTCGACAGCGCCGCCCGGCTGGTCGGCGAGCTCGCGGTCATCCTCTGGGATGCACGGGAGCGAACGGTGTTCGCACTCCGGGATGCTTTCGGTTGCAGGGAGCTCTTCTACCGCCGGCGCGAAAACCGCCTCCTGATCGCTTCGCAGCTCCAGATGCTGGTCGAGCGGCCGGCTCCGTCCGATGTCGACGAGGACTACGTCGCCGACTTCCTGGCCAAGCAGTTCTTCTACACCGCGAGGACTCCGATCCGCAGCGTGCGCCGCCTTCAGTCCGCGCACTGGCTCACCTTCGCGGCCGGCCAGCTCACCACGCAACGCTACTGGTCGCTGCCCGACCGTGACCACGACCTTCCGGACGACGTCGACTCCGCGGAGAGCTTCCTGGAGCTGCTGCGCGAAGGCGTCGAGCGCTGCCTGCTGACCGACGGCCGCACCTGGGCCGAGCTGTCCGGCGGGCTCGACTCGTCGTCGATCGTCTGCCTGGCCCACGAGATCCTGCAGCAGCGTCCCGACCGGCTTCGGGACTTCGGCACCCTCACCATGACCTACCACTCCACGCCGCAGTCTGACGAACGGGAGTGGTCCCGCGCGGTAGTCGAACGAACCGGCATCCGCAACGTCGAGGTCCCGTGTGACGACCGATTCTTCGAGGGCATGGAAGAGGCTTCCTTGTATCGGAACGAGCCTCACTTCGGGATCCTCTGCCACCCGATGTTCGAAGCCGAGGCGAAGGCCCTGCACGAGGCGGGGGTCGACTCCGTGCTGAGTGGAGCCCGCGCGGAGAGCGTGGTGCTGAGCGACTCGGTGCCGCCGGTCCACCTGGCGGACCATCTGCGCGCCTTGCGTTTCGGCTCCTTCCTGCGGGAGCTGCGCCGTTGGCAGCGGGGAATGAAGCAACCGCTTCTCAACCTGGCCCTCCGCTTCGGCCTCTGGCCGCTCTTGAGGCCCCGGCTGTTCTACTCCTCCCCGGAGGACAAGGGTGGAGTCGATGCCTGGGTGGACAGGGACTTCGCGCGGAGAATGGAGCTCGGAGCACGAGCTCAGCGCGGTCATCTCACCGAGCGCTTCTCCAGCCGGGCGAGGCAGGTCGTGGCCGAGGGGCTCGCGCGCTCCGAGCAGATGGTGGCCCGCGGGCTCGGCGACTGGGCGTTCGAGATGCGACATCCGTTTCTCCATCGCCCGCTCGTCGAGCGGGCGATGGAGATCCCGTGGGAGCAGAAGGTTTCGCCTGACGAGAACAAGCCCCTTCTCCGCAGGGCGATGGAGGGCAGGATGCCCGAACCGGTCCGCACGCGCAGGGGGACGCGGGGGCCCGGCCCCGCCGGCTACAAGGCCTACGCGGCTCGCTGGAGCGCGATCGAGCCGGTGGTGAGCTCCTCGCTCCTGGTCGAGATGGGCTATCTCGACCGGGCGGAGTTCACGAAGGCCGCCGAGCTGGTTCGCTTCGGCGCCGCGACCCGGTTCGGAGCGTTCACCTCCTGCCTGGCCTTCGAGTACTGGCTCCGGACACTGGTCGAGCCGTCGGTCGAGGCACCAGCCGTGGAAACGAGCTCGGAACTCCCGTGAGCCTCTGGCGCAGCCTCGCCCACCTGGGCACCTTCAGCGACCGGCGGCTGGTTCCTCTGCTCTCTGTCCTGGTCGTGACCGGCGCCCTCTACATGGGCGCTCAGGTTTCCCTTCCGGTGATCACTGGATCGATCGTCGACGACGCGCTGCTGGCCGGGGACCGCGGGGCGCTCGCGATCCGGGTCATCCTGCTCGTCGGAGTGGCCCTCGCGAGCACCCTCGCGAAGGGCGTCCACGAGACCACGACCACCTGGTTGAGCGAGCGAGGCCGGGCCCGGCTTCAGGCGGGTCTGCTCGAGCGGCTCTACCTGCGCCCCCTCGCGTTCTTCGACCGCGAACGCTCCGGGCGCCTGCACAGCCTCCTCGTCAAGGACGCGGCCGAGGCAACCCGGAGCGCGGGCACGATGGTGTCCGAGCTGGTGCTCGGCTTCCTCCAGCTCGTGCTCATCCTCGCGGTGCTCTTCTCGGGCTACGGCGGCATCGCCTTCGCGGCACTCGTCCTCATCCCGATCTACATGGTCTTCCCTCTCTACATCGCCCGGCCCGCGCGCCAGGCGGCGCGGGAGTCGCTCGCCGCCCACGCCGAGGTCAACTCGGCGCTCCAGGAGTCGATCCAATCGGTGCGCGAGGTGAAGGTCTTCGGACGAAGACAGTGGGTGCTCGAACGCGTACGCGTGCTGCTCGACACCGACGTCGCACGGAGCCTGCGCCTCACCATCCTGAGGTCGGCGTACTCGTTCCAGTACGCGGTCTTCTTCCTCGTCGCGGGCGCGGTGTACTGGGCGGGCGGCACCCAGGTCTTCGCCGGCCGGCTGTCGGTGGGCGAGCTGGTGGCTCTTGTCGCGCTGATGTCGCAGCTCGAGGGGCCGGTGAGCCGTCTCACCAAGCTGACCCATGAGTTCCAGCGGATCTCGGCGGCCGTCGACCGCATCGATGAGGCGGTGACCTCCGAGACGGAGCCGCCGGACGATCGCGGGGTCGAGCTCCTGCCGGGCAGTCACCGGGTCGAGATGCGCGACGTGGTCTTTCACTACGACGAGCAGGACCGCCCGGCCGTCGAAGGCGTCTCGTTCGAGCTCGCGCCGGGCCGCCGGGTCGCACTCGTGGGACCGAGCGGCGCGGGCAAGAGCACGCTGGTGGCCCTTCTCGCCAGGCTGTACGAGCCTCGGAGCGGGACCATCGCCATCGACGGCGTTCCGATCACGGACTACACCCTCGCATCCCTGAGGCGGGAGATCGGCTTTGTGCTCCAGGACTCGATGCTCTTCGCGGGGACGGTCCGCCAGAACATCCGGATCGGGCGGCTCGACGCCACCGACCAGGAGATCGAGGAGAGCGCCCGGCAGGCGAACGCCCACTCGTTCATCGCGGCGCTGGAGCAGGGCTACGACACCGAGATCGGGGAACGAGGGGTGCGGTTGTCGGGGGGGCAGCGCCAGCGGATCGGTATCGCCCGGGTGCTCCTGCGCGATCCGGGCATCCTGGTCCTGGACGAGGCCATGTCGGCCCTGGACACGGAGACCGAGCGGCTCGTGCAGGAGGCGCTGCGGCGCTTGATGGAGGGCCGGACGACGATCGTGGTCGCGCACCGGCCCAGCACGTTCTCCGAGGCCGATCACATCGTCGTTCTCGACCGCGGGCGAGTCGTTGCGACCGGGACTCACGACCACCTGGAGGCGACCTGTGCCGTCTACCACAGACTGCTCACGGGCACGGCGGACGACGAGCCGGAGCGCCGCCTCCGGCCCACCGAGGCGCTCGCATGACCTCGGAGCCACGCCACCCCCGCTCCGTTTGCCGGATAGAGGATCACCATGAGCACTGATCGCTTCGCGGTCGCCCCCCACGTCGAGTTCACCGAGGTGGAGGGCGATTACGTCCTGATGGACCTGAAGAGCGGCGTCTACCTGGGGCTGGACCCCGTCGCCTCACAGATCTGGCAGAGTCTCTCCGACCACGGCGACGTCGGCCGCGCCGCGGATGAGTTGTGCCGGCGGTTCCGGGTGGAGAGGGAGAGGGCTCTCGCCGACATCGAGACCTGGGTCGGCGAGCTGGTCGAGCGCGGTCTGTTGACGAAGGAGGCCGAGGCCGCGCCGTAACCCGGAGACGGAGAGCGCCCGGGGGCGGGCTGGGGTCAGGTCCCGAGCTCGGTCTTGAGGGTCTCCGCCGGGTCGATGCGCGCCGCGCGGACCGCGGGCACGAGGGTGGCCGCGAGGCCGATCACGACCAGCGCGAAGGCCATGAGCAGCGTCGTGACCCAGTCCATCGGCGCCACCTCGTACAGGAGACCCGACAGCGCCTTCCTCGTGGCGAAGCCGGAGGCGATCCCGAGGACGACCCCTCCGCCGAGGAGGGCTCCGCTCCACCGCATGATCCGCCCGATCACCCAGCCGACGCGGGCGCCGACGGCCATCCGGATCGCGATCTCCCGCTGGCGCCGGATGACAGCCAGGCTCATCACGCCGTAGATCCCGAAGACCACGAGGATCAGCACCACCACCGCGAAGAGGCCCATCAAGGCGGTCGCGAAACGCCGGGGAGAGAGGGCCTCGGAGACGACCTCGTCCATGATGCCCAGCCCCCCCACGACCTGATCGGCCCGCACGCGAGCGGCCTCCTGCTGGAGGGTCTCGAGGGCCGGCGCCCAGGGCCCCGACGCGCGCACGACGATCGTGGCCTGAGTGCCCGACTCCTGGGAGAACGGTACGTAGATCTCCTCCAGCGGAGGCTGGTCCACCGCCCGTCCACGCACGTTGGCGACCACGCCCACGATGGTCCTCCAGGGTTCCGACTCCGGGTCGATCTCGTCGATCCTGATCCGCTGGCCGACCGGGTTCCTGCTCCCGAGGAAACGCTCGACGAACCTCTCGTTGACGACGGCGACCGACCGGCTCCCCAGGGTGTCGGCGTCCTCGATCAGGCGTCCCGCACGCAGCGGTACCTCGAGGGTCCGGAAGAAGCCGGGAGAGACGGCGCGGTAGAAGACCGTCGCGTCCTCGGTGGCGGCACCCCCGACGCCGTCGAGGACGAACCCGTACTCGCCCACCGAGTCGGCCAGGGGCAGGCTCGACGTGATACCCGCCGAGGTCACCTCGGGCCGTGCAGCGACCCGCCGCTCGAGCTCGGCGAGAAACTGGTCTCTGTCCTCGGGCTCCGGGAAGCGGTCGGGCGCCAGGGTCATGCGACCGAGCACCAGGGACTCGGTCCGGAACCCGACATCCACCTGCGAGAGGTTGTGGAGAGTTCGCACCAGGAGACCTGCACCGATCATGAGGATGAGCCCGAGGGCCACCTCGACGACGATCAGGCCGCTGCGCAAGCGCTGGGTGCCCGCTCGCTCGGCCGTTGCCGCCGGGGAGCCGAGTCGGAAAGAGTCCCGGGAGCGCCAGACGGCGAGGGCGGGCAAGAGCCCCGCGAGAAGACCGGTGGCCAGGGAAAGGAGAAGCGTGAAGGCGAAGACCGATCCGTCGAGATGCACCGAGTCGAGTCTCGGGAGCTGCGGCGGGGCCAGGGAGCGCAGCAGGGCCAGGCAGCCTGCTCCGATCGCGATCCCGAGGACGGCGCCCCCGACCGCGAGGACCAGGCACTCCAGGAGGAGCTGGAAGCTCTGCCGGATGCGGCTGGCACCGAGGGCGTCCCGCACCGCGAGCTCGGACCGGCGGGTGGTGGCGCGGGCCAGGCTCAGGCTGGCGACGTTGATGCAGATGGTGAAGAGGACCAGGAGGCCCGCCCCGAAGAGCACCAGGAGCAGCCGCCGGCTCGGCCCCGCCACCGCGTCCACCAACGGCTGCACCGTCGCCCCCACACCGTGGAGAGCGTCCGGGTGCTCGTCGGCCAGCCGTCCGGTGATCCGGTCGAGATCGGCCTCGGCGGTGGCGACCGTGGCACCCGGCGCCAGCCGTCCGACGACCCGGACGTAGGAGTAGCCCCAGTCCTCAGGCTTCGGCACCAGGGGCAGCACCGACCAGAGCTGCACGTCCTTCGCTAGCGGAGCCGAGAAGCCCTCGGGCAGCACGCCCACGACCACCTGCTCGGCCCCGTTGACCATGATCGTCCGGCCGAGAATGTTCCCGTCGCCGCCGAATCGACGGTGCCAGAGCCCGTAGGAAAGGACCGCCACCTGGTTCTCTCCCTGCTTCTCCTCCTGGGGCAGAAAGCCGCGTCCGAGAGCCGGCTCCACGCCCAGGACCGAGAAGTACTCGTGGGACACCACGGCGCCCGGGATCTGCTCGGGGAGGTCACTGCCGGTGAGATCCGCCGGGAAGGTGATGAACGTCGCCATCCCCTCGAAGCTTCGGTTGTGCTCGCGCCACTCGGTGAAAATGCCCCGGCCGGTCCAGCTCTCCCGCTTGCCGTCCCGGCCGGTCATGTCCTGCCACACGATGACCAATCGCCCCGATTCGGGGAGGTCGAAGGGGCGCAGGAGGATGCCGTAGACGGCGCCGAAACCGGCCGCGTTCAGACCGATGCCGGTCGCGAGCGTCAACAGGATTCCGAGGCTGTAGGCGGGCGACCTCCAGAGCGATCGGACGGCCTGTCGAAGATCTCCTGGAATCGCGCTCATGGGAACCTTCCGATCGTCGGGGTTTGGGTATGAAAGAAGTTCAATCCTGCCGATGATACACGAACACTTTCATCGAGCCAGGCGCTACGAGATCGAGTCGGCGGGCCCGGCCGAGCGAGCGGAGGCTATTCGGCCGCGAAACCGCGGTGGATCTCGGCGAGCCGTCGAGCGATCGTGGGGAGCTCGTCATCCTCGAGGGTTCGTACGTCGAGGAGGACCAGGTCGTCCCTGACGCGGCCGAGGATCGCCGGCTCACCGGTACGGAGCTCCTCCGCCAGCTCGTCCGGCGAGGCGGCCGACGAGTCGAGGGACACGCCCCAGCTCGGGTACTCCCGAGCGGGAAGCGAGCCGCTCCCTGCCTGGGACCGGCATGGGACGACGGCGACGTCCAACCCTCTCAAGCCCCGGAGTCGCCCCGCAAGCTCGTCGGCCCGCTGCCGGAGCTCCGCTTCCCCCGCGAGAATCGCGCGGAGCGCCGGAATCTCCTCCACCACCCGCTCGTCCCCCTCCCGGTAGAGTCTCAGGGTGGCCTCCAGGGCCGTGTAGACGAGGCGACCCGGCCGCACCGTCCGGAACAACGGGTGGCGCCGGCACCGTTCCACGGCCCCCGTCCGCCCGGCGATGATGCCGGCCTGGGGGCCGCCCAGGAGCTTGTCGCCGCTGAAACAGACCAGGTCCACCCCGGCCCGGATCGAGCGGGACACGAGCTGCTCGCCCGGTACGCCGCGCGCCGCGAGGTCCACCAGGCAGCCCGACCCGAGGTCGTGGACCACGGGGATGCCGCGCTCCCGGCCGAGCTCCACCAGAGGCTCGATCCCCACCTCCTCGGTGAAGCCCACCACCCGGTAGTTCGAAGTGTGGACCTTGAGCAGGAGCCCCACGTCGTCGTCGATCGCCTCCCGGTAGTCGGCGAAATGGGTGCGGTTCGTGGTCCCCACCTCTCGGAGCTCTGCGCCGCTCTCGCGGAGGATGTCCGGAACCCGGAACGAGCCGCCGATCTCCACCAGCTCCCCGCGGGAGACGACCACCGACCGGCCTCGCGCGAGGGCCGCCAGAATGAGCAGGGTGGCCGCCGCGTTGTTGTTCACCACGGTCGCAGCCTCACAGCCGAGGAGCCCCTCGAGAAGCCGGGCGCACCCCCGATCGCGCCCGCCCCGCTCGCCGGTCGACAGATCGATCTCCACCCGCTGGGGCCGGCCGGCGACCGCGGCGACGGCCTCCACGGCGGCCCGCGGCAGGGACGCGCGGCCCAGGCCGGTATGGAGGACGACGCCGGTGGCGTTGGCGACCCGCCGGTAGTAGGGGCGAGCATCGCGTGCCAGCCAGCGTTCGACCTCCTCGCCCACAGCCTCCTCGCTCAGCTCCTCGGGAAGGGCAGTGCCTTCGAGCGCCCGGCGGCGGAGCCCGTCCAGCACCGTCTGGACCGCCGCTGCGAGACGAGCCAGGCCGTAACGCTCCCTCGCCTCCTCGAGTCGCTCCGAGGCCAGGAGCCGGTCCACCTTCGGTATCTCCCGCAGGAGGCTTCGTCGTTCATTCACACTGTCCCTCCCTTGCTTTCGACCGAGCCCTCTTTCGACCATTGCATACGCGGTAGCGCTGGCATATAATAAACACGCATTATCGGAAGCGCCAAGGGGCTGGTGCCTCTCGCGGTCTTCAAAATCGTAGTCCCGACCGTTGCGGCTCGGGGGGTGGGTTCGATTCCCATGCGCTTCCGCCAATTTTTCCTTTCTCGCCGACCTCGATGCCGTCCCTTTCAGCCCTCCGCACGGATCCCCCAGACCTGCGCCGAGTGGTCGTCGGCACCCTGGGACACATCGATCATGGCAAGACCGAGCTCGTCAAGGCGCTGACCGGCATCGACTGCGATCGCTGGGCCGAGGAGAAGAACCGCGGGATCAGCATCGACATCGGTTTCGCCCACCTCACCGAAGGCGATCTGCAGGTGGGCTTCGTGGACGTCCCTGGGCACGAGCGCTTCCTGCACAACGCCCTGGCCGGTCTCGGAGGCATCCGCATCGGCCTCCTGGTCGTGGCCGCGACCGAGGGCGTGATGCCTCAGACGCGGGAGCACCTGGCGATCTGCTCCCTGCTCGGCATCCCCACCGTACTGGTAGCCCTGACCAAGCTCGATCTCGTCGAGCCCGAGCTGGCGGAGCTCGCCGAGCTCGAGATCGGAGACTTCCTCGAAGGGACCCCCTACGCCGGCGCACCCGTCTCGCGGGTGTCGGCGGTCTCGGGCGACGGGATCGGGGAGCTCCGACGCGAGCTGCTCGACCTGGCCTCCCGGTACGTCATCGACGAGCGGCCCGAGGACCCCGTGCGGCTCCCCATCGATCGAGCGTTCACCCTCAAGGGGCTGGGAACGGTGGTCACCGGAACCCTCGTCGACGGGACGGTCGCACCGGGAGACCGGCTCGCCCTGCTTCCCGGCGACGAGGCCGTCCGCGTCCGCAACGTGCAGGTCCACGGGAAAGACCGCCCCTTCGCCTCGGGCGGTGAGCGCACGTCGCTCCAGGTGGGCGGGGTCGGGCTCGAAGCGGTCCGTCGAGGCCTCCAGCTCGTCACGCCGGGTGCCTTCCAGGCCACGAGACGTCTGTGCGCCAGCTTTCGCCTGCTCGCCGAGTCCCCGGTCCCGCTCGCCGAGTCGACCGAGGTCCGGTTCCACCTCTACTCGACCGAGGTGATCGGGGTCCTCCGGCCCCTGGAGCCGAGGCGGCTGGAGCCCGGCGCTGAGGGGATCGTCGAGATCCGCCTCAGGGAGCCGGTGGTCATGGTCCGGGGGGACCGCTTCATCGTCCGCCGGCCGACGCCGGCGACGACCCTGGGCGGGGGCGCGATCCTCGACCCCCAGTGGAAATACCCCGGCCGCAAGAGGCTGCCGGACGCTCTTGAGGCACTGTCGGGCTCCACCGCCGGGGCCGTCTGCTACTGGATCGAAACATCTGGCGCCGCGGGGCTCGCCCTCAACGACCTGGCGCCCCGCCTGGCGCTCCCGGCCGGCGAGCTCCGATCCCTGCTCGCCGACCAGGGGGCGCCTGCGCGCCTCCTGGAGATCTCCGGCGACGGTGGCGAGGCCCCGCGCTGGGTCGCCACGACGGTCTTCGATCGAGCCGTCGAGCGAGCGGAGCAGGTGCTGGAGAGGTTCTTCCGGCGAAACCGGCTCGCCGCCTCCATGCCGAAGGCGCACTGGGTCGCGCAGGTCCTGCCGAGGGTGCCGCCTCGACTCGCCGACTACTACCTGGCATCCCTACAGCGCCGCGGAGTCCTTCAGCTTGCGGGGGACGCGGTGACCCTGCCCGGGCGTACGGTGGAGCTCGACGACGCCGAGCGCCGCGCCATCGAGCAGCTCGCGGAGGCGATAGAGAGCGGCGGCCTCAGCCCTCCGGACGAAGGCGAGCTTCGCGCCACGATCGCCTCCGGGTCCGGCGGGGTCTTCGACGCCGCGGTCCAGTACCTGCTCGGCGCCGCCAAGCTGGTCCGGCTTCCCAACCGCGCCCTCGTCTCCGGCTCGGCGATCGAGAGCCTGAAGGAGGCCATCCTGGAAGGCGGCGCGGACCGGCTAACGGTCGGGGAGTTCAAGGACCGTTTCGAGCTGACGCGGAAGTGGGCCATCCCGTTGCTCGAGCACCTCGACTCCATCGGCTTCACCCGCCGCGCGGGCGACGTCCGGCTGATCGTTCGGCCCGGTTAGCCCCCCTCCGGACCGGCCACCGCGCTCCTCGCGGGGGCGGCGCCGACCCGCAGGTCGGGCTACTTCGGAGCTCGTTTTCCGTCTCTTCAGGTCGAGCCGTTCGCTGCCTTTGCTTGGGGCTCTTACTCCGCAATAACATCTCTATTGCTCCCATAGCTTTTGTCTATGTCAACCGGATAGAACCTCCACCGTCCTCGCCCATCCGAGGGCGACCGCGGCCGACGAGCCGAGGCCGCGCCGGAGAACAGTGGCGGGGGATCATCGAAAGACGAGGCGGCATTCGCCGTCGGGTGGCTCGACCGTGCCGATGCGCCGCGCGTCGGCGACGCTCGCCCCGTGGAGCGCCGCCAGGAGCCCCGCGGCCACGTCCGGGGCCACGCAGGCGAGCAGTCCGCCACTGGTCTGGGGGTCGAAGAAGACATCCTCGTGCCAGCCGGGCAGGGACCTCTCGAACCGAGCGCTAGGCGCCGCCATCTGCCGGTTGGCTCGGGTGGAGCCGGTGGTCGTCCCGCGCTTCGAGACCGCCAAGGCCTCGGGGAAGACCGGCACCGCGTCGGTCTCGATGACGAGCGTGACGTCCGAGGCCCGGGCCATCTCCAGGGCGTGGCCGGCCAGGCCGAACCCGGTGACGTCGGTCACGGCGTGGACCTCGAACCCCTGGAGGACCTCCGCCGGAACCTTGTTGAGCGTCGTGAGCGCCTCGAGGCACACGCCCAGGGCGCGGGCCGAGACCTGCCCCTTGAGGTTGGCGTTGAGCAGCAGACCGGTGCCGATGGGCTTGGTGAGGATCAGGACGTCGCCCGGCCGGGCCCCGCGATTGGCCCAGAATCGGTGCGGGTGGACGAGGCCCGTGACGGAAAGGCCGAACTTCGGCTCGTCGTCCTCCGTCGTGTGCCCGCCGGCGAGCACCGCTCCGGCCTCCGAGATCTTTTCGGCGGCGCCGGCAATGATGTCCGCGAGAACCTGGTGGTCCAGCTTGCCGGACGGAAACCCCAGAAGGTTGAGGCACGCCAGGGGCCGGCCACCCATGGCGTAGACGTCGCTCATGGCGTTGGCGGCCGCGATCTGTCCGAACAGGCGGGCGTCGTCCACCGGCGGCGTGATGATGTCCGCCGTCAGCACCAGGGCGGTCTCGTCGTCGAGACGGTAGACCGCCGCGTCGTCACTGGTCTGGAAGCCGACGAGAAGGTTCGGATCCTCCGTCGGAGCGAGTCCTCGAAGCAGCTCAGCGAGCCCGACCGGGCTCAGCTTGGCCGCTCAGCCACAGGTCTTGGAGAGAGCGGTGAGCGTGGGTTTTCTGAAGAAGGCTCGTTTGAGCACGTTGGCGGATCCTCCCCGCCGAGAGGGTACGTCGTGTTCAGTAGCTCGTCAAGTGCTGATAGTGAAGCGCGAATCTGACGCGACCTCAGCGGGCGGAACCGCCACGATTCGTCTGGCGGCAAAGCATGAGCGCCCGCGCTCCCCTATTCCTTCCGCCAGCTCGCGGCGACCGACCGCCGCCCGAGCGTTCCAGAAGGGGGACCCCGATGAGGGACCTCGAGATCGCGCTGGAGCACCGGCCCGGGGCGCTGGCCGAGATGGGAGAGGCGCTGGGTCGGGCCGGGGTGAGCCTGGAAGGCGGTGGGGCGTGGGTCGTCGACGGGTGCGGCGTGGCCCACTTCCTGGTCGAGGACGCGGCGGCGGCGCGGGGGGCGCTGGAGGCGGCCGGCATCCGGGTCCTCGCCGACCGCGAGGTGCTCGTGCAGCGCCTCGACCAGGAGCAGCCCGGGCAGCTCGGGCTCCTCTGCCGGCGGATGGCCGAAGCGGGCGTGACCATCGAGGTCCTCTACAGCGACCACGCGCACCGGCTGATCCTGGTCGTCGACGACCTCGAAGCCGGACGAGCGGTCTCCGAGACGTGGACGCGCGAAGCGGAGCGAGCGCGGGCGATCAAGCGGGGCCGGCTAGCGTGAGGCCGAGCCGGGCCTCGAGCGCCCGGCGACCGCTCCTCGTGACCCGGACCGCGCGGCTGTCGAGGTCCCGGCTCACCCACCCCTGCGCCAGCCCGAGCGCCAGGACCGCGGCCCCGAGCGCGCCGCCGAGGTGCGGGCGCCGCTCGCTCCAGTCGAGGCAGGCGAAGGCGAGGCGGCGCCGCGACCGGCGGGCGGCTCCGAGGTCGACCCCGAGCGCCTCGAAGCCCTCGTCCCCAGCCGGGGTCAGCGTGTAGGCGCGGTCCTCCGCCGACTGCCCGGAGAGCCACTCGAGCGCCCGGAAGCGGTCGAGCAGCGCGACGCCGAGGGTGCCGGCGAGGTGGTCGTAGCAGGTGCGGGCGGCGCGGAGGTGGTGCGGCGTGCTCGGAGCGGGGGCGCCCCGGCGCTCGCCGGCGAGGACGCTCAGCGCCTCGAGCGCGGCGGCGACCTCGGGGCCGGTCAGGCGGTAGTACCGGTGCCGCCCCTGGGCGTGCACCTCGACCAGGCCCCGGTGCCGGAGCCGCTGCAGGTGGACGCTGGCGGTCGAGGGGGCGACGTCGGCCACCACGGCGAGCTCGGTGCTGGTGCGCGCCCGGCCGTCCATCAGGCAGTAGAGCATGCGGGTGCGGGCGGGCTCCCCGATCGCGGCGGCGACGGCGGCGACCGGCTCGTCGGCTCGATCGACATCCATGGTTCGATCTTAGACGAATCATGGTGTGCGAGCAAGTGACAGACTCGCCCCCATGAGCACCCCGAACGACGACCCCACCCGACGGATCCTGCGCCACGGCGCGTACCTCTGCCTGGCCTTCCGAACCGACGCGCGGCGGGCGGTCGCCGAGGCGCCGGTGGCCGCTCTCGTCGAACGCCTGGGATTCTGCGACGAGCTCGACGCGGCGGACGGCCATCCGCCGCAGGCGGTCGCGTTCCTGCGCCGCGTCGGTGCCACCCCGGCGGACCTCGCGGACGACCGCCTGCTCGGCGCGGACGCGGTGGTCCACGTGGCTGCCGCCGCCGTGGAGCCGGTCGACCGCTTCCTCGCCGGCGCCGCGCGCCTGCTCTCCCCCGCCGCGGAGGTCTCGGTGCTGCGGGGCGTGGTCCGGCCGACCCGGTACACGGGCGGCCTGATGCACGAGCTCGCCTACGCCCACCAGGCCGTCCAGCGCCCGGGCCCAGAGATGCCGAACGCTTTCCTCCTCCCGCTGAGCAAGACGCCCGCGTGGTGGGCGAAGGACTGGATGGAGCGCCACACCTACTTCCTCCCCCGATACGGCGCCGACGGCCGCAGGACCTGCCAGGGCCACGCCCCCTCCGCCGCCCCCGGCGTCCCGTGCCTGATGCGGCGCACCTACAAGGGCCTCGCCGAGCCCGCCCCCGAGGGGGAGTACGACTTCCTCACCTACTTCGAGTGCGCGGACCGGGACGTCCCCACCTTCCACCAGGTCTGTGCCGCCCTGAGGGACACGACCCAGAACCCGGAGTGGAGCTACGTCCGCGAAGGTCCCCTCTGGCACGGGCGCCGGGTGGCTGGGTGGGGCGAGCTCTTCGAGTGAGACAGGCCGAGGCTCCTCGCTCTACTCCTCTTTCAGCCGCAACGCGAGCGTTCCACCGGTCGCCTCCGCCCAGCGGCGGAGGAAGCGAACGGTCGGGTTGGAGTCCCGGCGTTCGGCCTGGGCGACGGCCTGCTGCGACTTCCCGAGTCGCGCGGCGAGCTCGGCCTGGGTGAGCCCCGCTTGCTCGCGAGCGTCCCGCAGCAGGTAGCCCGCCGGCGAGTCCTCCCAGGGCGGGAGCCTCCCCCACCGTTTCAGGGTCTTCCATTCGAAGTAGGCCCTGGGGCGGGTACGGCGAATGTCCGGCGAGAGCCTGGGAGGCGTGCTTGGGTCCGGAAAGCCATAGGTCTTCATGACGGATACTCCCGCGCCCAGGCTTCCAGCGCGTCGAGCGCCGGCGCGGCCTTCCCGAGGGCCGGTAGCCGATCCAGTGCTTCCGTCGCCTCACGCCTGCCAGCGGCTTCTCGCAGGAACTTCCAGTCGAGCTCGGCGCCGACTTTCAGGTACAGCAGGGCCGCGGAGATTCCGTCGAGGCTCGATCGCCAGTGCTGCCAGGCGGCCAGCCTGTCGACCAGTGCGTCCTCGGGGGAGATCGTCAGGACCGACTCGTCTCCGGACCCGATGCGCACCGCGCGCTCGCCATCGGTCAGGCTGCTCGCAGGCAGCTCGATGAAGATTCCACCCTCCTCGTGAACCCAATGACGCCCGGTCCTTTGGAAGCCGGCGCTTCTCAAGTCGTCTTCGACCTCTTGGCTGACGGCGCCGACGAAGTCGAGATCGCCCGTTGTGTAGGCGCCTCCGGTGTAGAGCTCGACGGCTCCGCCGCCGACGAGAACCGGGACCGGCTGGCCCCGCGCCTCGAAGAGCGCCTGAAACCACCGCGCGAGACCTGCAGTCCGCTCAAGGCCCGGAGGCATCTCCGACAGATCCTGAAGGTCACGGCCCATAACAAACTATACATTGTATTAGAGATCGATACCCCGATGTACGGCGTGCGCCTCCCGTGGTCCATCCGGGCCCCTCCGGCGGAGCGGATGCGGCAGCGGATGAGAACGGACGGCATTGGCGAGACGGGGCCCTGGCTACAATGACCGGCAGGACCCCTTCGCCGCTGTCCAGCCGGAACCCTCCCCGAGGACGCCGCCGATGCCGACCTCCCGCCCGAGACCGTGCCTCCGCGGTGCAGCATCCGGACCTGTTCGCCGACTCCCTGCGCGCGGCCAACACCGGCTACTGGGAGGAGGGGCGGGGCGACATGGAGGGCTCGATCTGGGAGCGCCACGAGCGCTACCTCGAGAACTCGCCGCTGTTTTATTTCCCGGAGATCGACAGGCCGCTGCTCATCGGACAGGGCAACCAGGACGGCGGCCTGGTCCCGACCGACGCCATCTTCGCGGCACGCGAGCGCCTCGGCAAGAGCGTCGAGGTGCGCTTCTATCGTGCGGAGTGCCAAGTCACCATCCCGGGACGCCAACGTCCTCGACTTCTGGCGCCGCCGCCTCGAGTTCCTCGCCCGGCACCTCGAGCTCGACGGCGCCGGCGTGGTCTCCGTGCCCGCGATGGCAAGCCCTTGATGAAATTGTGGAACCGCGCCGCGACGCCGCGGTGACGGAAGGAAAAGACGGACCTGCGGTAGGCGCTGGCCGATCTGGCCTCGGCCCGATCTCCGAGGCGCGTCGCACCGGTCGAATGAAGTTCCTTGCGAGACCGCGGCCCTGTTTTTCCTCCTAACAGGGTATGAGCCAGAGACTGCGCTACATCCCGCCCTCGTCCGTTTCCGCGTGGGGCATGGTGGAGGTCACCTGCCGCACCCTCCAGTCCCGCTTCCTCCTGAAGCCTAGCAGGGCATTCCGTGAGCTCTTCTTCGGCGTCCTCGGGCGCGCTCAGGAGCTCTACCCGGTGAAGATCCACGCTTTGGTCTGCCTGTCGACGCACTACCACATGCTCGTGACGCCGAAGGACAGCGAGCAGCTCGCCCGCTTCATGGACTTCTTCCAGGGCAACCTGGCGAGGAAGGCCGGCCGCCTCCACGACTGGCACGGCAAGCTCTGGAGTCGGCGGTACGACATGATCCCGGTCTCGGACGAGCCCGAAGCTCAGGTGGCGCGCCTGCGCTACGTCCTCGAGAACGGCTGCAAGGAGAACCTCGTGTCGCGCCCCGGCGACTGGCCCGGGCCCAGCTCCGTGAGGGCGCTCCTCGGCGGAGGTCCCCTCGGCGGCGTCTGGCACGATCAGACGGGGGCATGGGAGGCGAAGCAGCGCGGCGAGGCCGTCCGGCACCGGGACTACCGGAGCGAGGAGTCGATCGTCCTCGAGCCGCTGCCATGCTGGCAGCACCTCCCCGCCGAAGAGATCTGCGCGCGCATCCGGCACATGCTCGGTGAGATCGAGAACGAGACGGCGGAACGCCACCGCCGCGACGGCACTCGCCCGCTCGGACGGCGTGCCGTCCTGAGAGTCCACCCTCACGACACCGCGGTGAGCCCCAAGAGAAGGTCGAGGCCGATCGTCCACGCGGCAAGCCGCGAGGTCCGCGAGGCCTTCAAGCAGGCCTACCGCCAGTTCGCCGAGCTCTTCCGTTGGGCGGCACAGCAGCTACAGAGCGGCCACGAGCGCGTGGCGTTTCCACCCGGAAGCTTCCCGCCCAGCCTCCCCTACGTCCCGCCCGAAGCGGCGCCTGCGTAGCAGACCACGCCAGAGGGCCATCCAGGCGAGCACCCAGCTCACCCGCGGACCCGTGCGTCCGAGCTCGCCAATTCCTCATCAGCCGCCAGTCTCGCCGCTGCCTCACCGCCCGCCGAGCGCTGGAACGCCACGTCTCGCCCCCCAGTCCGACCTCTCCCCGACCCGCCAACCCGCGAGAACGAACACCTCCCCAAGGTTTGGCTGCGACCCAATAGGGTCCAGTGGTTCGCCGAGGCCCACCGCGAGGCGACGACTCTGGAGCTGGTCCCTCTCTGAACACCCCGGCTCGCCGCACCGTCTGCGACATCGCGCCGACCTGCGCCGACCTGCGGATACCCGCCGGCCGAGGTCAGCCAAGCGCGTACTTCCGATACGCTCGGCCCGATCGGTCGACCGGTCACTTCGAGCTCCGAGGAGGTAGCGCATGTGGTGTCCGAGCTGCGGTGGAGAGTATCGGGAGGGGTACGAGACCTGCGCCGACTGCGGCGTGCCGCTCGTCGACGCGCGACCTGCCGGCGTCGACGCGCGACCTGCCGGCGCCGACGCGCCGGGAGGCGTCCTCTTCCCGTCGATGCCCTCACCGGTGCCGGTCACGGCTCCCCGGTTCGCAGGAGAGGCGCTGCACTGCCACAACTGCGGGCACGACCGCTTCATGGAGTGCACGGTCTACCTGCAACCGACGAGCACCGACTCGCTGGGCCTGCGAGACCTCGGCCCGGCGGCCAACGTGTTCGCCTGCACCGGTTGCGGTTTCGTTCACTGGTTCCTCCCGTCGGCGCTGCGAGAGGAGCCGCCCGCGGTCGAGCCGGACGAGGTCAACGCGCCGGAGGGCAGGGCCTCCGAGCCCCTCGAGTGCCTCTCCTGCGGCGGCTCGATCCCGACCGCCGAGAGGACCTGCCCGGCGTGCGGCTGGAACTACGGGTAGCTCCCGACCATGACCCTCCTCGCCGTCTCGCACCTGGTGCTCGCCACGGACGACGTGCCCCGGATCACCCGGTTCTTCGAGGCGGCCTTCGGCCTCACCTCGCACTTCGAGAACGAGATGTTCTCGGAGCTCGTGCTGCCGTCGCGGTTCCAGATCGCCTTCTTCAAGCCGGTGGGCGCCTCGGCGAAGAGCTTCCACGCCGCCGCGGACCGCCGAGGCTGCGCCTTCGGGGTCACGGTCGGCGACGTCGACGCCGCCTACGAGCGGCTCACCGCGATGCAGGAGGAGTACCCGATCTCCCTCTCCGGCCCGCCCAAGGAGCACCCGTGGGGCGAGAAGAGCTTCCTCCTGACCGACCCGGACGGCAACCGGTGGGAGATTACCCACTCGCCGAGCCCGGACGGGATGCTCCGGAACCGCTGATCCCGCAGGCCGCCTTCCGTCGGCCCGGGAGCGGGTGGCGCCCTCCCCTACACCTAGCGAAGCTTCGCCTCAAACCGACGAGGGCTCGTCGACCCCCTGGGCTTGCAGGTTCTGAGCGCCCCCTCCCCCGAGAAGCAGGGGTAGCGAGCCCGTACCGGCTCGAGCCTGAACTCCCGCAGAGATCTACTGGGTCCCCCCCCCCGCATCC
>JBOGJI010000078.1:0-2815 GCA_050747865.1 Thermoanaerobaculia bacterium
CTCCAGGGCCCGCAGGTACTCGGCCCGTGCCTCGGCCGGCTGTCCCTGTGCCAGCAGGGCGTTGCCGCGCTCGATCCACCGTCGCGCCGTCGCGGCCGGATCGCCTTCGGCGGCGATGGGCGGCGTCTCGTCGAGCGTGCGCAGGCGAACCTCGACCTCCTCCGGCGCTCCCTCGGCGGGAACGACCACGACCCCCTCGCCAGGCAGGAAGCCCTCGGCCTCGACCCGCAGGTTCCAGCGGCCGGGGTAGAGACCGATCACCGCCCACCGTCCCTTCTTGTCGCTCTTGGCGCTTCGGGTAGTCGTCCGCCGCCCCTCCTCTCGGACCAGGCTGATCTGCGCTCGTCGAATCGGCTCGCCGGCCAGGTCCATCACCCGGCCGGTCACCCGTGCGGGCCCGATTGCCTCGTCCTCGTCGGCCTGGCTCTCCGGCTCCTCCTGTTCCTGGTCGAGGATCGGATTGTCTTCGATCTGTGCGAATGCGGGTGTCGAAAGCCCGAGGTTCGTGATCCCCGGGAACCAGATGGCGGAGAGGAGGAGCGCGAGGAGGACGGCCGGCCGGGTTCTCATACGCAAGGGTCTCGCGAGCGAGCCGAGGAGGTGGGCGTGGCACGACAGCATGCGCGCACTCTAGCGCAACGGCCTCGGCGTGCCGGTGCGCGTGGAGCCTCCCAGCGGCCGGGGGGGACCCCGGCACCGCCCAAGAGCGTGGAGCTCAACCCCGGCCATGCGGTGTCGGCGAGGTCTTGGCCGGTATGGAGGCATTCGACGAGTTTCGCCAGCTCGCGGGTGTGAAGGATCTCGTGGCGTTCACGAGTGGAGGCTTGTTCAGTGTCGAGCCAGTAGTCGCCGCTCCACGCATCCTGTGCCCGCAGGTGGTAGAGGCGCACGGGTTCGATACCGTGCGCCTCGGCGGCTGGCGCTCATCGCCGCTCTACGTCCTCGTGCCCCTGGCCTTGCCGGTCAGGCTCGGCCGGCTCGAGAGGGTTCCAGACGCGCTGGAATCCGAGACCCCGGAAGTCGTGGACGTTCGCGGTCGCGAACTCGGTGACGCCCTGCTGGACTAGGGACAATGCGAGTCGGGCGTCATAGACCCGTCGGGAGGCGAAGTCGGGCTGCGCCGCGATGCGCCACAATCGATCGTGGAGCCGTCTCTGCTCGACCGGTAGGGCGACCAGGAGCCAGCGCGGATGCCGTCGATAGGCCTCGACGATCTCGGCCGCTGGTCTGGCGGCCAGCGGTCGCTCGTTGACCACGGGATTGCGCAGCAGCCGGTAGAGCTCTACGAGCACGAGCTCGGACACCGCGACGCCCTCGTCGGCGTCGAGCGACGAGAGGAACGCGGCCGCCGCCGGATGGAACGGCGAGTCCTCGTTGACCGCATAGAAGAGTAGATTCGTGTCAAACGCCAGACGCGATCCCGGCATGCTCCTCCAGCCCCTCCTCGGTGGCGGTTTTCTGGGCGGCCTCCTTGATCTGCGCGTGGCTCAGGCCCCTCCAGCCCAGGCCCCGGACGATCGGCGGGCTCCAAGGCGTGTCGAGCTCAGCCGGGGCGGGAGACTGGGCGAGGACAAGCTCCACGCCACGGCGGGCCAGTTCGGCAAGAGAGATCTCCTTCGCCGCCGCAAGCCGCTTGGCGCGGGTGTGGAGCTCGTCGGGGAGCTGGATCTGAACTCGAATCATGGTGGCTAGTCTACTGCGCCATCATTCTGACGTCAATGGAGCGAGCCGCAGACCGAAGGCCCGCTACGTCTACGACTGGCGATGGGATAGAATCGATGTCAATCAGCACCGTCATGTGCACCGACCGGAGGTGAAGATGCCCCGGAGCTCAGCCATCATTGTCTCGATCGTTATCGCCACGTTGCTCTTCGTCGTGTCTTCCGGAGCGGATCCGCTGGAGGACTACACCCGCCTGCGTGCGTGGGCGTACTCCGCCGCGCCGATTCCGGTGCCGGCGGACGGCGTCTCGTGGTCGTGGGACACCGCGACGTGGTCTCTCGCCTCGGGCAACCTGTGGGCCCAGGAGGCTACCGCCGGCGACACCGTGACCGGCCTGGTCTTCGAAGGGGAGGGGCGCTTCACGATGGAAGTCCCCGACCGCGTCGAGCTGGCGCAGCTCCGGCGTTTCCGCCGCGACGGCGAGCTGCAACGCCTCACCCTCCCCTTCACCAAGATGGTGGTGCGCGGCTCGAGTCTCGCGACCCTGCCGCTGCCTCTCACGGCGCCGGCCGAGGTGGCCGCCCACGCGCTGGCCAAGGAGCGTCACGAGTTCTGGCTCGAGCAGTACTTCGTCGACGCGGATGCCCGGGTGATGTGGGCGCTGCTGAACTCCGATGCCGAGTACTTGCACGTGGACATGCTCACCGACGAAGACGGCTGGGTGGTCTACGAATACGACTCGCATCGGCTGGAGGAGGTCGGAGTGCGCACGTGGGTCAAGCGGGATTCCGTGGTGGAGAGCTGGATCAGCCTCGATCGGCCGGAGGAGCGCCGTCCCGACGGCCGGCCAGCCAGTGACGAGGAGTGGCCGCTCGATCTTCAGCATCTGGACGCCACCGCGCGGATCGGCAGCATGGGCAAGCGCGGTGGCTACCGCAAGACCGACTTCTCCGCCACGGTCCGGTTCGACGTACGGCAGGACGGCCTGCGCGCCCTGCGCCTCACCCTGCACCCGCTCGCCCGGGTCGATCGGGTAATCGATGCCGGCGGACGCGAGCTCTCGTTTGCGCGCGACAACATCGGCGCCCGCTCTCGCGCCTTCGACAAGCGACTCCATGACCCGCAACTGACGGTCTTCCTGGCCGAGCCGGCG
>JBOGJI010000079.1:0-14339 GCA_050747865.1 Thermoanaerobaculia bacterium
GCGGTCAAGCGCCTTTGCGATGCCCGGCCTGATCCTGGCCGGTTCCTGCTCGCCGGAAGCGTGCGCGCCGAGGCGGAGGCGCCACTATGGCCGGGCACCGGCAGGGTCGTCACAAAGCGCCTCTACGGCTTCACTCAGGCGGAGCTGGCCTCCTCGGTGACCACTCCCTTCATCGATCGCTGCTTCTCCGGTGCGCTCGACCCGCCCCGGTCCGACCTCGACCTCCGGGATCTCGTCGAGCTGGCGTTGTGCGGTGGATTCCCGGCGACCCTGGACCTGCCGGAGACCGTCCTCGGGGAGTGGCTCAGGAGCTACCTCGAGCAGCTCGTCGCTCGCGACCTGGTTATCCTGAGACCTCGGGCCGACCGGGAGCTCCTGGCGCGTTTCGTCGAGGCTTCGGCGGTCAAGACTGGCGCGGTGGCCGACATGACGGCCGCCGCGGCTGCCGCAGGCGTCAACCGGAGGACGGCCGACGACTACAGTGAGCTGCTGCGGGCCGTGCACGTGCTGTCTCTGCTGCCGGCATGGCACAGCAACCGGCTCAAGCGATTGACGCGACGCCCCAAGCAACACCTCGTGGAGCCCGCCCTGCTCGGCCCCGCGGCGGGCATCGACGCCGCTACGGTGCTCGGGGAGGTCGGTCTCAGCGGTCGGCTGCTCGAGTCATTCGTCGTCGCGCAGCTTCGGGCCGAGCTCGAATGGTCGGCTACGAGGGCCAGGATGTACCACCTGCGCCTGGAGAAGGGCGAGCACGAGGCCGACGTGGTGCTCGAAGCTGGCGGCCGGGTCGTTGCCATTGAGGTGAAGGCTGCGGCGAGGGTCAGAGCACGCGACGCCCGCCACCTTGCCTGGCTACGAGATGAGCTCGGGGATCGATTCCAGCTCGGCGTCCTGCTGCACTGTGGACCGCTACCCCGTGAGCTGGATGACCGGCTGATCGCGGCACCGATAGAAACTCTTTGGCGCACCGCGTAGCGGTCGGTGCAGTCGTCGCTCTGTCCGGTGGCGGATGAGGACACAGGACACGATGCGGAGGATCCGCGGGGCACCTGGGCGACAGGGAGCAAGCTCCTGGACTCGCGACAACCGCTCCGTCTCATCACCTGCCGCCGAGTTGCGGATTGGGACTGTCTCGTGGGCTACCTGGGCTCCCAGAGGCGTGGGTCGAACGAGAAGGGGTGCCGCTCGACATCTTCGATCACGATGTCTCGTCCGACCCAGGGTGCAAGGAGCAGGTTCCACTCGAGCGGTACGACTGCAGACGGCACGACCAGAGCGGCGCTCCGCCGTTCTGCAGCCCATCGGCTGCCGAAGCGCGGAATCTCAGGAGGCGGTGGATGGGCGCGCCATCGCGGCGGCAACTCGTCCGGGGTGACGACTTCGAGGGTCGTTCCCCGCGGCAGCGTCGCGGAGATCGCCTGGAACTCGCCCGCGAGGTCCTCCGGCGAGCCGTGGACCAGGACCTCGAGCGCGGCAAGGGCCAGCGAGCCCGAGCAGTAGATCATTGCGGTGCCCGGTCGATTCCACCGACCTCCGTAGGTGGCGGCGCCAAGGCCGTCGAACGCTCGATCGGCGTGGGTGGGGCGCACCAATCGCCAGACGCGACAAGGTAGCGCCGGAGGTGTGAGCTTCAGCTGAAGATCCCGTGGTCGATGCGTCCGAAAACGGCCTCGACATCGCGGACGCCGACATCGGTGTCGAGGAGCGTCAGGGGTGCTCGTCCGCCGAGGGCTCGGTTCGGCGTGCGCAGCCAGTGCCGTAGGGCATCACCTGACCCCAGGGCGTCGCTTCCGTGCAGCGCCACCCGCGCGAGTCGCACCAGCCGGTCGGACGCGATCGGATTCAGTCGGACGGCACGTTTCGAGCGCGTGAGCGTGCGTTCCGAGACGCCCAGCAGGCTCGCGAGCTCCACCTGGCTGAGCCCCATGACCTGCATCAGGGTTTCCGCCGCCGAATAGGGCAGGCCGGAGCGGATCTGCTGGGCGAGTTCGTCCGCGCCGAGTAGCTCTCGCGGGTCTGCTTCCAGGCTCTGCAGGAGAGTCGCCATTTGTCGTCTACTATACCGCCAATCGACGGCCGCGTCAAGCTGAGGGGTACCGGAAGTCACGTGACTCGGAGGTGCCGATGTGTCAGCCTCCGCGCGCATGCAGCTTCTGCTTCTCGTGATCGCGGCGCTTCTGGCAGTCGGCGTCGACCTCCTCTCGTGGCGGCGGGGGCTGACGCCGCCGGCGCACAGGCTGCTGCCCGAGTGGCCTCTGAGCAGCCGGATCGGGCCGATGGTGCTGCGCGCCTTCGGCTGGGGCGCCGTGGCGGTCGTGTTGTGGATCGCGGTGCTGTCGCCGATCGCCTCGTTCGGGCAGCCGCCGCCCGAAAGCTTCGAGGGGGTGTCGCCGGCCGGTCTTTTCGTCCTGCACGCCGGTTTTTTCGTCGCCCTCGTCTTGTGGTTCGGCTCGGGGTTCCTGCCGCGCCTGCCGGTTTCGCCCCGGATCTGGTGGCGGGTCTGGTCGGCGCAGCTCGGCTGGCGCGCCAGCAAGATATCTCGCGAGCTGGCCCTGGGCCTGGCGGCGGGGGTCGCCGGGTGGACCGCGGTACTGGCCATCGTCTACGGAGTCGCGGCCGTCGCCTGGGCCGTGGGAGCGGAGGAGCTGGTGCCGCAGGAGCCTCCGGCGGTGATGGAGTACCTGATCGGCCTGCCGGTCGCCGTGCGCCTGGCGCTCGCCGCCTCCGCCGGGCTCGCCGAGGAGACCTTCTTCCGCGGTTTCCTGCAGCCGCGCGCCGGCATCGCGCTGTCGAGCACTCTGTTCGTCCTCGCCCATCTGAGCTACGGCCAGCCCTTCATGCTCCTCGGCGTGGCGCTGCTGTCGATCCTCTTCGCCTGGCTGGTTCGCTGGCGGCAGAGCATCTGGGCCGCCGTCGTGGCGCATGCGACGTTCGACGCGATCCAGTTGCTGGTGGTGCTTCCCGTGCTCCACCGCTACGGGTTGTGAGTGCTAGACTTCGCGCCCGATGTCCTCGCCCAGCGAGCCACCCGGCGTCCACCTCGCCATCGAGAGCCGACTCGAGAACATCGATCTCGTCCAGGTGGTGGTGGAGGAGTCGTTGACCCGCCTCGATCTCGAGCAGGAGGCGGCGCAGTTCGTCGGCCTGGCGGTGCGCGAAGCGGTGGCGAACGCCATCCGCCACGGCAACCGGGAAGACCCGGACAAGCGCGTGGAGATCGACTTCCACGTCGAGGCGGGCGAGGTGGTGATCGTCGTGCAGGACGAAGGGGAGGGGTTCGACCCCGCGCAGGTGCCCGATCCGCTGCAGGACGAGAACCTGCTGCGGCCGAACGGCCGCGGGCTACTCTTCATGCGCAACTTCATGGATTCGATCGAATATAGTGAACGGCCCGGGGGAGGGACGGTGGTGACGCTGCGCAAGCGCCTGAGCGCGGGCGAAGCGACGAGCAACGAGCCGGTGCCGACTGGCGACGACCGAGGAGTGAGCCCATGATGATCGAGACCCGCACGGAAGGTGGCGTGACCATCCTGGAGCCGCACGGCAAGATCACGATCGGCGAGGGGGACGTGGCGCTGCGCGACGCGGTCCACCAGGCGCTCGATGGCGGCGCCAAGCAGCTCCTGATCGACCTCCACAGGACGACGACGATCGACTCGTCCGGCATCGGAGAGCTGGTGGCGGCGTACACCACGGTGAAGAACCGCGGCGGCGCCCTGAAGCTCCTCAACCTGCCCCCCAAGGTCCACGACATCCTGCAGATCACCCAGCTCGTCACCGTCTTCGAAGTCTTCGACGACGAGGTCGACGCGCTGATGTCGTTCCAGAGTTGACCGGGGGGAGGCGCCCCATGACCCAGGTTGGAGGCCGTGTCGGTTGGGGCTTGCTGCTCGTCGGCGCGGCGGCCGCGTTGCAGTGCTCGCGGGGCGGCGAGCCGGCGGTGCGCGAAAGCGAGGCGGCTCCCTTGAGCTATCCGGAGACGCGGCAGATCGAGCTGGTCGAGACGCTGCACGGCGTCGAGGTGCCGGATCCGTACCGCTGGCTCGAGGATCTCGACTCCGAGGAGACCAAGGCCTGGGTCGCGGCGCAGAACGAGGTGACGTTCGGCTATCTCGAGCAGCTTCCCGGCCGCGAGGCCCTGCAGGCCCGGCTGACCGAGCTCTGGGACTACCCCAAATACGGTGTGCCTTTCGAGGAGGGCGGTCTCTACTTCTTCCAGCGCAATTCGGGGCTGCAGAACCAGAGCGTCCTCTACGTAGCCGAGGACCTGGCGGCGGAGCCCCGCGTGCTGCTCGACCCCAACACGCTGTCGCAGGACGGCACCATCTCCCTCGCCGGATATTCGGTCAGCGAGGACGGCAAGTACCTCGCCTACGCCCTGCAGTCGGGCGGCTCGGACTGGCTCGAGTGGCACGTCAAGGAGGTGGCGACCGGCGAAGACCTGCCGGATCACATCCGCTGGAGCAAGTTCTCCGGCGCCGCCTGGCGCCGCGACGGCTCGGGCTTCTATTACAGCCGCTACGACGAGCCGGCGGAGGGGCAAGCCCTCGAGGACGCCAACTACTTCCAGAAAGTCTACTTTCACCGGCTCGGCCCGGCACAGGAGGAGGATCAGCTCGTCTATGAGCGGCCGGACGAGAAGGAGTGGGGCTTCTCGGCCAAGGTGAGCGAAGACGACCGGTATCTCGTCCTCTCGGTCTGGAAGGGCACGGATACCCGCAACCGCCTCTTCTACAAGGACCTGAGCCGGCCCGACGCGCAGGTCGTCGAGCTCATCGACGAGCTGGAGGCGGAATACCGCTTCATCGACAACGACGGCCCGATCTTCTGGCTCTACACCGACCTCGACGCCCCGCGCGGCAAGGTGATCGCCGTCGACACCCGGGCTCCCGCCAAGGAGAGCTGGCGCACCCTGATCCCGGAGGCGGAGGACGCCTTGCAAGGCGTCAACGTCGTCGCCGACCAGTTCGTGGCCAGCTATCTGAAGGACGCCTATTCGGTCGTGCGGCGGTTCAGTATGGAGGGTGAGCCGCTGGGCGAGATGGAGCTGCCGGGGCTGGGAACGGTGGGCGGTTTCGGGGGCGAGCGCGACGACACCGAGACCTGGTACACCTACACCGACTTCACGCGACCGGGCTCGATCTATCACCACGACTTCGAGGCCGGGACCAGCGAGCTGCTGTGGATCCCCGAGCTGCCCTTCGACCCGCAGGGCTACGAGACGCGGCAGGTCTTCTTCCCCTCCAAGGACGGCACCCGCATCCCCATGTTCCTCACCGCCAGGAAGGGTGTGCTGGACGCCGAGGGAGCCCGCCCGGCCTTGCTCTACGGCTACGGCGGCTTCAACATCCCCGTGGTGCCCGTCTTCAGCGTCGCCAACCTGGTGTGGATGGAGCAGGGCGGCATCTACGCCTCGGTCAACCTGCGCGGCGGCGGCGAATACGGCAAGCGCTGGCACGAGGCGGGGATGCTGCACAACAAGCAGAACGTCTTCGACGATTTCATCGCCGCCGCCGAGTGGCTGGTCGGCGAGGGATACACGTCGCCGGAGAAGCTGGCGATCCGCGGCGGCTCGAACGGCGGGCTGCTGGTGGGGGCGGTGATGACCCAGCGGCCGGGCCTGGTGGCCGTGGCGCTGCCCGCCGTCGGCGTGCTCGACCTGCTGCGGTTCCACAAGTTCACCATCGGCTGGGCGTGGACCTCCGACTACGGTGACCCCGAGGCTGCGGAGGACTTCCGGTACCTGATGACCTACTCGCCGTACCACAACCTCGAGCCCGGGACCGACTACCCGGCGACCCTGCTCACCACCGCCGACCACGACGATCGCGTCGTGCCGGCGCACAGCTTCAAGTTCGCCTCCCGGCTGCAGGCGGCGCAAGCGGGCGAGGACCCGGTGCTGATCCGCATCGAGACGCGGGCGGGGCACGGCGGCGGCAAGCCGACCACGAAGCAGATCGAGGAGGCGCGGGACGTCCTGGCGTTCGCCCTCCACCACGTGGGCAATCGACGTCCATTCTGAGCCTCCTGCGCCGCATCTCACGCCTCGCGCCTTGGATCGTGCTCTCGGTCGGTGTCGCGCTGGCGCAGGACCCGCTCGACACCCGCACCCGGGAGCTGGAAGCGATCCGCGCCGAGATCGCGGGCCTGCAGGCTCGGCTGGACGAGGTGCGGAATCGCCGCGCCGGGTTGACCGACGAGCTGACCCGTCTCGATCTGGAGCTGCAGCTCGTCGCTCAGCGCCTTGCCGAAGCGACGACCGCGCGGCAGCTGCTCGAGCAGCGGATCCAGACGACCGAGGCGAGGGTGGCGAGACTGGCCGCGGCGGAGCGGCAGGCGAGCGAGCGCCTCCGGCGGTCGCTGATCGGGCTCTACCGGCTGGGCCGCGGCGGCTACCTGCGCCTGGCCCTGTCGATCAGCTCGGGCGACGACCTGGTGCACGGCGTGCGCGTGCTGCGCTATCTGTCGCGCCGCGACGCCAGGGCCTTCGAGCGCTACCTCGACGCGCGGGCGGCGCTGAGCGTCGAGCGGGAGGAGCTCGGCGAGCAGCGCCGGCGCCTGCAGAGCTGGATCGGCGGCGAGCACCGGCGCCGGCGGGAGCTGGAAGACCTGCGGGCGCGGCAGGCGGTCCTGCTGGCGCGCGTGGAAGCGGAGCAGGAGGGGCTGGCCGGGCGCTCGCGGGCGCTGGAGGAGCACGAGCGCAAGCTCTCCAACCTCCTCGACTTCCTCTATGGACGGACCACGGGCTCGCTGGCGGGAGAGCCGATCCAGGAGTTCCGTGGCGTTCTCGACTGGCCGGCGGCGGGCAATGTGGTCGAGGGATTCGGGCCGCGCCGCGATCCCCGGTACCAGACCCTGGTTCCCCACAACGGCATCGCCGTGGCGACGTCGCAAGGGGCGCCGGTGAACGCCATCTACCCCGGCGAGGTGGTCTTCGCGGCGTTGTTTGAGGGGTACGGGCGCATGGTCGTCGTCAGCCACCCGGGGCGCGTGTTCAGCGTCTACGCCAGGCTCGAGTCCCTCGAGGTCGTTCAGGGCGTCGTGGTATCGTTCGGCCAGCGCCTGGGGCGGGCGAGCGACCGCCTCTACTTCGAGATCCGGGAGCAGAACCGTCCGGTGGATCCACGGATCTGGCTGCGCTAGAGGCGTCCACATGACTCGCGGCCGTCACATCTTCCTCATCCTGTCGCTGCTCCTCGTGGTGCCGCTGGCGGCGACGGTGCTTCTCGGCCAGGACCGCCGCGACGACGGCGAGGACTCCCTCTACCGGTTCCTCTCGGTCTTCACCGAGGTGCTCAGTCTGGTGCGGCAGGCCTACGTCGACGAAGTGCCCGCCGAGGACTTGATGGCGGCCGCCCTGGACGGCGCACCAGGCGCGCTCGATCCGTTCTCCACCTACGTGCCGCCGGAGGCGGTCGGGACCTGGGAAGAGGTCCAGCGCATCGGCCCCGGCCGCAGCGGCCTGGTGCTCGCCCGGCAGGACGGCACCCTGTTCGTGCTCAGCGTGCTCGCCGGGTCCCCGGCGGCGGGCGCCGGAATGGAGCCGGGCGATCTCATCTCCAAGATCGACGACCGCAGCACACGGCATCTGCCGCTATGGCGCGCCATGGAGCTGTTCGCCCACGAACCCGGAACCCGCGTTCGGCTCGAGCTGTTCCGGCGCGGTGAGCGCGAGACCGCGGAGCTGGAGCTGGCGACCTTCTCGCCCCCGGCGGTGACCATGACGGAGACGAGCGGCCTGCCGCTCCTCACCATCCCGCGGCTCGGCCCCGACAGCGTGGCCGCGGTGCGCGACGCCCTGAACGAGCTGCGAGATCGAAACGCTCGCGGATTGCTGACCGACCTGCGCGGCGTCGGCGGATCCGATCCCGCCACCGCCTACGAGATCGCCGCCCTTTTCGCCGACGGCGAGCTGGGCCGGATGTTGAGCCCGCGCGGCGTCGCAGAGACCTACACGGGCGCCCCCCCGCTGTGGCAGGGAGAGCTCGTGGTCCTGGTCAACCACGCCACCTCCGGCGGCGCCGAGATCCTGGCCTCGGTGCTGCGGCAGCGGGCCGGAGCCGAGCTCGTCGGTCGCCGCACCTTCGGTCACGCCGGCCGTCGCGGCGAGGTGGAGATCTCCAACGGCGGCCGCCTCGTCCTCACCACCGCCCTTTACACCGGTCCCGACGCCGAGCCGCTGAACGAGGGGCTGGCCCCCGACGACGAGGTCGACGGCAGCGACCGCACCTTCGCCGACAAGGACATCTCTCTCGACGACCTCATCCTCCGCCGCGGCCTCGAGCTCCTCCAAGAACGCCTAGAAGCCCGCCAAGCCGCCTAAGCCGCTACGAATTCTTCGCGCGCTGCCAAGCCGCCTCGAGCGTCTCGATGTCGAGATCGCTCAGCTTCTGCCCGGTGCGTGACGCTTCCGCCTCCATGCGGGTGAAGCGGTCGCGAAACCGCGCGTTGGCACGCGCCAGCATCGCCTCCGGATCGACCCCGAGCCGGCGGGCGAGCTGGGCGGTGGAGAACAGCAGGTCGCCGAGCTCGTGGGCCACGGCGTCGGGGTCGTCCTCGTCGCGCTCCAGCTCGGCGGCGAGCTCCGCTCGCTCCTCGTCGATCTTGTCCAGCACGCCGGCCACATCCGGCCAGTCGAAGCCGACGCCCGCGGCCTTCTGCCCCAGGCGGTAGGCCCCGGTGAGCGCGGGCAGCGTGTCGGGCATGCCGGCGAGCAGGCCTTCCCCGCGCGTCGCTCTCTGCTCCTGCTTGCGCTGCTCCCAGGACCGATGCACGGCGGCGGCGTCCGTGAGCCGCTCCTCTGCGAACACGTGGGGGTGCCGATCCACCAGCTTGGCGTGGACACGGCGGACGATCTCAGGCACCGGGGGACCACCCCGCTCCCGGGCGAGCTCGGCGACGAACGCGACCTGGAACAGCAGGTCGCCCAGCTCCTCGGCGAGCCGCTCCAGGTCCCCCGCGTCGATCGCCGCGGCCGCCTCGTGAGCCTCCTCGAGCAGGTAGGCCCGCAGGTCGGCGAGGCCCTGCTCGCGGTCCCACGGGCAGCCGTCCGGGGCGCGCAACCGCCGCACCAGGCGGACGAGGTCGCTCAGCTCTCGCACATCGTCGGACATGTCTCGCGGCGACTCGGATGTCATGGCGCTATATCCTAAGGGCAGCCAGCGTCGCGCGACGCGGTATGCAACAGGAGCACATCCGTGGCAGACGAAGAACGAGACCAGCAGGCACGAGACATCAAAGTCACCGACCGGCGCATGTTCACGCCGGACGGCCGGTTGAAAGAGGAGTACCGGTGGCTGGAGGAGGCGAAGGCGTCCGCAGACGAGCCCGAGCGGGAGCCGGCGGGACCTCGTTCCGCCGCCGACGCGGCGACCGCCAAGGAGCCGGCGGGCGAGCCCCCGCCTCCACCCGCGGGCACGCCGCTGGAGCTGCCGGACACGCCGGACTCCATGGGCAAGCCCGGATTCCTCGATCTGATCGCGGTGCTGGCGGAGCCCGCCACCATCTATCTCGGAGACGCCGCCCTGCCCGACGGCCGGCCGGCCGAGGACCTGCGGGCGGCGCGGCTCTACATCGATCTGTTGACCGTGCTGCGGGAGAAGACGAACGGCAACCTCTCCGCCCAGGAGCAGGCGGTGCTGGACGACCTGCTCTACCGCCTGCAGATGCGCTACCTCCAGAAGCGCGGCTAGATCGCCTCGCGTGCGCCCATCTTGAGATCTTAGCCGGGTCCTGTAAGATCGTGCGCGCTCGAACTTGACAGGGCCGCGCTAAGGTATTAGGGTGCGCCAGAAAGACAGCGATCCCAAGGAGGAACATCGCGTGAGCAAGATCATCGGAATCGACCTCGGCACCACCAACAGCGTGGTCGCCGTGATGGAGGGATCCGAAGCCAAGGTGATCCCCAACGCCGAGGGCAACCGCACCACCCCCTCGATCGTCGCCTTCACCAGAGGAGGCGAGCGCCTTGTCGGCCAGGTGGCCAAGCGCCAGGCGGTAACCAACCCCGAGAACACCGTCTTCTCGATCAAGCGCTTCATGGGCCGCCGCTACGACGAGGTCAACGAGGAGATGAAGATGGTGCCCTTCGCCGTCAAGCGCATCGACAACGGCGACGTGCGCATCGAGGCCGGGGGCAAGCAGTATTCACCGCCCGAGATCTCGGCCATGATCCTGCAGAAGCTCAAGGCCTCGGCCGAGGACTATCTGGGCGAGAAGGTGGAGCGCGCCGTCATCACCGTGCCGGCGTACTTCAACGACTCCCAGCGCCAGGCCACCAAAGACGCCGGCAAGATCGCCGGCTTGCACGTAGAGCGCCTGGTCAACGAGCCCACCGCGGCGGCGCTGGCCTACGGGTTGGACAAGAAGAAGGACGAGCTGATCGCCGTCTACGACTTCGGTGGCGGCACCTTCGACATCTCGATCCTCGAGGTGGGGCAGGGCGTGGTCGAAGTCAAGGCCACCAACGGCGACACCCACCTGGGCGGCGACAACGTCGACCAGCGCATCATCGAATGGCTGCTCGAGGAGTTCAAGAAGGACCAGGGCATCGACCTGTCGAAGGACGCGATGGCCATGCAGCGCCTCAAGGAGGCGGCGGAGAAGGCCAAGATCGAGCTCTCTTCGACCTCGGAGACCGAGGTCAACCTGCCGTTTATCACCGCCGACCAGTCGGGGCCGAAGCATCTCAACCTGCGGCTCACCCGCTCGAAGCTCGAGCAGATGGTGGAGGGCCTCCTCCAGCGCTCGGTCGAGCCGTGCAAGCAGGCCCTGAAGGACGCCGGCGTCGAGGCCAAGGACATCGACGAGGTCGTGCTGGTCGGCGGCCAGACCCGCATGCCGGCGGTGCAGAAGCTGGTCACCGAGCTGTTCGGCAAGGAGCCTCACAAGGGGGTCAACCCGGACGAGGTGGTGGCGATCGGCGCCGCGGTCCAGGGCGGGGTGCTCGCCGGCGACGTCAAGGACGTGCTGCTGCTCGACGTGACGCCCTTGTCGCTCGGCATCGAGACCCTGGGCGGCGTGTTCACCCGGCTCATCGAGCGCAACACCACGATTCCGACCAGGAAGAGCGAGATCTTCTCCACCGCCGCCGACAACCAGAGCTCGGTGGAGGTGCACGTGCTGCAGGGCGAGCGCGACCTGGCGCGGGACAACCGCACCCTGGGCAAGTTCCATCTCGTCGGCATCCCGACGGCACCGCGCGGCGTGCCGCAGATCGAGGTCAGCTTCGACATCGACGCCAACGGCATCGCGCACGTCGCGGCCAAGGACCTGGGGACCGGCAAAGAGCAGAAGATCACCATCACCGCCTCGTCCGGCCTCTCCGACGACGACATCAAGACGATGGTGCAAGACGCCGAGTCGCACGCCGAAGACGACAAGAAGCGGCGGCAGACGATCGAGGCGCGCAACCAGCTCGACAGCCTCGTCTACACCACGAGCAAGACGCTGGAGGAGCACGGGGACAAGCTGAGCGGTGCCGAGAAGGAGCGCGTCGAGAAGGCCCTGGAGGCGGCGCGCAAGGCCCTGGAGTCCGACGACAAGGAGACCATCGACGCCGCCGCGTCCGAGCTGACCCAGGCCTCGCACAAGCTGGCTGAGGTGATGTACGAGGCGAGCGCCAAGGCCGCGGGCGGCGGCTCGGCGGCGAGCGCCGCCTCCGGTGGCGAAGGGAGCGACGAGGTCATCGACGCCGAGTTCGTCGACGCCGACGAGTCGAAGGCCAATTAGGGATTGAAGTACGTAACTGAGCTCGAGCGCATCCAGCGCCAGGTGGACCGTCTCTTCGAGCGCGTGCTGGGCGGCGGCGACTACGCCGAGTCGGCGCTCTCGGGAGACGGCTCCTGGCAGCCGGCGGTCGACGTCGTGGAGACGCCGGAGGCCTTTCTGGTCTACGCCGAGCTGCCCGGCGTCCGGCGGGAGGACATCCAGCTCGAAGTCCGGGATCGCCGCCTCGATCTCTCGGGGCGCCGCGATCCGGTCGCGGGAGAGGCCACGTTCCGTCGCCTGGAGCGCGCCTACGGCCCCTTCCGGCGCAGTGTGCTCCTGGGCGCCGACGTGGACGCCGACGGCGTTGAGGCCGCCTACCGCCAGGGGGTGCTCGAAGTGACCCTGCCGCGCCGCCAGCGGCGCCTGCGGGTCCCCATCGAAGATCAGAGCACGAGCTGATGGCCCGCAAGCGCCGGGAGCGCCGCTACGTCTTGATCAGCGCCGTCGCCGAGCGGCTGGACGTGCATCCGCAGACACTGCGCACCTATGAGCGCGAGGGTCTCATCCGGCCGCAGCGCAGCGCCGGCAACACGCGGCTCTACGACGAGAGGACCATCCGTCGCCTGGAGACCATCCTGGCCCTGACCCGCGACCTCGGCGTCAACCTGGCGGGCGTCGAGGTCATCCTGTCCATGCGCGACGAGCTGGAGCGCATGCAGCTCGAGGTCGACCGGCTGATGGAGGCCGTGCAGCAGGAGGTCCAGGACCGCCGCGCCAGCATCGAGCGCCGCCACGCCCTGGTCCGCATCGAGAGCGGCCCGCTTACCCCCCGCCCGCGCAGGGGCTAGGGGTCAGGGATCAGGGAGGGGGGGTGCTACGATCCCGGCGTGTCCGGCAGCGCTACCGCAACCCGCACATGCCGACTGTGTGGCGGCCGCGGCTGGGTGGTCGAAGACGGTCCCGGAGCCGGCGTCGCCAGGCGCTGCGAGTGCCAGGAGGCGGGATACTCCGATCGGCTCCTGGAGCTCGCCGGCATCCCGCCGCGCTACCGCGTCTGCAGCCTCGACAACTTCACCCACGAGCACTCCGACGCCGGGATCCGGCAGCACCTGCTCGCCGCCCGCACCCTCTGCGCACGTTTCGTCGACGAGTTCCTCGATCTCGAGGGCGGCTTCCGGGACTCGGGGCTGCTCCTCGTCGGACCTACCGGAACCGGCAAGACCCACCTCGCGGCGGCGGTCCTGGCCGAGCTCATCCGGCGCTACCGGGTGCACGGCCGCTTCATCGACTGCACCACCCTGGTGCAGGAGATCCAGGCCACGTTCGATCCGGACTCGGCGGCGAGCAAGGGCGATCTCCTGCGGCCCGTGATCGATGCCGAGGTCCTGGTGCTCGACGAGCTGGGGGCCCAGAAGCCGACGCCGTGGGTGGTGGACCTGCTCTACTACGTGCTCAACACGCGCTACACGCAGCGGCTGCCGACGCTGTTCACCACCAACTTCCACCTGGACCCACCGCAAAAAGAAGCCAACCTGGATGCCACGCCCGACGCGTGGTCCCCGGACCGCCTGTCCAGCCGTTTGCCCGGGATGCTGGTGAGCCGTCTGTACGAGATGGCTCGGCCGGTCGAGCTCTGGGGCGTCGTCGACTTTCGCCGCACCTACAAGGCACACCGGCACTAGGATCAGGAGGGCACGAGGCTCTATTCTGGTGGTCCGACCACCTCGAAGCCATACTGGCTGTAATGGGGGTCGAACGCCACTGCGCGGCGAATCCCCAGTCGCTCCATGACTGCGAAGCTCGCGGCGTCGGTGTACGAGAAAGTTTTGTCGTCGTAGCGGCGGATGATCTCCACCGCGTGTTCCTCGTCCGTGCCGGTGACTCTTTCGATCGGCCACACGTTGGTGAGCAGCCACCGTCGTGCGACATCACTCCCCAGGCGACTGAGCAACAGGGCGTGGCACTCCGCAACGAGGAAATTCGTCAGCAACGGCTCCTCGCGGCGCCTCCTGACCGCATCGAACGCCGCTCGCGCGGCACCGTGCCACCGGTCGTCGGCGTCGAGTAGCGCGTAGACCGCACTCGCATCTACGAGGATTCGCGCCATCGGGCAAGCTCGCCAGCGGCGAGATGCTGGTCGTGGGCCTCGGCGATATCGCCGTGCCCGCTGCGCGCCGCGCCGACGAGGCTCCAGATCGGATCCTCGTCGCTGAGCGGTTGCCGCCCTCCGATCTTACGCATCCGCAGCTCTCCGTCTGCCTCGATGACCTCGAGGTAGCTGTCGTCGCCGATGCCCAGTGCGGAGCGTAGCTCGACCGGAATCGTGACTTGGCCCTTGGACGTGACTTTGACTACCTTCACGGAGAAATTCTTACCACGGGTAGCTTGCCATGTCAAGATCGTCGCGCGTCGGGATGCCGGCTCGCACGCTCGTCCCCTGGGCGGGCCTGCCCTTCTGCTCCCTGGACGGATGGTAGATTCCGCCCTCATGGTTCGCCTCCACCACGCGTGCTGGGCCTTCGCCCTGGTCGTCACCGCGCTGCTCGCCGGCGGCTGCGCCGGCCGCCGCGGGCCGAGCGTTCCGCCTGCGGCGGAGCCCGAGCCTCCCGCGCAGCCGCCGGCCCCCGAAG
>JBOGJI010000080.1:0-48549 GCA_050747865.1 Thermoanaerobaculia bacterium
GTTCTGCTGGTAGATCCGGTAGCGCCAGCGCAACGACTTGTTGCCCAGGTGCTCGACCACGACCTCGACATCGACCCGGTCGCCGAACTGGAACGGGCGGCGGAAGTCGGCCTCCAGATGCACCGTCGGCAGGCCGAGGCGGTGCTCCCTGAGCACCTGGGCGTAGTCGTTGCCCAGGCCCTTGGAGAAGAACTCCTCCATGCCGACGTGGAAGAAGTGCACGATGCGCGGGTAATAGACGATGCCCGCGTAGTCGATGTCGCCGAAGCGGATGGTCAGGGTGGTGCGGAAGGCCATGGACGTCTCCGGGGTCGTTGCGCTCGAAGGGCGGATCATACCCGCGGCTCCCCTGATATCGTCCCGCCTCACATGGTGACGCTGGACGATGTGCGGGCCGCCCGCGAACGCATCGGCGAGGTGCTGCAGGCGACGCCCTGTGTGCGCTCCGACGCGCTGTCGTCGCGCTGCGACGCCGCCGTCCACCTGAAGCTGGAATCGCTGCAGCGCACCGGCTCGTTCAAGGCCCGCGGCGCCCTCAACAAGCTGCTGCAGATGTCGCGGGCCGAGCGCGACGCCGGGGTGATCGCCGCGTCGGCGGGCAATCACGCGCAGGGAGTCGCCTTCGCCGCCGCCGAGGTGGGTGCCCGGGCCCGCATCGTGATGCCGGCGACCACGCCGCTGGTCAAGGTGGCGCGGACGCGCGAGTTCGGCGCCGAGGTGGATCTCTTCGGCGACAACTTCGACGAGGCGTACGAGCGCGCGCGGGAGCTGGAGCGGGAGCACGGCTACAGCTTCGTCCATCCCTTCGACGATCCCCTGATCGTGGCCGGGCAGGGCACGGTCGGCCTGGAGCTGCTGGAGCAGGTGCCGGAGCTGGGCGCGGTGGTCGTCCCCATCGGCGGCGGCGGCCTGATCGCGGGCATCGCGGTCGCGGTCAAGGAGCAGCGGCCGGAGGTGGCCGTCTACGGCGTGCAGAGCGAAGCGGCGCCGTCGATGCAGGTGTCGCTCGACGCCGGGCATCGCGAGGAGCGCAAGAGCGCCCCCTCGATCGCCGAGGGGATCAGCACCAAGCGCCCCGGCGAGCTGACCTTCGAGCTCACCCGCAAATACGCGGACGGCGTCGTCGTGGTCTCCGAGGCCGCGATCGAGGGGGCGCTGTTCGAGCTGCTGGACGTCGGCAAGACCCTGGCCGAGGGGGCGGGAGCCGCCGCCGCCGCGGCCCTGCTCGAAGGGCTGCTGCCCGAGCTCGCCGGCCGCCGCGTGGCCGTCCTGGTGTCGGGCGCCAACATCGACCTCGGCGTGCTCAACCGGGTGATCGAGCGTTCCCTGGCGCGCCACCACCGCCTGGTCCGTCTGCACATCCGGGTCAAGGACCGGCCCGGCGGCCTCGCCGCGCTGCTCCAGGTCATCGCCCGCGGCGAGGCGAACATCCTGCGCATCGAGCACCACCGGGTGTTCACCGACACCAGCTTCTGGGAGACCGAGGTGGAGCTGACGCTGGAGACGCGGGATCGCGGGCACATCGAGACGCTGATCGCCTCGCTGCACGAGGCCGGCTACCAGCGTGTGCAGGAAGTGCGCGTACCCGGTCAGTAGAACCCGAGCTGCAGCCTGGCCGCCTCGGTCATCATGTTCTGGCTCCAGGGCGGGTCGAAGACCAGCTCGACCTCGGCGCGCGCCACGTCGGGGAGCTTTTCGATGCGCGACTTGACGTCTTCGACCAGCACCGGCCCCATGCCGCAGGCGGGCGCCGTCAGGGTCATCTTGACGTGGACCACCGCGCCGTCGGCGGCGCCCTCGTCCTCGATGTGGCAGTCGTAGACCAGTCCCAGGTCCACGATGTTGACCGGGATCTCGGGGTCGAAGCACCCCTTCATCTGCCGCCAGACGCGCTCCTCCAGCAGCGTCTCAGTGTCGGCCGCCGCGGCCGCGTCGGCCGGCACCTCCTTGCCCAGGGCATCGGCGTTTTCGGCCTCGATGCGGAACATGCCACCGCGCTCGGTCATCACCGTGTAGCTGCCGCCCAGCGACTGGGTGATGAGCACCCGCGTGCCCTCGGGCACGATCACCCGCGAACCGTCGGGGATCTGCACCGCCTCGACCTCGCGGGTCATAGTGGTGGTCTCGCGTTCGTGCATCATGACGTCTACATTGTATCGCCTGCCAAGGCCGCTTCAGATCAGGGGTCGGTAGCGCCGCGGGTCGGTCTCGTGCATCAGCGTCAGCACCGCGTCCACGACCTGCTCGCGGTTGGGCTTCGAGAAGTAGTCGCCGTCGGAGCCGTAGGCCGGGCGGTGCGGCTTGGCGGCCAGCGCCCGCGGCCGCGCGTCCAGCCATTGCCAGCCACCGTCGCGGTCGAGGACGCGCTGCATCATGAAGGCGCTGGCGCCGCCGGGCATGTCCTCGTCGAGGAAGAGAACGCGGTTCGTCTTCTTCAGCGAATCGACGACGCGCGCCTCGCGGTCGAACGGCAGCAAGGTCTGCACGTCCACCACCTCGCAGTCGACGCCTACTGTCTCCGCCAGCAGGGCCGCCGCGTCCAGGGCGATGCGGCAGCAGGCACCGTAGGTGACGATGGTGACGTCGGTGCCCTCGCGCAGCACCTCCGGGACGCCCAGCGGCACCGTGAATTCGCCGATGTTGTCCGGCAGGCGCTCCTTCAGGCGATAGCCGTTCAAGACCTCGACCACGAAGCCGGGGTCGTCCCCCCGGAGCAGGGTGTTGTACATGCCGGCCGCCTGCGTCATGTCGCGCGGGACGCAGAAGTGGACGCCGCGGATCAGGTTCAGGATCCCGGCCATCTCCGAGCCCGAGTGCCAGATGCCCTCCAGTCTGTGTCCTCGCGTCCTCACGATCACCGGCGCCTTCTGACTGCCGGCGGAGCGGTAGCGCAGTGAAGCGAGGTCATCGGAGAGGACCTGTAGGCAGTAGAGCGCGTAGTCGAGGTACTGCATCTCCGCCAGGGGCCGCAGGCCGCGCATCGCCATGCCGATCGCCTGGCCGAGGATCGTGGCCTCGCGGATGCCGGTGTCCGACACCCGCAGCTCGCCGTATTTCTCCTGCATGCCCTGGAAGCCCTGGTTGACGTCGCCCAGCTTGCCGACGTCTTCGCCGAAGGCGATGAAGTTCGGGTAGCGGGCGAGCGCGGCGTCGAAGCAGGCGTTCAGCACCTCGAAGCCGCGGACCACGGGGGAGTCCTCCACGTAGCGCGCCGGCACGACGGCGACCCGCAGCGGCGATTCCTCGGAGTCGCTGAGCAGATGTGTGTCGTAGCGGCGGTCGTTCGCCTCATCCTGCTCGCGGCGCCAGGCGGTCAGCGCCCGCGCCGCCTCCGAGCTCTCTCCGGTCACGGCGAGCAGCGCCTCGTGGGCGGCGGCGTAGAGGTCGCGGCGCAGCGCCATCTGGAGCTTCTCCACCCGCTCGCGCACCTCCCGCACCGCCGGGCCTCCGGCGGACGTCTCCTCCAGCCCGCGCAGCAGCTCGACGCAGGTCCGGCGATCACTCTCGAACGGCGCGCGGAAGGCATCCCAGGCCTCCTGCTGCCACTTGCGGACCTGCTGGCGCTCCTCCTCTTCCAGGGCGTCGAGCGTGGCTGCGTTCGCGATCCCCTCCTCCACCATCCACTGCCGCATACGCGCGATGCAGTCGTACTCCTCCTCCCAGGCGAGGCGCTCGGGCGACTTGTAGCGCTCGTGCGACCCGGAGGTCGAATGTCCCTGCGGCTGGGTCATCTCGGCCACGTGGACGACCGCCGGCACGTGCTCGCGGCGCACCGTCTCCGCGACGCTGCGGTAGGTCTCGGTCAGCGACGGGTAGTCCCAGCCGGCGACGCGATAGATGTCCACGCCGTCGCGGCCGCCCTCCGCGCGCTGGAAGCCCTGCAGCAGCTCATAGAGCGAGGGTTTGGCGATCTGGTACTCGTTGGGCACCGAGATGCCGTAGCCGTCGTCCCAGATCGAGATCACCACCGGCGCGTGCAGCACCCCGACGGCGTTGAGCGTCTCCCAGAACAGACCCTCGGCGCAGCTGGCGTTGCCGATCGTGCCCCAGGCGATCTCGTCGCCCCGGCGTGAGAAGCCGGTGAACCCGGCCAGCTCCGGCAGCTCCCGGTAGAGGCGGCTGGCATAGCCCAGCCCGACGAGCTTGGGCATCTGCGCCGCCAGCGGCGACAGGTCCGCCGCGGTGTGGGGCTCGGCGGTCAAGTCCAGGAACCGCCCCTGCTCGTCGAGCATGCGGGTGGCGAAATGGGCGTTCATCTGCCGCCCTCCGCTGTGGGGGTCCCGCCCCCCGTCCGGGTCGGCGTAGAGCTGGGCGAAGAACTGCTGCACGGTGAGGCGCTCCAGCGCCATCATCAGGGTCTGGTCGCGGTAGTACCCGGAACGCACGTCCCCCGGGCGGAAGGCTCGCGCCATGGCCACCTGGGCCACCTCCTTGCCGTCGCCGAAGATGCCGAACTTGGCCTTGCCCGTGAGCGCCTCCCGGCGCCCCAAAAGGCTCGCCTGCCGGCTGCGGTAGGCGAGCCGGTAGTCGCGAACGATGCTCTCGTCCGTGAGCTCGAGCGCCTCGCGCCTGCCGACGCGCGCCTCCGTCGCGGGTATCCTGCGCATGACTCGGGCAGTCTATCGCGTGGCGTCGTGCGGCCGTCGAGCCATCCCGTGGCGGCGCCTCGAACGCCGGTTTCACACTGCGCGCCGCCGCCGGAAGCGCAGCCGCAGCACGTCCGCCACCATCGCGAGCCCGTCTCTCCACGGCCGGACGGTCGATCGACCCGAGTCCCTCCACACGACGCCGACCTCCCGCACCCGATGTATTGGAAGTCGGCCGGCAGGAAGGGCAGCGGCTTCAAGAGCAGCGCCAGCCAGGGCAATGAATCCGTCAACCCGATACTCGTCCCGACCGGCGCCACAAAGGTGTCGACGTGGCCGAGCGGCCAGCTCCACTCGGCGTTGCGGAAGAACAGCCAGCCCAGCACATGCTGGCTCCAGTCGCCACGCAGCGCCCAGTCGACATGGGTTGGATCGAGTGTCTTGCCGCCACCCATCCCGAAGAACCAGGCGAGGCCCGCCATGCCCGCAAGGGCGCGAGGTATCCACGCCATGGGCCGCTACGCTGCTTCGGCGACCAGCTTGCGCAGGATCGCGATGTTGTCGCGGTGACCGGTGAGCCTGGCAGTGACGCGGCCGCGGACGGGATAGCCGAGGAGATAGAGGTCGCCGATGATGTCGAGGATCTTGTGGCGGACGAACTCGTCGGGAAAGCGCAGCTCGGTATTGAGCACGTCGTCTTCCCCCACCAGGATGAAGTTGTCCAGCCGGCCGCCGGAGCCCAGCCCCAGCTCCTGGATCATCGTCAGGTCGCGCATGAACCCGAACGTCCGCGCCGGCGCGATCTGCTCCTTGTAGGCGTCGACGCCGGCCAGCTCGAACTCGTAGCGCTGCTCACCGACCGGCGCCGGGTAGCGCAGCAGGTAGGAGACGGCGAATCCGTCGCCGGGCTCGAGGGTGAGAGACTTTTCCCCTTCACCCACGCGATACCCGCGGTCGATCACCAGATCCCGGCGGCGCCGGTCCTGCTCCTCGACGCCCACCTCGTCGAACGCGCGGCAGAACTCCAGGGCCGAGCCGTCGAGAACCGGGATCTCGCCATGGACCTTGACCAGGAGATTGATGATGCCGTAGGCGTGCAGCGCCGACAGCAGATGCTCGACCGTGCGGATCCGGTCGCCGCCGCCGTGCAGCGTGGTGGCGTAGTCGGTCTCCGTGACCGAGCTGACGTGCGCCGGGATGTGCGAGCCCGACGGCAGGGTGATGAAGTGGATGCCGGAGTCGGGCGGCAGAGGCTGCAGGACCATGCCGGTGCGGGTGCCGGAGTGCAGACCCAGACCGTAGAGGACCGTGCTCTCTCGCAGCGTCCGCTGGGGCTCGCCTCCCTCGGCGGTGATACGAAGTGGCGCCGGCGCTCGGAAATCCTCGTCGCGCTCCCACCGCGGCCGCTCCGGCGGAGTGCCTCCCCGCCTCATAGTGACGGCCGCCGCCACCACCTCGACCGCCTGGTCGTAGGAGAGCGGTTTCTCCACATAGTCGAAAGCGCCCATCTTCACCGCCCGTGCCGCGGTCGCCGGCGTCCCGTGCCCCGACATCATGACCACGGCCGCCTCGGGGTCCAGCTCGAGAATGGCTTCCAGGGTCTCCAGCCCGTCCCGATCGGGGAGCCAGATGTCGAGGAACACGGCATCCGGCGGGCGCTCCCGGTAGAGCTCCAGCGCCTCGGCGCCGCTGCGGGTGCACACCGTCTCATACCCTTCGTCGGCCAGCACCCCGGAGAGGCTGGCGAGGATCCCGGGCTCGTCGTCGACGATCAGGATGCGGCCCTTCATGGAGCGCAAGACTACCGCCGATCCTCGAGGAGCCGAACGGCTCGCACGGCGACACCCAGCCGCCGGCCGTCCCTGGAGCCCGGCGTCAGCTCGGCCGGTACGAAGGTGTCGCTGATGATCTCCACCACGAGGCGGCTCCGCCGCGATGCCGGATCCAGCGGCAGCTCGCCCGTCCAGTCGCCGGCCGGCAACCTGGCGCGGAGGACCTGCGACCCGTCGAAGAGGACCCGCAACCTCGCGCCTCGGGGCCCGGTCGACGCCAGCCGGACGCGCACCGCGTAGGGCTGACGATCCCGGCTCAGGGGGATCTCGAGGCGGGCGTGACCGTCGGTCCACCGTTGAGGCCTGCCGCGCTGGTCCCGCTCCGGGGCGTGGAAACCGCTCTCGACGACTCCGCGGACCGGCCGTACGCCCAGCAAATCGAGGTCGGCGGCGGGAGAGCGCGTCACGCCATCGGTGCGCGTCAGGTGCATGCCGCCCGCGGCGGACCGCAGATGAAAGACCTCGATCTCGTTCTCGCCCCGCACGAACAGAGCCTCGGGGAGAATTGCGGACCACTCGCCGGGCCGGTTCGTGGGCGACTCCTTCCACTCGCGGGTCACGGCGCCGATGGTGCCGTTGACGGCAATGGCAAAGTGGTGTCTGCTGCCCGCGCCAGGAGGCCGGAACCTTCCCGTCACGTGCGCCGGCACAAAGTCGTGCGCCGGATCGAAGACGGCGTCTCCGGTGGGCAGGAACACCTGCGTCTCGACCGGGGAAAACACCCGCGGACGCAGCGCCGCGACCCTCTTGCCCACCAGGTTCCCGAACTCGCCGAGCTGGAAGAAGCGAGTGGCGAACCCCTGGGAGCCGAAACGCTCGGTCTTGAGGCGGACCGCCTCCACGATGGCGCGCCGCAGCGCGCCGGTCGCGTACCGTTGCACGCTTCCGCGCTCGCCGTGCTTGCGGATCACGCGATGCTGACGGGAAGTCGAGGGAGCCCCCAGCATGGAGCGCCCGTCGAGCGGAACCCGGGCGCCGATCACGTCCAGGATCGTCGGCAAGACGTCGATCGTCTCGACGACCCGCTCATCCCTGCGCCCCTGGCGCTGCCCGGGCAGCTTGAGGAACAGCGGAACGTTCATGATCTCGGCGAAGTTCGTCGCCGTGAGCGTGCGACGGTACCCCTGGCGCCGGAAGCTCGCGCCGTGGTCCGCGGTCACCACAAGCAGGGCACGCTCGTCCAGGCCCACCTCCCGTAACCGCCGCTGCAGCAGCCCTAGCTGACGATCCACGAAGCCCACCTGCAGGAGATGGCGCTGGTGATCCTGAAGGATGGCCCACTCGTCGCGCCCCCACCGATCCGGTCTGATCAGGCCCGCGGGATCGCGGTCCACCGAGTAGCGGCGCCCCGAGGGCAGGTAGTCGAACGGTACGTGCGGCAGAGTGCTGGCGTAGACGTAGAGCGTGGGAGAGGACGCATCCTCGAGCCTACCCAGAAAACGGACGAAATCGCCGGCGCGATCGCCACGCGCCTGCTCCCGGAAGAGCTGTTCGAACCGATCGGAGTCGACGTAGCCCGCCCCGGCATAGAAGAGCCCGGGGTCGCCGAAGTCGCCCCACGCCTGGTCCACGGGCGGCAGCCGCGTGGTCCAAGCGGGCGGCAGCACGATGTGGAGGTAGACCAGACCGAGGTCCCGGCAGAGCCCCCGGAGACGACGGCCGAGCGGCTCTTGCTGCCCCGCGCATACCTTCGGAGGGCAGAGTCGCGTCAGCGACTCCTCGGCCACGATCTCGTAGTGGGGAGCCAGCAGCGTGAACAGATTCACCGGGTGATCGGCCAGCGTCGGCACCTGGTCTTGCCAGGCCAGGCGCCCGGTCAGCAGCGCTGGCACGGCCAGTGTCGTGAAATCGCTGACGGTGGTGGCGAGGGGGTACCAGGTCGCCTCCCTCGCAAGCGCCGCGAAGCTCGGGAAGCTCTTCTCGTCGATCTCTCCGTCCGGAGCCAGGAGCGACACCAGGGGCAGCTCGTCGAAGATGATCATGACGATAGGCACCGGGTTCGCGGGCGGCGGCGCGCTCCGGCCCGCCGACTCGTCGCGCCCGGACCAGGTGGCGGCCGGTGTCCGCCAGAAGAAGAGGAGCGGGAAGAGCAGCGCGGAGATCGCGAGCAGTGCGACCCACGAGCGCAGCGCCTCCCAACGCCACAGGGCCCAGGCGATCAGGGCACCGGACGCGACGGCGCCCGCCGCCAGCACCGCTCCCGGCAGCGGCAGGGTCTTGACGCCGTTGAGGACCAGCGCCGCCGCCAGAACGACGACGACCAGCTGACGCAACACGAATCCGAGACGGGTTAGCAGATAGCCGGCGACAAGCGGCACCACGACGAGCAGCAATGGGCTCACCAGGGAGAGGCTGACCGCAAAGAGCGCCGCCTCGGCCAGCGAGGTTCCGCGGGAAGCGAAGAACTCGGGGTTGCGCGCCAGCAGATCGTAGAGCGGCTGCGCCACGCCCAGGTTCCACAGCGCGACGACCTGGGCCGCCTGAGAGAGGCCATAGTCTGCCCGTCGTGCCGGCGAGCGCGCCCTGTCGTTCAAGGAGTGGTGAGCCTCTGCGCGAAGTAGAGCACCCGCCGCCCCGACGGCAGCTCCTGGCGCCGGAGAACGCGAAAGCGCCGCCCCAGCTCGGCCTCGAACAGACCCAGGTCATAGTCCGTGTACAGATCTTCCTTGTTGCGCAGCAGGCGCTCCACCATCGGATCCTCGCGGCGCACGAACTCGATGACCAGATGGGGGGCGAGCCCGGCGAGCCAGTCCAGCAGGTCGGTCAGGCGGATGTTGGCACCGAGCACCAGGTGGTGGATCAAGGCGAGAGCCAGCATCAGGTCGGGGGCGCCGCGACTGACGAGGTCGCGCCGCTCCAGGCCTCGCCACCCCTGATTGGGCGACGGGTTGGCGAGATCGGCGACCAGGGGGAGGAGATTTTTGCGGCCCTCGCGCCGGCATTGCTCGAACAATCGATCCACGACCGAGCGGTCGGCGTCGAGCGCCACCACGTAGTCGGCGTGCTCGGCCGCCAGGCGTGCGAACTCCCCGGTATTGGCTCCGAGATCCCAGACCATTCCCCAGCGCCGTTCCGACACCGCCAGGCGGACGAGCTCGCTCTTGGCCGCACGGTCCTCGGGCGAGTAGCTGTTGTCCTGGCCGTAGTCCACCCAGACGGAGTCGGTCGCCGTGGCGCGCAGGCGCCGTACGACCTTGCGCAGACGGCGCACATTGGCGCGGATCAGCTCCTTGCCGAAGCCCGCGGAGGCCAGCTCCCGACGCGTGCTCACGTTGGTGGCGCGGAATCGGGCGTCGGCGCGCGCGTGCAGGAAGACGTGGGTGAATACGCCCCGGCGCAGCAGATCGCGGCCGCAGAGCAGGCGCGCCGCCTGAGCGGGCGGAATCCCGTCGATGCTGCCCCGCAGCCAGGGCTGGAAGGGCACGCCCTTGTAGGCCTCCAGCATCAGCGGGTAGAGGAACAGCTCGCAGAACTGCCGGTACCCCAGCCAGGGATCCCCGGCATGCCAGCGGCAGAAGGACAATACGTCGATGAAGACGGGACGCGAGCCGAACCACTGGACGTTGTAGGGGGAAGCGTCTTTGAGGACGAAGTCCTCCTCGAGCGCCCTGTCGAGCAGATCAAGCTGCAGCAACGCGGCCGCCCGCAGCATCCCGGCGCTCCACTCGTAGGGGTAGGAGATGAAGGGAATCCGCTGGTGCCGCAAGACCGCGGCCCAGGCCCCGGCATCCGGGAGCGTCGACGCCGCCTCGCCGGGCACCTGTTCGGTGGCTACCAGCTCTCCTCCGGCGACGAGCTCGGTGAAGAAGCGCGTCGAGCGCAGTGCCTCCCAGTCTTCCAGACCGCGCGCGCTGAGCGTGCGAAGGATCTCGCCGTCGGCGTAGAAGATCCGCGCGGCTCGGTCCCGAAACGAACCGGCCTCGAAGCTCATCTCACGAGCTATGCGTCTTTCGTCGACGAGGGTAGCTCTTCCCGCGGGCGGAACCGAGCGGCCAGGCGCCGCCAGAACAGCCGCAGCGCCACGGCCGCCCCCGCAACGCCCCCGAGCACGAGCTGCAGGAACATGCTGCCCGATGCGGGATCGAGATAGGCCCACGCCGGCGTCGGGATGACGAGCAGGGCGAGTGCCGCAGCCAGAATCCCGGCGGCGTCACCCGCTCGCGCGGCAACCCCCTTGTAGCGGTAACGTCGCATGGCTGTAACACGTATGACAGCACACCGCAGACAAGGGGTCAAGCCGAGCCCTGACTGCGCCCCGAGGCATCGCGTTCCGTGGGCGGTGCGGGTGTTGGTGGCAGAATCACCCGCCGTGCTGCGCCGTCTACTCCGCCGCTCCTCGTCCACACGGGAAGACCCCGGTCCACCTGACTCGGCGGCTCGCTCGTCGACACGAGGCAGACGCAGGGGGGCACGAATCTGGCCGGGGCTGCTCCTGCTCCTCGGCACAGCGTACCTGTACCGGGAGTCGCCGGTCTTCCAGTTCGGTGACGCGAGCTTCACGCTCCTCACCAGCACGGCCTTGCTCGACGGGAATGGTCTCGCCGTCGAGTCCTATCTCCCGAGATGGAAGGAGCGACGTCGCCTCCCCTACAACCTCACAGTCGGCCGCGAGCACCTGCTGCCGTGGTATCCGCCCGGCACCGCCATTCTTTCCACGCCTTTGTTCCTGGCCATGAAGCCGTTCGGCTACCGAGCGGTCAACGCGGAGGGTGTCTACGACCACTCGTCGGAGGTTCGGGCGATGCGCTATCTCGGCCCGTTCCTGGCGGCTGTTTTCGTCCTCCTCGCCTATTTCGTCGCCACCGAGCTGCTGCCCACCCGGTGGGCCCTGGCGGTCGCCGGCTCGCTGGCGGTCGCATCGCCGGCATGGAGCGGTCTGTCGCGCAGCTTGTGGTCCCACAACTGGCTGGTGATCCTGGTGACCGTCGCCACCTGGCTGCTGGTGCGTGCGGAGCGCCGCGGCAGCCCTCCCAGCCCCGAAGCCCTCGCCACCCTTCTCGCCTGGGCCTTTTTCGTCCGACCCACCGGGGCTCCCGTGCTGCTTGCCGCCGGCATCTATCTGCTCGTTCGCTGGCGCCGAACGATACTGCGGTACGTCGTCATGGCGGCCATGTGGAGCGCCGCGTTCGTCTACTGGTCCTGGAACGCCTACGGCAGGCTCGTTCCGCCGTACTACTCCCAGGGCTGGACGTTGGAGCGGGCCTGCGGGGAGAGCATGACCAGCGCTCTCGCCGGCGTGCTCATCGCGCCCAGCCGCGGTCTCCTCGTGTTCTGTCCCTGGATCCTGCTCACGGTGTGGGTGCTGTGGAGATACCGGCATCACGTCCGCCATCCCGGGCTCCTCCACCTCGCCTGGCCTCTCTGCCTCGCACAGGTCTGGATCGTCGCCGACTCCTCGCGCTGGTGGGGTGGGTACTGCTACGGACCGAGACTGATGAGCGATGTCCTGCCCTGGCTCTTCCTCCTTGGCGTCCTGGCGGTCGACGCCTGGCGCCGAGGACCGCCGCGAAGCGACGCTCGAGGCCGTTCCGCGGAGATCGCCGTGGGCACGGTGCTCGTGCTGCTCACCGTGGCCCTGCACGCTCCGGGAGCGCTGTCGACACGGACCCACCGCTGGAACCAGGCGACACGATGTGGGCTCGGCCTGCGCGTCTGGGAGTGGTCCAACCCGCAGTTCCTGGCCTGGCGAACGCCCCGTGACCCCGCGGCCGCAACCGACGCGCGCTGACACGGTCGTCCGCTAGTCCACGTAGCCCAGGGAGCGCAGATTCCGCGTGGCCCTGTCGTCGAGCTCGACCGGGCCACGGGCTCGCGCGACTCTCGCGCCGACGGCGGTGATGTCCGCGCGCAGCACATCCACGATCTTTGACCGCTCCGCCGCGATGTTGGTCGACTCGTCGCGGTCGTAATCGAGGCGGTGGAGGCGCGCACGACTTCCCACCGTGACGAGCTTCCACGGCCAGCGGACGGCGGCACGCCCGGCCGGGCCGTAGAGGAGGTCCTCCGCGATCAAGGTGCGCGTGCCGGCCGGCGGGCGCCGTGCCAGGGAGACACCCGCCATCGGCTTCGCCGCGGCAACGCCGAGCAGGTCGAGCACTGTCGGAGCCACGTCTACCAGAGAAACCGGCTCGTCGATCCGGCCGGCCGGCCCACCGGGCACCTCCAGCAGCATGGGCACCCGCAGGAGCTCGTCGAACATGGTGTGCCCGTGCTCGAATCCGCCGTGGTCCTGGAACTCCTCACCGTGATCCGCGGTCAGCAGGACCGCGGTCCGCCGCGCCAGGCCTAGCTCCCCGAGCCCTCTCAGCAAGCGACCGACCTGAGCATCGGTGAAGCGCACTTCCTCGTCGTAGGCGGCGCGCAAGGTGGCGATGGAAACGCCCTCACCGGAGCGCAACCGGGCGCGGAGCTCGTGCACTGTCGTCCGGACCTCGCTCTGTGCGGCCGCACCGCCCCAGCGACCCAGATACGGCTCGGGCGCGCCGTACGGCAGATGCGGGTCGAAGAGGTGGACGAGCAGGAAATACCGCTCATCGCGGTGGCTCCGAAGCCAGGCCAGCGCCCCGTCCACGACCCGGTCGGCGCGCCGGTATCCGTGGCGGGAAGCGGGGCGGAAGTCCCACATGTCGAAGCCGCGGCCGAGGTCGAAATGGGGCGCCAGGAAGTCGTTGTTGACGAACGCGGCGCTGCTCCACCCGGCGGCGGACAGGATCTCCGCCACCGTCGGGACGCCGGGATCGAGCGGCGAGAACGGGGGCTGGTCGCCGCGACCGTCCTCTGCCCTCCCGGCGCCGTGAACCGCCGGCCAGGTGCCGGTGAGCAGGCTGCCGAACGCCGGCAGGGTCCACGGCGCGGTGGAATACGCGTTCTCGTAGACGCGCGCCCGCCGGGCCCAGCGGTCGATCTCGGGAGTGGTCGGCCGTGCGTAGCCCATGACCCCCAGCGCGTCGGCGCGCAGCGTGTCGACGACGATGACGAGGACCGAGTCGACCCTGGATGAGGGTGAGGCGCAGGCCCACAAGAGAGACGCGACGACGAGCAGGTTTGCCCGCATCCCCGCGCCGCTACACACCCCGCCGCTCCTCGACGATGCTCCGGCATCGCCTGCGTCGCGGCTCCTTGGTGCAGGCCCCACGGCGCTCGCAACGCGACCCACGGGAGATTCAGTCACAGGCTCTCACCTCTCCAGCGGCCGACGGGAAGGCGCTCGCGCTCCGGATTGATCAACACCTGCAGCCAGTAGGGAGAGGCCTCCAGGTTAGCCACCAGGACGGCGCTGTGGAGCTCCTCTTCCTCGCCCACGTGCTCCGGCGCCAGCCGCTCCACGAGCCGGCGGACCCTGTCGCCTTCGCCCTGGACGACAACGCACAAGGTGTCGCTCTCCCGCACGCTGCGCAGGATCTCCCAGATCCTGCGCTCCGTAGACGGGGTGGAAGTCCACGGCACCTCGATCACCGCCCGCACGCCGGGCGTCTCGGGGTCGAGCACCACGGCGCTCACTCCCGGAGCGCTCGCGACCAGCGGAGGCGCGTCGCCGCGCCGCATCTCCAGCCCCACCGATTTCGACACCAGCTCCAGCCGGCGGGCGGGCACGACGTGGGTCACGAAGATCTGCCGCCCTTCGCGGTCCGTGCGCCCGAGCGGTCGCCAGGCGATCCGCTGCCGCTCCAGCTCCTCGCGGATGTCAGCGGCGACGAAGACCAGCGGTTGCCGCCGCAGGTAGTCGCCGTTCTCGAACGCCGCGGCGGCGGCCCGTGCCTCGACCCCCGGTCGCTTGTCGGGGAAGGCGTAGGTGTAGTAGTTGGCCAGCTGCTCGATGGGATAGAGGTGCTCGCCATCCTGCTCGAAGAGCACGGTGGTATGGGCCGGAGCCTGCGCCACCAGTCTCGAGCGATCGAAGTGCGCCTCGTCGACGCGCAGGTCCCCCGCGTCGCGCTGGACGTTCACGACCAGGAATCCCGCCCACAGCAGGCAGGCGCCGAGCCGCCAGCCCTGGGGCAGGGCCGCGGCGCCGACGGCCGCCAGGGCCGCGAGCGGCAGCCAGACGTGGGCCTGGTACGGCTGGGGATCGGGCACGTGGTAGGCGACGTAGAAGGCCAGGCTGCCCCCCAGAACAGCGAGAAGAAAGGCCGCCACGGGGAGGTGCCGCCGCACGGCCACGACGGCTCCGAGGACCGCCAGCGCCAGCGCCGGGAGGGAGAGCTGGATCACCGCCGCCAGGAGCAGATCCACCCAGCCGTTCTGTACGCCGATGGTCGCGTCCTTCATCCAGTGCCACTCGATGAATCGCTGTCCCACCATGCCGTGCCACAAGTCGGCGAGGCCGGCCTGATGCGGCACCGCCTCCACGTAGGGCGCGTCGGACCAGGAGCGGAGGAGCAGGAATCCGTATTGGCTGACTCCGATATACGCGAACAGGAGTCCGGCACCGACGACGCTCGGCGACAGCGCTGCCCGCGGCTCGCCGATGAGCACCAGCGCGACGGTCCCCAGGAGCAGCATGACGGCCAACGGATGATTGCCGAAGCTGAGCGCCACCGCCGCCAGCAGGGCGATGAGCCAGCGTCGGTCGCGGCGCTGCGTCCAGCGTACGGCCAGCCAGAAGGCGAGGCAGGCCCAGACCAGCTGCAGGGAATGCACCTCCGCCTCGGTCGAGAACGTCCACACCGAGAGGCTCAGGAGCAACGTCAACGCGCCGAGCGCGGCGACCAGCGGCCGATCCGTCAATCGGTCGAGCGCTCGCCAGAAGATTCCGCCCGCCAGCAGCGAGAAAACGGCGGACAGCAGATTGATCTGCACGGCGGGCTCGAACGGCCACGGCAGCGAGGTCCAGAGGAAGTTCAGGAGGACGTATTGCGGGTAGCCCGGCTCGTGGGGGACGCCCAGGATCTTCCCGATGTACTGGAACTTGATCGAGTCCCCCGGGTTGATGCGCCCGCCGACGCCCGGATAGAGCGTCGCCGCGTAGAGCACCGCCGGCACCGCCAGCGCGGCGAGGACCGCGAGCGCCCGGCGGCCGCGGCTCCCCAGCCGGCGTCGGCGACGATCGGCAGCCGGCTTGCATGCTTCGGCGCCGGTCGCGGTATCCTGCGGCGCCCGGTCGTCGGCATCGCGCCGTCGTGCGCGTAGCCAGGAGGTCCGGGACTGATGCTCCACAGGTTCCATGCAACGAACGCGAGATAGGGAATCTCTTCCCCCCACCTCCGCGCTCGCCGCGGTCACGGTAGGGCTGCTCCTCGCGGGACTAGTCGGTTGCAAAGACCGGACCGACTTCGGGTCGCGGGCGGATCTGCGGCGGACGCGGGGCGTCCTGGTCATCTCCCTGGACACCCTGCGGGCCGATCACCTGTCGCCCTACGGCTACTCGCGGGACACCAGTCCGTTTCTCGCCGAGCTCGCCGATCGGGGCGTGCTCTTCGAGCAGGCGATCGCCCAATACCCTGCCACGTTGACCTCGCACATGTCCCTGTTCACCGGCCTGTACCCGGGAGAGCACGGTGTCTACCCCCCGGACGCCGTTCTCTCCGACAAGATTCCGACGTTGCCCGAGCTCTTCCGAGCCGCCGGTTACACCACCGGCGGCTTCACCGAAGGCGCCTTCGTCGCCGGCAGCTACGGCTTCGCGCGTGGCTTCGACGAGTTCAATGACGAGGTGCAACGCCAGACCGACGACATCGAGCGCACCTTCGCGCGGGCACGGGAGTTCCTCGACCGGCTGGCGCCCGAGGAGCGCTTTTTCCTCTTCGTCCACACCTATCAGATCCACGATCCCTACGATCCGCCCGAGCCCTATGCGTCGATGTTCTGGGACGGGGAGCCGCCCGACGCCTTCCCTCCCGACGGCCCGAATCTGGTGCGCCACAACACCTACGGCGGGGAGCTTTCTCCCGGCACCGTCGAGTACTTCGAAGCCCTCTACGACGGCTCGATCCGCTACACCGACGATCAGCTCAAGGAGCTCTTCGCCTTCCTCGACAAGCGGGGGCTCGCCGACGATCTCACCGTCGTCGTCCTCTCCGATCACGGCGAACAGTTCCAGGAGCACGGGCAGTTCGTGCACGCCGACATCTACCAGGAGGTGATGCGCGTGCCGCTTATCATCCTGCATCCCGATCTGCCGGCCGGCCGCAGGGTCTCCCGGCCGGTCGAACTGGTGGACGTGGCGCCGACGCTCCTGGGGCTCGCCCGCCTGCGGCCGCAAGTGACCCTGTCCGGTACCTCGCGGATCCCGGAGCTGGTGGGCAGGGGCGGGGCGAAGGACCCCGCCACCGCCTATGCGGAGAACCACCTCGGCAACTCGCGCGCCTTCTATCTGGAGCACGAAGGCACCTTGCTCCACGTGGTCGTCCACTACAATCAGGCCGGAGACTGGATAGGCCGCAGGTTCACCCTCGACCTGGCGGACGCCGCCGAGGCGATTCGCGTGATGGGCTGGCAGACGCCGAAGCCCGCGACCTTGAGCCTGGACACCGGTTGGAGTCAGGACATCGTGATTCCCGCGGAGCCCGCGGACGAGGCGTTTCCCCTGCCTGCGGGCACTCAGCGCCGCCTCACCGTCGTAGCCCACGAGTGCGCGCCGCTGGAGCACAAGGACAACGCCTGCTTCGCGTTCCGGATCCTGGACCCGCTGGCGACGCTGACCGAGCTGTTCGACGTGCTGCAGGACCCCCGGGAGCAGCATGACCTCGCGCGCCAGCGCCCCGAGCTGACGGTCGACCTGCGGCGACGCGTCATGGAGATCTCCCACACCCCTACGGCCGAGCCGGTGACCCAGCAACTGCAGGAGGCGCTGGAGGATCGCCTGCGGGCCCTCGGGTATCTCTGAGACCAACCGTCTCGGGTACGCTTCTCCGCCGGCATGGCGGGCTACACCATCAACCTGGCTCACGGGCCGCGCAGCGTTGAGGAGCTGGCGCTGGCGCGTGTCCGGGCGCTGCGCCGGGACGCCGCGGGCACCGGGTCTCCGCTCGCCTGCCCGCCCCTGTGGATCGTCGTCCCGTCGCACAGCTTGCGGGTCCACCTCCTGCGCCGGCTGGCGGAGCGAGGGGGTCCAGAGCTCGCCGTCGGAGTGCGCTGCGCCACCGCCTACGGCGTCGCCTGCGAGCTTGCGGGCGCGTCCGGAGGAGCACTCCCCGATCCCGTCGCCGTCCTCGCCGAGCGCTACGCTCGCGACGAGCCGGCGTTGAAGGCGCTGGCGGATCTGACCGACGGCCTGGGGCTGGTCGCCGCCGTGATCCGCGATCTGCTCGATGCCGGCTACGAGCCGGCGCACCTGGACGGCTTGCGGGAGGCGCTGGCACAGCCCGAGGCTGGTGCCGCGGTCGGCGGCGCCCGCCGACGCGCCGAAGCGCTCCTGCGGGTCGCCGCCTGCGTGGAGCAGGCCTGCGAGGAGGACGACCTCCCGGCGCGCCACCGCGTCTACCGTCGGGCCGCAGAGGCCGTCCTGCGCGGCGACGGGCCGCGGCTCCACGGGGTCATGGTGCACGGCTTCGCCGAGGCCACCGGCGCGGTGAGCGACCTGCTCGAAGCTCTGCTCAGGACGTACGGCGGCGCCCTGGTGGTCGACCGGCCGCGCGATCCCTTCGCGGCCGACAGGCTGGCGGGCGACGGCAAGTTCAGCGAGCGGCTCCTGTTGCGCTTGCAGGGAGCGTCCTCGGAGCTGCGGGACGCCCCCGCGAGCGACGCGCCGCCGCGCCCCCGGCTGATCGCCGCCTCGCGACCCGAGGCCGAGGTCGAGGAAGTCGCGCACCGCGTGCTGGACCTGCTCGCGCAAGGGTGCCCACCGGAGGAGATCGGGGTGGTCATACGCGACCCGCAGTCCTACAGGCTGACCTTGCGCCGCCGCTTCGACGCACTCGGCGTCCCCTTCAGCGCCTCCGGGATCGACGGCGCCGCTCTGCCGTTCCGGCGGCGCCTCACCTGCTTGCTGGATCTCCTCGAGCAGGGCGAGCGCTTGCCCGTAGAGCGCTGGCTGGAGCTGCTGCCGGCGCAAGGCGAGGCGACGGCTTCCGACCTGGCACTGGCGCTGGCGGCCCGCGGGGCGGGACGTCTGGCCGCGGCGGCGCAGATACCCGCCGGCGAGCTCCAGGGCGACGCGCCGGTCCGCTTGCCGGTGCGTCGTGTGCGTGCGGCCGCCGCCGCCGAAGACCCTGAAGCCGAGTCTTCGACCGAGGAGCTCCCGGCGGACTCCGAGTCGATTCGCGACAGCGGGGAGCGGCACCCCGCGATCGCGCGCGCGGGCCTGCGCCGCGCGGTCGACAAGGCACGGTCCACCCTGGAGGCGCTGGCCCGGCTGCGCGGCCGGCAACCGCTTCGGGATCATCTGGAAGGGCTGCGCGGCCTCGTCGACGAGACGCTGGGGTGGCCGCGCGAGGACCCCGCCCGGCGGGAGGTCGAGATGCGTGTGTTCGCTCCCGCCGCCGCGCTGCCGCCCGCCTGGCAGCTCGGCTTCGACGAGCTCCGGCGCTTGGTCGCCGGCCTGCTCGCCGACGCCGGCCGTGAGCCCCTCGGCGGCTGCGGCGCCGGCGTCCAGGTGCTGGACGTGGTCGCCACGCGCGGCCTCACCTTCGCGCACCTGTTCCTGCTCGGCATGCAGCGCGGCAGCTTTCCCCGCCGGGTGCGCGAGGATCCCCTGCTCCCCGACGCGGTGCGCGACGTGCTCGCCACGCAGGGCTTCGGCCCGCTGCCCGACCTGCCGCGCAAGCGCATCGGCCACGACGAAGAGGCCCACCTGTTCGCCCAGCTCCTCAGCGCGGCACCCGAGGTGACGCTCTCCTGGTCGCAGGCCCGCGCCGACGGCGAGCCCCTCTCCCCCTCGCCCTGGATCGACCGCCTGCGCGGCGTGGCGGCCCTGCAACCGGATGCCGCGAGGCCGATCTGGGGGCCTCCCGTCGGGGACGACGAAGAGGTCGCAAGGCGGCTCGCTCGCCGGCCGGCCGAGGAATGGGCACGGCTGGCGGGGCAATACGGATCGCGCGCCGAGGTCGCGCGCCTGCTTCCGCACGCGGTGGAGGCGGCGCTGCCGGAGAAGCCGGGGCATGCGCGGGCCGTCGCACGGGCTCGTCTCGCCATCCTCGAGGAGCTCGATCCCGACCTCGGGACGGCGGCCGGCCAGGCATCCTGGCGGCGCCTCGGGCCGTTCAGCGGTCTCGTCGGCCTGCCGGAGAGCGCCGGCGTCGACTCCACAGCCGCGATCTGGGTCACACGACTCGAGGCCATGGCGCGCTGCCCGTGGCAGCACTTCCTGCAGCACTCGCTGCGCCTCGAAGCCTGGCCGGATCCGCTCACCGACCTGCCGGCGCTCGACTCGGCGCTGGTCGGCCGCTTCGTCCACGCCGTGCTGCAGGCCGTGGTGGCCCGGGCCGGGACCGCCACCGAGACCTCGGTGGCAGATGCCCTGGCCGCCGGCGACGTCCGGGTCCCCTGGCCCCAGGCGGAGGACCTCGACCGCATCGCCCACCAGGTGGCCCGCGACCTCCTGGCGGGCGAAGGCATCCACCTCCCGGGACTGGCGGCCGGTCTGGTCGCGCGAGGCCGGGCCATGATCGACCGCGCCCGCAGCCCGCTCTGGGAGGACGCGACCCCGTCGGTGGTGGGCAGCGAGATCGACGGCAGTGTGGACTTGGCGGGCGCTCGAATCTCCTTTCGCGCCGACCTGGGCGTCCGCGAGGGCAACGGAGTCCGGTTCATCGACTTCAAGACCGGCGCGCCGGTCTCCGAGGCCAAGAAGGAGACCACACGGCGCCTCCACCTGCTGGACGCCATCGCCCGTGGCGACGCGTTGCAGGTGGCGGCGTACGCGGCCCTGCGTCTGGACGACGCCGTGGCCGGCGGCGCCTACCACTACCTCACGGACCGCGAGGTCGAGCCCGCGGAAGCACGCGTCGCCGCGGTCGACGGCGACGACGCGGAAGGCCGCTCCCTGCTGCTGGCGGCGGCCGGAAGGCTGCTCGAGGCGCGCCGTCGCGGGGTCTACCCTCCCCGCCTCAACCTCCCCTCCCCAGGCGACAACAGGACGCCGGCGCCCTGCGCCTGGTGCGCCGTGCGCCAGGCCTGTCTGCAAGGCGAATCCACGGCGCGGATCCGCCAGCGCCGGTGGGTGGACGGACACCGGGCACCGGTACAGATCACCGATCCCCGAGACCGCGCGTTCGCCGAGCTGTGGTGGATGCGGGACTCCGAATGGCGGGCCCGGCATGAGGAGGCCGCGGGTTGAGCGGGCCCGTCGACGCCGCGGAGCTGCGCGCCCGGGACGGCCAGGCGCGGCGGGCCGCCCAGACCGACTTCGAGCGGCCGCTGGTGCTGGAGGCCGGAGCGGGGACGGGCAAGACCAGCACTCTCATCGCCCGTCTCCTCCACTGGTGTCTGGGGCCGGGCTGGGAGCGGGCGGCGGCGCGCTTGACGGAGGACGGCGCGGACGCGACGCCGGCGCCCGAGGCGATCGCCCGCCGCACGATGGACGGCGTCCACGCGATCACCTTCACCGACGCCGCGGCCGCCGAGATGAGCCGTCGCGCCGGCGATGCCCTGGCCGACCTGGCCGCCGACCGGCCGGCGCCGCCGGGGCTCAACCTGTCCCCGCTGGGACTCCCGCACGAGTCCCTGCACCGGCGTGCCGAGGCCCTGCTCGGCGGCCTCGACCACCTGACCATCCAGACCTTCCACTCCTGGTGCCGGAGCCTGCTCGCCGCCTGGCCGCTCGAGGCGGGAATCCATCCCGGCTTCACCGTCGACGCAGACGCGCGGCTTACCGAGGCGCTGAGCGAGGAGATCCTGGAGGCGAGCCTCGCCGAGCTCTACGGCGCCGAGGCGATTCGCGGCGGAGCGGCCGGCCCGGCGGTCCGTCTACTCGCCTTCGGGGTCGGGCCAGAAGAGCTGCGGCAGACGCTCCACGAGCTCATCCAGGCCGGCGTGCCGGCCGCCGAGCTGGCGGACGAGGCCTTCACGGCCGAGCGGATGCGGCAACCGCTGTCCCAGGTCGCGGCGGCGGCGGGCGAGCTGGCGTCGCTGCTTGCGCCGCTCCTGGAGCTTCCAGGAGTCACCAACGTGGTGGGTGGAGCACACGAGCTCGCCGTGCGCGTCCGCACCTGGGCGACCGAGTTGCTCGACCGTTCGCTGGGGGCCGCCGCTGTGGAGGTCGCGGCGCGAGCCATGCGCGACGATCTCAACCCGGCTCGTCTGGACACGCTCAAGAGCTGGGCGCACCGCAAATACGGCTCGCAGTGGGCGGCGTGGCACCTGCCCGGGCTCGAGCCGCGGCTGTCCCCCTGCTGCGGGCTCCTCGCCATGCTCCTGCCCGGCTTCCTCCGCCTCGAGCCCACGCGCCACGAGCTGTTGCGCCAGGTGCTCGCCCGCTTGATGGCCACCGTCGAGGAGGAGAAGCGGCGCCGCGGCGTCCTCACCTTCGATGACCTCCTAGACCGCGCGCTCGCGCTGCTGCGTCGGCAACCTGCGGTCGCCGCCAGGCTGCGCAAGGCGAGCGAGCAGCTCCTCGTGGACGAGTTCCAGGATACGGATCCACGCCAATGCGAGCTGGTGCGTTGCCTGGCCCTCGAAGGACCCGAGGACGGCCGGCCCGGCCTGTTCATCGTCGGCGACCCCAAGCAGTCTCTCTACGGCTGGCGGCAGGCCGATCTCGCGGCCTACGAGCGCTTCGTGAAGGACGTCCTCGCCGGCGGCGGAACGCGCCACACGCTGAGCGTCAACTTCCGCTCCGTGCCGGCGATCCTCGACGAGGTGAAGCGCGCGGTCGCGCCGGTGATGCAGCAGGAGGCAGGGCTGCAACCGCCCTTCGGCGAGCTCCTCCCCCACCCCGATCGAGCCGCCGCTGTCGAAGCGGAGAGGGACGGGCTTCCACCGGTGGAGTACTGGACGCTCTGGGAGCAGGAGGAAGACGGCCTCTCGCCCATGTCGGCAGAGCGCGCCGCCGAGCGCGAGGCCGCCGCGGTGGCACACGATCTCCTGGACCTCCACGCCCGCGGCGCGCCTTGGAGCGATGCCGCCATCCTGTTGCGCAGCCGCGGCCGGCTGCCCACGGTCCTCGATGCCATGCGCGCCGCCGGCATCCCGTTCCTGGTGCAGGGCGAGCGCTCCTACTTCCAACGGCGCGAGGTCGTCGAGGCGCAGGCGCTGCTGCGCACCATCGTTCAGCCGCGAGACCGGCTGGCGCTGGTGACGCTGCTGCGCTCGGCCTGGGTGGGAGTGCCGGACGCCGCCCTGCTGCCGCTGTTCGCCGGCGGTCTCGACCAGCTCCTGGCGCGCGCCGATCCCGCCGCGGCGCCGACGGGGGAGGAGGTGGAACGGCTCGCCCGCCGCGTCGCCGCATCCCTGCCGCCGGGGATCCCCGGCCTCGAAGCTCTCGCCGGCTGGGAGGAGAGCCTGCTCCATGCCGTCGGGGCGGTGGGCGCGCTGCGCCGCTCCTTCGCCGCCGAGTCGCCCGACCGCTTCGTCGCTAAGTTGCGCCGCCTGCTGCTGGTCGACGCAACCGAGGCCGCGCGAGCCGCCGGCGCCTTCCGTTGCGCCAATCTGGATCGCTTCTTCCGCGAGCTCGAAACGGAGCTGGAGGAAGAAGGGGACGTCGCCGGCCTGCTGCGCTTCCTGCACCGCAGCGTCGAAGGCGCCCGGGAGTCCCCGGCCGCGCCCCCGGCCGAGGCCACCGACGACGCTGTTCGCGTGATGACGATCCACGGGGCCAAGGGGCTCGACTTCGGGCACGTCTACCTGCTGCAAGCCGCTTCCACGGGCCGCCGGGGCAACGACCCTTTCTCCGCCCGGCGGCCGCTCGAGCCGGCGGGTCGTTGGGCTCTGACCCTGCACGGAACCGACAATCCGGAACGGCTGGCTAGCGCGGTGGAAGAGCGCCGGCGAGAAGGGGCCGAGCGGGTGCGCCTGCTCTACGTCGCCATGACGCGGCCGCGGCGGCGCCTGGTGATATCCGGGATCTGGCCGGCGAACCCGCATCCGCTCGCGGACCCGCTGGCCGCCGAGAGCTTCCGCCATCTCCTGGCGCATCGCACCGACCTGCCCGTGGATCTCCAGGAGCTGTTCCGGCGCAACCAAGGCGAGCCGGCGATCGAGGCGGGCGGCGCCTGGTGGCGCTTCCTGTTGGCGCAAGCCGAGGTGCTCCCCCCTTCGCAGCGCCCCGCGGCGCCGTGGATCCCGTCCGACGCCGACCTGAGCCGAACCTTCGCGGAGCAGGCACGGCGACGGGAGGACGCGCTCCGGCGGCAGGCGTGCCCTCTCATCCTGCGCGCGAGTGACAACGGAGTCACGGACGACGTCGAGGAATCGTGGTCTGGAGATCCGGCCTCCGCATCGCCCGTGCCGGGCGATGCGACCAGTGCCCCGGAGGCCGACGTTTCGCGCGGCCTCGCTCGCGCCGTGGGAACCGCCATCCACCGCATGTTCGAAGCCTGGAACCCGGACGCCGACCCCGACGACGAATATCGGCGGCACAGCGACGCGGTCCTGCGCGCCGTGGCGCCGACTGCCCGGGAGCGCGCCTCCGAGCTGCTGAGCGCGTTCCACGACGGCCCTCTCCACGAGCGCTGGCGGCTCCTTCTCCCCCACCTCGAAGCGCGTGAGCTGCCGATCCTGATCCCGTGGCTGGCGGAGCGGCAGGACGGGGTCCCCGACGGCGCGCTCGTCGGCACCATCGACCTCGTCTACCGGGATCCGGAGACCGACGAGGTGGTGCTGGGGGATTTCAAGACGGATCGCGTCGGGTGCGGGGGCCCGACGCTGGCGGAGCATGCCGAGCGCTACCGGTCCCAGGCCGACGCCTACCGCCGAGCCGTCGCCCGCGCCCTGGGCCAGGACGCCCTGCCCCGTTTCGAGCTCTGGTTCCTGGACGCCGGCGAGATCGTCGCCCTGCCGCCCGAACCGGCCGACGCGGCAGCGAAGCCTCAGAGCCTGTGAAGGAATCTCAGTCCAGGTAGCCGAGCGAGCGAAGCTGCTCGACATCTTCGGCCGACAGGCTCGGCGGAGGCAGCTCGTCGGAGGCGTGCAACCCCTGGCGCACCTCTTCCGCCAGACGGTGGATGGCGTCGCTGCACGCACCGTCTTCGGCGGCCAGGTCCTTCGTCTCGGCGGGATCCGCACGGAGATCGAAACGCAGGCAGCGGCCCGACTTGACCCGCAGGATCTCCTTGATCTGCCCCTCGATGCGGGCGACTTCGAGGAGGCCCCGGCTGCGCGCGTGGTCCGCATCCTGGTATCCCTGCACGGCTCCCTTGTGCGCCTGATGGAGGGTGACGCGCGCCTCCGGTGACTCGCCGCCGCCACGCAGCAGCGCCGCCCAGTTCCGCCCGGGAAGATGCTCGGCCCCATCCTCGCCGGCCAACGACAGCACCGTCGGCGCGACGTCCGCCAGCACCGCGGGCGCCGCCGAGGTTCCCGGGGCCACGACTCCCGGCCACACGACGGCCAACGGGATGCGCAGCGTGCCCTCGTAGGCGTGGCGCCCGTGACCCCAGTAGCCGTGCTCCCCCAGGCTCTCGCCGTGATCGGCGGCGAAAACGATCAACCACTCGCGGTCTGCGTCCAGGTGCCGGAGCGCGTCGAGCAGACGTCCGATCTCGCGGTCGGTGAACGCGATCTCGGTGTCGTAGCGATCCTCCTTGCCGAGGTCGCGCCAGCGCTCGAGGCCGAGCTGCTCGAGCACCTCCTCGTGCCGCTCGTACGGAGCGTGGGGGTCGACGTAGTGCGCCCACAGGAGCACGGGGCGCTGCGGCTCGTCGTCGATCTGCTCCTCCAGCAGGTCGAGAGCGGAGTCGGTGACGGCGTCCGCCATCGCCTCCTCCCTGAACAGGCCGAACCAGCGGTTGCGGGTCAGCACCTCGCTGTAGATGTCGAAATGTTCCGCCAGACCGGTCAGCTCGTCGCGCAGCGTCCAGTTGGCGACCGCCGCGACAGTCCGGTAGCCCCGCCGGCCCAGCGCCTTGGGCAGCGACGGCAGCCTCTCCCGCATGCGCAGCCCGTTGCGCGAGGCGCCGTGCTGGTGCGGCGCCAGAGAGGTCAACATGGTCACCAGGGCCGGCCCGGTCAGCGGCTCCTCGGTGCGCGCCTGGGTGAACCGCACGCCCCGCTCCATCAGGCGGTCGAGATGGGGCGTGGTCGGGCGTCCGTATCCGTAGCCCGAGACGCGATCCGCCCGCAACGTGTCGACGGTGAGCAGCAGGACGCTGGGACGCGGCGGCGCCGCGGAGAGCTGTGCTGGAAGGAGTAGAGCGAGCGCGCAGATCCAGAGCGATGGCTTCGACCCCGACATCAGCTGCATAATCTACACGAGGCCGGCACGCCGCCAGACCTCTCGCGTTATGGCTGCCGCGGCCGGCCGGAGGGCGTCCAGGTCGATCGTCGCGACGCGGCTGTCCTCCACCAGAAGCCGCCCATCGACCACCACGTGGCGCACGGCGCGGCTGGCTCCCCCGTAGACGACGAGGTCGTGGACATCCGCCTCCCCCTCCGGCCACAGCGCCGGCGCGTCGGCCCGCGACAGCACGGTCACGTCGGCGCGTTTTCCCGTCTCGAGCGAGCCGATCTCGTCCTCGAGCCCCAGCACCCGGGCGCCCTCGCTGGTGACCAGGCGGAGCGCGTCGACGCCTCGTACCGCCGCGGGCCCGTGGCGCTGGATCTGCAGCAGAGCCGCCAGGCGCACCTCCTTCAGGACGTCCAGGTCGTTGTTGCAGGCGGCACCGTCACAGCCAACGCCGACGGGCAGCCCGGCCGCTCGGATGCCTACGACGTCCGCCACCCCCGAGCCGAGCTTGAGATTGGAGCTCGGGCAGTGCACGACGCCGGTGGGATGCGAGCGCAGCCGGGTGAGATGCGCCGGCGTCAGCCCGACGCCGTGCGCCAGGCGCAGCGGAACCTCCAGCAGCCCGCCGTCCGCGAAGTAGTCGATCTCGTCGCGCCCGCCCTTGAGGCGGCGCACCGCCTCGGTCTCCTCCGGCTGCTCCAGCGCGTGGGTGTGCACCGGCCAGCCGTGCCGCCGCGCCAGCTCGCCGATCCCGCGCCACAGGGCGTCGCTACAGCTCAAGATGAAACGCGGGCAGAGGGCGGGCAACAGGCGGCCGTCGTTCCTCGCCGCGAGCTCCCGGCCAAAAGCCTCGGCCTCCTCCAGCACCCGTTCGGTCTCCCCCAGCAGGGGGCCGGGCATGCCCTCGCCGGCGTCCATCAGACACGGCCCGGTGACGGCGCGCAGCCCGGACTCGTCGAGCGCCCGCAGCAGGCCCCGGAACGCCGGACCAAGCCCAATGTCCTGTACCGTGGTAGTGCCCGACAGCAGGCACTCGGCGGCACCCACCAGGCCCGAGACGTACGCGCTCGCCTCGTCGTGCGCCGCCTCCAGCGGCCAGATGCGCTCGCGCAGCCACGGCAGCAGGCGCCGCCCCTCCGCCAGACCACGGAACAGCGTCTGCCCCAGGTGCACGTGCCCTTGGATGAGACCGGGCAGCACTAGGCAATCCCTGACGTCCAGCACCCGGGCGCCCGGCGGCGTCGCGAGCTCGGGGCCGATACGAGTGATCCGTCCGCCTTCGATCAGCAGATCCGTTGCCGTCAGAACCGACGCTTCCTCGTCGAGCGTGAGGATCGTCCCGCCCTGAAGCAGGAGCGCTTGTTGTTCTGGCTGCGGGGCGGCGTTCACGGCAGCGGATGTTACTCCCCCCGCCCACGCCGAGAAGCCGCAGACTAGAATGCCAGGATGGCTTTGTTTCGGCGGAAGTTCCGCCTTACGGCTTGCGCCACGACCGGCGGTTGAGCCGCCAAGATCGGTCCGGGGGACCTGGCGCAACTGCTCGCGCCGCTGGTCGGTGACGCCGACGAGCGGATCGTGATCGGACCCGAGGCGTCCGACGATGCGGGCGTGTATCGATTCGACGGCCGCGGGCTGGTGGCGACCACCGACTTCATCACCCCGGTGTGCGACGAGCCCCGCCGCTTCGGGCGGGTGGCGGCCGCCAATGCCCTGTCGGACGTCTACGCGCTCGGCGGCCGGCCGATGTTCGCGCTCAACATCTGCTGTTTTCCGGAGGACGTGCCCCTGCGCGTGCTGGAAGAGATCCTCGCGGGCGCCTGGGAGAAGGTGCGTGAGGCCGGCGCGGTGCTCCTCGGCGGTCACTCGGTGCAGGACCGCGAGCTGAAGTTCGGCCTCGCCGTGGTGGGCGAGGCGGCGCTCGACCGCCTGCTGCCGATCTCGGCGGCCCGGCCCGGTGACGTCCTGGTGCTCACCAAGCCGCTCGGCACCGGCGTCCTCGTCAACGCCTTCAAGTTCGACAAGCTCGATGCCGCCGGGCTGGAGCCGGCGCTGCTGGAGATGGAACGGCTCAACGCCGAGGCTGCCCGCCTCGCCCTCGAGCACGGGGCGCACGCCGCCACCGACGTCACCGGCTTCGGCGTCGCCGGCCACGCCCTCAATCTCGCCCGCGCCTCCGAGGTGACGATCGAGATCGATTACGACGCCCTACCCGTGCACGCCGCGTTCTTCGATCTGGCCCGCCGCGGCGTTAGCACCGGCTGCACCAAGGACAACGAGCGACACGTGGGCGACCGCCTGACGCTCCACCGCTCTCTCGCCCCCGAGCAGCGCGAGCTGCTCTTCGACCCCCAGACCTCCGGCGGCCTCCTCATCGCCCTCCCCGCCGACCAGGCCGCGGCCTGCGTCGAGTCCCTCACCGCCTCCGGCCACCGCGCCGCAACCGTCGGCCACGTTCACCCCGGAGAATCCCGCCTCAGGATCGCCTAGGACCGCGGCTCTCAGGCCTGGCTGTTTGACTTGAGCATCTCGAGCGTCCGCCGCAGAACGGGAAGCATTGCCAGGTCCTTCTCGCGTCCTGCCACCTCTTTCGATTCGATGACGGCGGCCAGCTCCAGCACCCGGACCGTCAGGTCAGCAACTGCTCGAGCCCGCGACCTCGGAAACAGATCGTCGTAGGTCCAGGCCGCGCCGATCTCCTGCATCGCATCAAGCAGCCCCAAGCGTGTTTCCAGCAGGTTGACGCGATTCGCTTCGAGACGCGTCGCCGTCGGCTCGATCTGGCGGCCGGCAGGATCTCGGTATCTCGCTTCGAGCTCCGCCAGGGTCGCTGCGAGCCGTTCGAGATTGCCTGCCTCCACGCGATAGACGAAGTCGAGATCGAGGGTGGTGATCGGCGCTCCTTCGAGGATGGCAGCCACCCCTCCAACGACCACGAAGTCCACGGCGTGCCGGTCGAGGGCCTGTAGGAGCTGGAGGAATCTAGGCCTCATCGGTCGCCCGAAGCATCCAGGTCGCGTCGATGAGGTCCTGAGCGGCCTCGAGCCGCTCGGTCGGAGTGCGCCCCACCATCCAGCGAATGACGGTGAGGTCGACTCCGTCGGCGGCGAAAGCTCCGTCGACCGAAGGTTCCTCGGTCGAGTCGTTCACATCGGGCGGCACCCGGTTCGGGTCAGGAGATTCCACTTGTCGTTTTCAAGCTATCACGGCGTGCGCGCGACCATGGCGCTACCAGCCTCCGGAGGAGCCGCCGCCCCCGAAACCGCCACCGCCTCCGGAAAAGCCTCCTCCGCCCGAGAACCCGCCGCCCCCGGACCACCCGCCGAACCCGCCCCGCCGGCCGCTCGAGATCACGATCGGCGGCCCGCCCTTCGACAAGCGATCGCCCACACCGGACCTGGACAGCAAGAGCTTGAGGAGGGGAAAACCGATGAGCCAGAGGAGGGGGAACACGTAGCCCAAGGGCACCCCGACGATGGCGGGCGGGAACATCCACCAGAAGGGCAGGAGGAAGAGGTACAGGAACAAGCTCGTGATGCCGGTTGAGAACAGGGCGACGAGCGAGAACGTGCCGATGACGAGGAAGAAGATCAGGCCTATCCCCATGCGCGCGGGCAGCGGCATCTCCTCGGCGGCCGGCGTGGGCGCCGGTGATTCGACATCGCCGCCCTCGATCGCTGTCTCCATGGCCTCGACCGCGCTTTCGATGCCGGCGGCGAAGCGACCGGCACGGAACTCGGGCTGCACCAGGTCGCGCAGGATGCGGCCCGCGAGCACGTCCGGGATCGCGGCCTCGAGACCGTAGCCGACCTCGAGGCGCAGCTTCCTGTCGTCGCGCGCGATCAGGAACAGGACGCCGTTGTCGACCTCCTCGTGCCCCAGAGCCCAGGTCTCGGCCACCCGCAGGGAGTAGTCCTCGAGCACCTCGCCCTCCAGAGACGGCATGGTGAGCACCGCGATCTGCGCGCCGTTCGCCTGCTCGATCGCCTCCAGCCGCGAGGCGATGCGGCTCTCTTCCTCCGGATCGAGCATCCCCGCGTAGTCGTTGACCCGGCCGGTGAGATAGGGGACCTCGAGCGCCGGCGCCGCGGTCGCCGCGAGGGCCAGCAGCAGAGCGAGACACGCGGCGCGCGACCTCACGGTTCCTCCAGGCGCAGCGTGTCCGGGAGCTCGTCGATGTCCCCCGCCGCCACCGCCAGGCCCTTCTCTTCGAGCAGTCGTCCGAATCGCTCGATCACGTCGACGAGAGCGACCGCCGGGCGGCCGCCGCGGACCCCTTCGGCGACGCGGCGGGCCAGCTCGCCTCGCTCCCCCTCCTCCACCCGCTCACGCACGCCGAGGTCGGGGAGCACGAGGCAGAGATGCTCGAACAGGGAGACGTAGATGAGCAGGCCGGTGCGCTGCCGGGTGGCGAAGACCCCGGCGGTGAGAAACGCGCTCTCCGCGGCGCGTCGCACCGCGGCCTCGAGACGCTCCCGGCCGATCAGCAGGCGGCGCAACGGGGCCACCCAGCGCGCCGCCGCATACCCCACCGCGGCGCCCGCCAGCGGCGGGAAGATCGCCTGCAGGGGTCCCACGGCGCTCCACTCCACCGCCAGCCACCAGCGCAGGGCGAGCAGCGACAGCGCGAGCACCGCGCCGAGCAGGGCGCCGCGCAACGGTGCCTCGGGGTACTCTCCGCTGGTCGGCGACACCCAGGCGACGATCTGCGCCGAGGTGCAGGCCTCGGCGCGGCCGATTGCCTCCTCCACCGCCGCGACGTCGGGCGGCGGGAACAGGGCAGCGAGCTTCGCGTGATGTCTGCCGGTCATCGGCGATCCCCGGGCTTGGAGTCGACGAAGCTTAGTACAGACGCCCGCCGTGAAACCCCGACGGTGGCGGCACGTACGGGGACCTGAGAAGGAGGCTTGTCATGCGCGGAATCGCGGTCTGCGGAATCTTGATGCTCGCGACCCTGGGAATCGCCTCTGCCGGACGGGCGGCGACGTCGCCGTTCCCCGGGTTTCCCGAGCGGATCCAGGAGATCGTCGACAACCCTGAAGGGCGGCCGGAGGCGGAACGGCTGCACGCCCTGTTCGACCTCACTTGGGAATGGACGATGAAGAACTACCCCGAGTGGGCGACCTACGTCGGCTACCCGGAGCAGAACAACCGCTGGACCGACCTTTCGGCCGAGGCCATCGAGCGGCGCGAGCGGGAGATCAGGCTGCCCCTCGTGGCCTTGGACTCGATCGACCACGCGGCGCTCGCGCCCGAGGACCAGCTCAACCACGACCTCGCCCGCTACCAGCTCCAGCAGCGGGTCGACGGCCAGCGCTTCCCCGACGAGCTGATGGCGATCAGCCAGATGGGCGGCGTGCAGCAGAACGTCGCCCAGATGCTCGCCGCCATGCCCCAGTTCGACGCCGACGACTACGAGGACATCCTCGCCCGGCTGGCCGGCGTGCCCGAGGTCGTGAACCAGACCATCGCCTTGCTCGAGCGCGGCCTCGAGGCGGAGGTGACGCCGCCGCGGGTGACGCTCCGCGACGTGCCCCAGCAGGTGCTCAACGTCATTCCGGAGGATGTGGGCCAGAGTCCCCTGCTGGGCCCGTTCCAGCGCCTCCCCGAGGATTTGGCCGAGAGCGTGCGCACCGCCCTGGGCCAGCGCGCGGAGACGGTCGTCGGCGAGCGGATCTACCCGGCGTTCCGCAAGCTGCACGACTTCTTGACCGAGCGCTACATCCCCGGCTGCCGGGAATCGATCGCCCTGTCGGCCCTCCCCGACGGCGCCGCCTGGTACGCCTACAACGCCCGGGTCACGACGACCACCGGGCTCACGCCGCAGGAGATCCACGACATCGGGCAGGCGGAGGTCGAGCGCATCCGCGCCGAGATGGAGGCGACCCGCGAGACGGCGGAGTTCGACGGCACCCTCGAGGAGTTCTTCGAGTTCCTGCGCACCGATCCGCGGTTCTTCCACACCTCACGCGAGGCCCTGGTCGAGGAGTACCTGGCCATCGCCAAGCGGGCCGACCCCGAGCTGGTAAAGCTGTTCGGCACCCTCCCCCGCCTGCCCTACGGCGTCAAGCCGGTGCCCGAATACGCGGAGAAGTCGCAGACCACCGCCTACTACGAGCCGGGATCGCTCGAAGCCGGCCGCCCGGGCTACTTCTTTGCCAACACCTACTCCCTCGACAGCCGGCCGCGCTGGGAGATGGAGGCGTTGACCCTGCACGAGGCGGTGCCGGGCCACCATCTGCAGATCGCCCTGGCCCAGGAGCTGGAGGCGCTCCCCGAGTTTCGCCGCCATGGCGGCTACACGGCCTTCATCGAGGGCTGGGGTCTCTATTCCGAGAGCCTGGGCTACGAGATGGGCTTCTACGACGACCCGTATTCGAAGATGGGCCAGCTCACCTATGACATGTGGCGCGCCATCCGCCTGGTCGTCGACACCGGCATGCACGCCCTGGGCTGGAGCCGCCAGCAGGCGATCGACTTCTTCGCCGCCAACACGCCCAAGACTGAACACGACATCACGGTCGAGGTCGATCGCTACATCGTCTGGCCGGGGCAGGCGCTGGCCTACAAGATCGGTCAGCTCGAGATCCAGGAGCTGCGCCAGCGTGCCGAGGAGACTCTGGGCGACGGCTTCGACGTGCGCGCCTTCCACGACGCCGTGCTGGGCGCCGGCGCCCTGCCGCTCGATGTGCTGGGGACGCGCATCGACTCCTGGATCGCGGACCAGTGACCTACGAACGGGGGTCCGGGTTGGCCAGGGCCTTGTCGCGCTGCTTGGCGCGAAAGCGCTCCAGGGCCTCGCGGTATTCGGGGTACTTGAGCGCCAGGATGTGGCCGGCGAAGAGGCCGGCGTTGGCGGCGCCGGGGGTGCCGATGGCCAGGGTGCCGACCGGGATCCCGGCCGGCATCTGCACCATGGAGAGCAGCGAGTCCAGCCCTTTGAGGTACTTGGAGTCGACCGGCACCCCGAGGACGGGGTTCAGGGTCTTGGCGGCCATGACACCCGCCAGGTGGGCCGCTCCTCCGGCGCCGGCGATCCACACCTCGACGCCGCGCTCCTCGGCCTCCGTCATGTAGGCCAGCAGCTCGTCGGGTGTGCGGTGCGCCGAGTAGACGCGCACCTCATGTGGAATGCCGAGCGTCACCAGGCTCTGCGCCGCCCGCTCCATGGTCGGCCAGTCCGACGCCGATCCCATGACGATGCCCACTCGCGGATTCATGGCCGCGGGACTCTAACACCCCCACCTTAGAGCCCGTGAATGAATCTCCCACGGGAGATTCATTCACGGGCTCTTAGATCTTGAACAGGGCGTCGAAGGCGGCGCGCGGGTCGTCGGGGCGCTCCGAGTCGGATGCGAAGCCCTGCGCCAGCCGCGGCTCGAACAGCTCGCAGGTGTTGGCCTTGGCCTTGGCGGCGATGCGCTGCGCGATGGGCTGACGGCACTCGAAACGCGCCGAGGTGTCGAAGTGCCGGCACTGGGTGCAGGCGTGGAGATCGGCGCCGCACTTGGGGCAGCGGTCGTCCGTCTCGACCGGGCCCATCAGCGGCACCTGGGTGCCGCACTGCGCGCAGCGGAAGACCGATTCGGTCGGCCGGCCGAGACCGCGACCGCGCGGCCCCTCCCGCTTGCCGGCTGGACCGGGAGCCGGCTTCTCCCGACGGCCGCGCTGGTCGTCGTCCATGTAGCCGCGTTGGCGATACCTGCGGTCGGACATCTCGGTTTCCGCAACGGCCGGACTCCGTGCCGGCCGTTTCAAGAGCGAGTATAGCGGCGCAGGAAGGAGCTACGGCGCCGGATCGTCGAGCACCGGTACGGGCTCGTCTTCGCGCCAGATTCGCCGGTGAGGCGGCAGCTCCCCACGGCGGAACAGATCCGTATGGGTCCTGCGCCGGCGGCGGCTCACCCGCAGCCCGGTCGCATCCTGGATCCGCGCCTCGACCACCCCCTCGGGGCGGGTGACCTGACGTCGCGGCCGCAGGCGCACCGCCCGCTCCATGAACGCCCGCCAGATCGGGATCGCCGATGCGGTTCCGGAGAGGCCGGCAGGCCTGCCGTCGTCCCGGCCGACCCAGACCACGGCCACCAGCGACTCGGCGCCGCCGGCAAACCAGGCGTCGGCCTCCGTGGTGCCGGTCTTGCCCCAGGCCAACGTGCCGTCGACGTTCGCGGAGCTCGCGATGCCGCGGGCCACCGAATCGCGCAGCAGGTCCCACGCCAGATAGGTCGACTCGGCGCCGACGACTCGCCGGCGGTCCCGCTCGAGCCGGTCTAGCGAGCTGCCGCCCGGACGCTGCAGCCGCGATGCGAGTCGAGGAGCCAGGGCATCGCCCTCCTGCACGAACACCGTGTAGGCGCCGGCCAGCGCCCAGGGCGTGGTCTCCACGGCGCCGAGGACGAAGGACGGGGGCGCCTCCTCCGGCAGCTCGTAGCCGGTGCGGCGGACGCGGGCGGCCACCTCGCTGAACCCGCAAAAGCCGGCGAGGCGCACGAACGGGGTGTTCAGGGACTCGATGAGCGCCGCGCGGAGGTCGACCACGCCGCGAAACTCGCGTCCGCGACTGACCGGCTCCCAGAGGCCGGTCGGCGTCGCCATCCGCACTGGTGCGTCCAGCACCTGGCGCGCCGGGTAAAGGGGATCCCGGGCGCCGCAGTCCTCGAAGGCCTCGAGCAGCAAGAGCGGCTTCACCGCCGATCCGACCTGGCGCCGCGCCCTGCGCGCCCGGTCGTACGCGCCGGTGCCGGCGCCGGGATCGCCCCCGACATAGGCCAGCGCCAGCCCGCTGCTGGCGTCGAGCGCCACCAGCGCCGCCTGCAGCTCGCCGCCTTCCCCGTGCCGCCGCCGCAGATCCTCGAGCCCTTCCGCGACCGCCCGCTCGGCGGCCTCCTGGAGCAGCGGATCAAGCCCGGACTCGATGACGATCCCACGCCCCTCCTCGGCGCGCCGCGGAGCGTGCCGGCCCATCAGCTCCTGCAAGGCGTCGAGGAAGGCCGGCGCTCCGGAGGCCTGGGGTTGCCGCAGCGCCAGGCGCGGAAGCCCCGCCTCGCGCGCCCGCTTGATCTCCGCGTCCGACGCCCAGCCCAGCTCTTCCAGGCGCGACAAGACCCACCGCTGCCGTTCCAGGGCGCGCTCCGGATGGCGATCGGGCGCCAGGCGATTGGGGCCCTGGATCATCGCCGCCAGCAGCGCGCCCTCTGCCAACGTCAGCTCGTCGGCGTCCTCGCCGAGCCAGGCGTGGGCGGCGGTGCCCAGGCCGTAGATCGAGATCCCCTCGACGTGGCCGAAGTAGACGGCGTTCAGGTAGGCCTCGAGGATCTCCTCCTTCGAATAGTCCGCCTCGAGCGCGAGGGCGCGCACGGCCTCCGAGACCTTGCGCCCCAACGTCCGCTGCGGCGAGAGGTCCCGCAGCTTCACCAGCTGCTGGGTGATGGTGCTGCCGCCTTGGACGACCTTTCCGGCCAAGGCGTTGCGCAGCATGGCGCGCGCGATGCCCCGGGCGTCGACGCCCTCGTGCTGGAAGAAGCGGTGGTCCTCGGCCGCCAGAACGGCCCGCCAGACGTGCTCCGGAAGGCGATCCAGCTCGACCCGCACCGTTCTCGCCCGGCGCGCGTCGAACGCCTCGGCGAGCAGCTCGGGCTCGAGCCGCAGACCGGCGCCGTCGGGCTCGGCGAGCGGCCCGCCCTCGGCGTCGAGCAAGCCGGTGACCGTGCCGGTGGCGCGCTCCAGAGACAGCCCGATGAGCCGATCGTCCCAGCTGCGACCGTCCCACTCGTACGCCCGCCGGTAGATCCAGAAGCGCTCGTGGCCCCAGAAGTACTCGCCCGGACGGTCCGGCCGCTCGTGGACTCGTTCGTAGCCCAGCCGCTCGAGCCGCCGCGGCAGCTCGGCACCCGCCACCGAGAGCCCCGCCGTCAGCGGGTAGGGCTCGGACCAGATGCGCACCTCGTTGCGGCCGAGGTCGCTCTCCAGGCCGGCCCGCGCCGCGGCAGGCAGCAGCCCCAACCACAGCAGCGCGGCGGCACGACGTCTCACGGCCCCGGCACCACCCAGGTTCCGGAATACCCGGCCAGCGCCTCGTCGAGGTGCTCGAGGCTGGTAATGAGCACCCCTTCGCCCCCCTCCTCCAGGAACTGGCAAGCGGCCTCGACCTTGGGACCCATGGAGCCGGCGGGGAACTCCCCGGCAGCGAGGTAGCGCCGCGCGTCCTCGAGACGTAGCGTGGCCAGAGGTCGCGCCGAGGCCGTGCTGAAGCCGAGCTGCACGCGGCCGACCGAGGTGAGGATGAAGAGGTATTCGGCGCCGATCTGCCGGCCGAGCACGGCGGACGCGAAGTCCTTGTCGACCACCCCGGACATGCCTCGCAGCCGCCCGTCGTCCTGCCTGGTCACCGGCACGCCGCCGCCGCCACAGCAGATCACCACCGCCCCCGAGCCGACCAAACGCTCGATGGTCGGCGCTTCCAGCACCTGGAGCGGCCGCGGCGACGGTACCACCCGCCGCCAGCCGCGGCCGCGATCCTCGGCGACCACCCAGCCGTCATCCTCGCGGCGGCGCCGCGCGGTCTCCTCGGAGAGCACCGGGCCGACGAACTTGTCTGGCCGACCCAACGCCGGATCCGCCGGGTCCACGGCGACCAGGGTGATGACGGTGGCGACCGGCGTCGCCTGCCCGGCGGCGGCGAGCAGCTCGTGCAGGATGGTCTGCATCAGGTAGCCCAGCCCGCCCTGTACGTCGGCGACCATCAAGGGCAGCGGCAGATCCGGCGCCCGGCCGACGGACAGCTCGTTGCGCACCATCATGTTGCCGATCTGCGGACCGTTGCCGTGGGTGAGGACCACCTGGTAGCCGCGCGCGAGCAGCGGGATCACCGCCCCCAGGCTCTGACGCAGATTGGTGAGGTCCTCCTCGACGCTGCCCGAGCCGTCGGGCCGCGTGATGGCATTGCCGCCGAGGGCAACCACGACACGTTGGCGTACCCGGCGCGTCACGTCGATCGCTTCCGGACCGGGGGCAACGTCTCGGATGGGCGTGGAACTTGCAAAAGTTGCGGGGTTTGTGTCGTACGCGGCACCAGAAACAACCCAGAAGAGGAAATCCGCATGAACACCATCAAGCAGATCGTACTCTGTGGTCTCGTCTCTGCCCTGCTCCTCCCCGCCGCCGCGAGCGCCCAGGCCCGCCCCTGGCACTTCGGCGTCGAAGCCGGTCTCGCCGATCCCAACCGCGATCGCTTCGATGACGCACTCCAGATCCAGGGCTCCGTCGGATACGACGTCGTGAACCGCTCCTGGGGAGTGCTGACCGGTGAGTTCGCGGTCGGCACGAGCGTCTCCGAGGGTGACATCAAACTCCCCCCGAGGTTCGGAGGCAACGGGGAGTGGGATGTCACGACCCTCGGGCTGTTCATCACCTACCGGACCGACGAAGTCGTCTTCTACCCGCTCGCCCGTCTCGGCTTCCAGTACGCGGATGCGTCGACCAATCGCCCGGGGCTGTTTCCCCGGTTTGACGACAGCGACACCGGGCTCGCCGCCGGAATCGGGGCGGGAGTCCGGTTCACGCCTGACGTCGCCCTGGAGCTGAGCTGGACGCGCCAATTCTCCTTCCTGGACGAGGATCTCGACGTCATCGCCTTGGGCGTCCGGTTCTGAGGGCTACTTGCGCGCCGATGGCCTAGTAGCCGGCGGCTTCAGGCGGCTCCGGTGGCACGAGCGCGACGGCGCGCAAGGGACCGCCGGAGCCGCCGCCGATCTTCATCGGCAGGGCAACGATCCAGGCGCCGGTGGCGGGCAGCGTGTCGAGGTTCGTGAGGTTCTCGAAGCCCGGGACGTTCGTCTCCCCGGCCAGCCGGTGGACGGGAAAGTCCTGGGAGGGGCCGTGATCGATGGAGGCGGTGTCGACGCCGAGGGCGGCGACGCCCCGCTCCTCTATCAGCAGGCGGGCCGCCTCCAGGCCGTACGACGGGAAGTGCAGGTTGCTCGCGTCGCCCGGGGTGCCGTCGCCGAGATAGGCCTCGACGTCCGGCCAGCGGCGGCTCCACCCGGTGCAAAGCAGCGCGATGGCGCCCTCGGGAATGCGGCCGTGCTCCGCCTCCCAGGCCTCCACCTCGTCGACGGTCAGCCGGTGGTCGGGATCGGCCGTCGCCGCGTCCTCGATGTCGATCACCACCGCCGGCCCGATCAGCCGGTCTAGTGGGATGGCGTCCGCGGTCCAGCCGTCGGCGGCGAAGTGGATCGGGGCGTCCAGATGGGTGCCCCCGTGCTCCGGCGTAGCAACCGTCCCCGCCGAGTAGAAAAAGCCGCCTTCCGTCGGCCCGTGGGATAGCACGGTGCGCTCGAACCGCGACGGCGAGGTCGGCCAGTAGAGGGTGGTCTCGTCATAGGTGTGCGAGAGGTCGACGGCGCGGGCGGCGGCGAGGTCGAACACGACGTCCGCCGCAGACGCCCGAGACGGCTCCGTCACTTCGTCCACCGGCGGGCTCGTGCAGCCAGCCGCGACGATCAGCGGGAACATTGCAGCCAGGGGCCTCATGGCGATCCCTCCGTCCCCTCCTCGCGCAGCCAGCGGTCGAGCCAGGCGAGGACGGTGTCGTGCCACTGGATGGTGTTGGCGGGCTTGAGCACCCAGTGGTTCTCGTCCGGGAAGTAGAGGAAGCGGCTGGGAACCCCGCGGCGCTGCAGCGCGGTGAAGGCCCCCAGGCTCTGCTCCAGGGGTACCCGGTGGTCCAGGCCGCCGTGGATGACGAGCATCGGCGTCTGCCAACGATCGACGAAGCGCGCCGGGTTGAAGCGCTCGTAGCTCTGCGGCACCTTCCAGTAGGGGCCACCGAAGTCGTGCTCCGGGAACCACAGCTCCTCGGTGGCGAAATACATGGAGCGCTGGTCGAAGACCCCGTCGTGATTGACCAGGCAGCGGAAGCGGTCGGGCCACTGCCCGGCGATCCAGTTGATCATGAAGCCGCCGTAGGAGGCGCCCAGGGCGCAGACGCGCTCGCCGTCCATCCAGGGGTTGTCCGCCAGAACGGCTTCCAGGCCCTTCTGCAGGTCGACCAGCGGCTTGCCGCCCCAGTCCTCGCGGATCGAGTCGGTGAACTCCTGCCCGTAGCCGGTGGAGCCGTGGAAGTCGATGGTCACCATGGCGTAGCCCGCCGCGGCGTAGGTCTGCCGGTTCCAGCGGTAGTGGAAGTCGTTGCCGTACGAGCCCTGGGGGCCTCCGTGGATGAGCAGGGCGACCGGGTACTTCTGCTGTGGATCGAAGCCAACGGGCCGGATGAGCCAGCCGTGCACCGTGTCTCCGTCCGCCCCCTCGAAGGTGAACGGCTCGGGCTCACCGAACGAGGTCCCCTCGAGGCGCGCGGCGTTGATCCGCGTGATCTGCCGGCGGTCGCCGCCGTCCGCGCGCATGGTGTACAGCTCCGCCGGGGAGCGGAAGTGATCGAGCGCGAAGAGGATCCGCTCCCCCGCCGGCCGCGGCGAGCCGACGTGCCCCTCGGCTAGCAGGCGGCGCACCTCGCCGTCGCCCGCGTCGACGGCAAACAGCGAGACGTTCCCCAGGTCGGTCGCCGCACTGTAGAGCGTGCCGCCGTCGGCCGAGAACGCCAGGCCTCCCGGTGAGCGGTCCCAGGCTTCGGTGAGCACGCGCGTCGTGCCCTCCGGCCAGTCCCGCACCACGATTCGGAAGCGGTCCGACTCGTACCCAGGCGTCCGCATCGCGAGATAGGCCAGCTTCGACCCGTCGGGCGAGAACACCGGCTGCGTGTCCCAGGCCTTGTTGTTTTCGGTCAGGTTGCGCGGCGACGCCGAACCGTCGGCCGCGGCCAGGTAGAGGTCGAAGTTGGTCGACCAGGGCTCGCCCGCGCCGCCGTCGCGGGCGCTGAAGACGATGCCCGATCCGTCCGGCGTGAACGCGAGCTCCTCGCCGCCGCCGAACGGCTTGGATGGACAGTCGGCGACCATGCCGGCCATCACGTCCGTTGCGGTCTTCTCCGCGAGGTCGTAGACGAAGACGTGATTGTTCCGTCCATCCTCCCAGGTGTCCCAGTGACGCACGAACATCTCGTCGTAGACCTGCCCCGACGGCGGCCCTTCCGCCTTCTCCACCCGCTCCGCCGTGCACTCCAGGTTTGCGCAATCCGGGAACACCGCCAAGGAGAAGGCCAGCCGCTTGCCGTCGGGAGAGACGATCAGATTGCCGACGTCGAGCGGCAGGTCGGTGACCTGCCGCGGCTCGCCGCCGGCCAGCTCCAGCTGCCAGACCTGCGAGCTGCCGGAGCGGCTGGACAGGAAGTAGAGGCTGCGGCCGTCGGGCGCCCAGCGCGGATTCGAGTCCCCCTCCTCGTGGCTGGTGAGCCGCCGCAGCCCCTCCCCGTCGGTGCCGACGATCCACAGATCGGTCCGCCCGCGATTCGCCTCGAGATCGGTCGACCGCAGCACGAACACGACCTGCCGCCCGTCGGGAGACACCTGCGGATCGGAGATCCGCTCCATGGCCAGCATGTCGCGCACGGTGAACGGCGCGGCCCCGGCCGGCGCGGTCAAGGCGGCTACGATCAAGGTAACTAGGAACAGCTTCGCTCGCATCACATCTTCCTCCCGATCTTCGACTCGTCGTTCATCCGCGTGCCTCCTGCTCCCTACATCGAGAGCGAGCCCTTGCGGAAGTCGCTGGCGGCGAGGTGGACGTTGACCAGCACGGGCACCCCTTCGGCGGCCAGTCGCTTCGCCTCGATCAGAGCTGGCTCTACGTCCTCCGCGCGCTCCACCAGCAGGCCGGCGGCGCCCAGGCCTTCGGCCGCGCGATGGTAGTCCGTGCGCGCCAGCTCGGTGCCGACGGCATCGCCCAGCATCGGCACCTGCTCGCGCGCGATCTGCGCCCAGGAGGCGTCGTTGCCCACCAGCGCGATCACCGGCAGCCGGTGGCGGACGCAGGTGTCCAGCTCGGCGAGGCTGAAACCCGCCGAGCCGTCGCCCCAGAGCAGCCAGACCTCCGCCCGCGGCCGGCAGGCCCGAGCCGCCAGGGCGAATCCGCCGCCGACCCCCAGGGTGCCGAAGACCCCGGGGTCGAGCCACGACAGCGGTGCCCGCGGCCGCAGCGTGTAGGACGCGGTGGCGACGAAATCCCCGCCGTCGGCGACCAGTACCGATTCGTCGTCGAGGAGCCGATCGAGGCACCGAAAGAGACTCAGAGGGCCAACGCCCGGCCCGGACTCCGCGGCCGTCTGCCGGTCGATCTCCGCTTCCCGCTCTCCGTCACGCTGGCGCAAGCGTGCCGTCCAGTCCGCCCATCCCTCCGACGGACCCGAACCGGCGGTCTTGCGCAGCGCCCCGGCGAGCATCTTCACGGATGCGGCGGGATCGGCGTGCAACGCCACCGTTGGGCGGCGATTGAGCGTCAGGCTCTTCTCGTTGCGGTTGCTGGCGACGACCGGGGTGCGGCGCGGGATCTGCCGGCCGTAGTCGAGCCGGAAGTCGAGCGGCACACCGGCCAGCAAGACCAGGTCCGCCTCGCGCAGGGCTTCACGCCGCCGGTGCCGAAGCAGCAACCCGTGCTCTCTGCCGAGCAGGCCGCGCGCCATGCCCGAGAGGTAACAGGGGACGCTCAGCTCCTCGACCGCCGCGACGAGATCCCCGATGCGCCGGGAATCGAGCGCCGCCTGGCTGCCGATCAGCAGCAGCGGCCGCTCGGCGCGGGCGAGCCGCCGGACCACGTTTCTCAGGGACCCCCTCGTCAGGGAGACGGAACCTGGCTCCGCCGGTCGGGACGAAGGCGCCGCTCCGTCGGCGAACAAACCCTTCAAGTGATGCTTGACATATGCGCGCTGCAACCGAGCGCCCAGTCCCGCCGATGACTCCCGGTCGACGCCGTACCATTGGCGGACGATCTCCTCCTCGTACAGCAGATCGACCGGCAGCTCCAGGAAGACCGGGCCCGGAACCCCGTCCTGCGCGCTGTGCAGGGCCCACTCCAGCAGCGGAACGACGTCGGCCACGCGGCTCGCCCGTCCGGCCCACTTCACCAGAGGGCGCAGCAAGCTCAGCTGGTCGATGTCCTGCAGCGCTCCCCTACCCCGCAGCACGGTCGCCGTGGCGCCGCCGAGCAGCACCACCGGGCTCTCGGCGAGGGCCGCGTTCTGGATCGCGGTCAGCGTGTTGGTGACGCCCGGTCCGGCGGTGACCACGGCGACCCCGGGCCTCCCCGTGAGCCGCGCCGTGGCGTCGGCGGCGAACACGGCGCTCGCCTCGTGCCGCACGTCGACGACGCGGATGCCGAGCGCCTTCGCCTCGACGAGGATCGGAGCGATGTGCCCCCCGCACAACGTGAACAGCGAGTCGATGCCCCGGGCGCGGAGCACCTCCGCGACCCTGCGTCCGCCGTTCACGCCATGAGCCACAGCCGGGCGATTATCTCCCAGCCGCGGCGCGCCGAGACGAACTACTCCTCACCCATGTGGGGGTAGGCCACCGAGAGCGTGGGCACGAAGTTCTCCTTGATCGACCGCTGGCTGACCCAGCGCAGGAGGTTCAACGCCGAGCCCGCCTTGTCGTTCGTGCCCGAGGCGCGGCCGCCGCCGAACGGCTGCTGGCCGACCACGGCGCCGGTCGGCTTGTCATTGATGTAGAAGTTGCCGGCCGCGTGGCGCAGCGCCGCCGCCATCTCGACGATCGCCTGCCGGTCGCGGGCGAATACCGCGCCGGTCAGACCGTACGGTGTGGTGCTGTCGCAGAGCTCGAGCGCCTCGTCCAGCGCCGCGTCCTCGTACACGTACACGGTGAGCACCGGGCCGAAGATCTCCTCCCGCATCAGCCGGTGGCGGGGATCCGTGACGCGCACCACCGTCGGCTCGATGAAGTAGCCGCGCGACTTGTCTCCCTTGCCCCCGACCAGGATCTCGGCCTCCGCGGACCCGCGCGCGTGCTCGACGTAGCCCATGATGGTGTCGAAGGCGCTCTCGTCGATCACCGCCGCCATGAAGTTGCGGAAGTCGGTCGGCGGGCCCATGGCCAGCGCCGCCGTCTCCTCCACCAGCCGCGATTCGACCGCCGGCCACAGCGACGCCGGCACGTAGGCCCGCGACGCCGCCGAGCACTTCTGGCCCTGGTACTCGAAGGCGCCACGCACCAGCGCCACGACCAGCGCCTCGACGTCCGCCGAGGGATGCGCGAACACGAAGTCCTTGCCGCCGGTCTCGCCGACGATCCTGGGATAGGACTTGTAGCGCTCCAGGTTGTCGGCCACCGTGTGCCACATCCGGCGGAAGGTCGCGGGCGAGCCGGTGAAGTGGATGCCCGCCAGCTCCTCGCTGGCCAGCGCCGGGTCGCCGACCTCGGCCCCGCGGCCGGGGAGGAAGTTGATCACTCCCGGGGGCAGCCCCGCCTCCTCCAGCAGCCGGGCGATGTAGTAAGCCGACAGGATCGCCGTGGTCGCCGGCTTCCACAACACGGTGTTGCCCATCAGCGCCGGAGACGTCGGCAGGTTGCCGCCGATGGACGTGAAGTTGAACGGCGTGACCGCGAAGACGAAGCCCTCCAGCGCCCGGTACTCGAGATAGTTCCAGTGGCCGCGCGGCGAGCGCGACTGCTGGGCGTAGATCTCGGTCATGTAGAACGGGTTGAAGCGCCAGAAGTCGATCAGCTCGCAGGCCGAGTCGATCTCGGCCTGGAAGACCGTCTTCGACTGGCCCAACATGCTGGCGGCGTTCACCCGGTCGCGCCACGGGCCGGCCAAGAGGTCGGCGGCCTTGAGGAAGACGGCCGCCCGGTCCTCCCAGGCCATCTCCGACCACTGGCGCCAGGCTTCACGGGAGGCGGCGATCGCCGACTCCACCTCCCCGGATCCGCACAGATGGACCTCGGCGAGAACGTGGGCGTGGTCGTGCGGACAGACCACCGGCTGGGTGTCGCCGGTGCGCACCTCCCGGCCTCCGATCAGGGCCGGGATCTCGATGCGCTCCGCGAGCTGCCGCGCCAGCTCGGCCTTGAGCGTGGCCTTCTCCGGGGATCCCGGAGCGTAGCTTCGGACCGGCTCATTGCTGGGTGTCGGGACGGATACGATGCCATTGGGCATAGGGATTCCTTCTCCTCGCTCCTGGCTCGCGACGGATCTGGGGGCTCAGTATTCGCCGAGCGGGCGCACTTCCCTGACCTCGGTCAAAGGCAGCGCCAATCGATCATGCTTCTTCCACACTCCCATCTGCGCCGCGCGGGCGACGTATTCGGCCTTGCTCGGCGCCCCGCCGCCCTCACGGTGGACATCGACGTCGAGGAGCACGATCTCCCGCTCGTCCATGTCGTCGCAACGCCCGATGTAGAGCTCCGGGCCCTGCGTGTCGACCACCACGGTGATGCCGTGCAGCGCATGCCGGTTCTGGTGAAAGGTTCGTCGCATCAAGAGGCCGCGGTGGCGGCGGTGAGCTCACGGTCGAAGGCGCCGCGCAGGTCCGCCGCGATCTGCTCGGGGGTACGGCCTTCGATGCGGTGCCGGGGCACGAAGTAGACCAGCTCCCCGTCCTTGAACAGCGCCATCGACGGGCTGGACGGCGGGATGTCGGCGAAGTAGCCGCGCGCCCGCGCCGTGGCCTCCAGGTCCTGGCCGGCGAATACGGTCACCAGGCGCTCGGGGCGCACCTCGTGCTCCAGCGCCTGACGGACGGCCGGGCGGGCGCCGCCGGCGGCGCAGCCGCAGACCGAGTTGATCACCAACAGAGCGCTGCCGCTCGTGTCGGCCATGAAGCGATCCACGTCCTCCGGGGTCAAGAGCTCCTCGAATCCGATCGCGGTGAGCTCCTCTTTCATCGGGCGAACGATCATCGGGCTGTAGGGCATGTGTCGAATCGACCTCCTCTCGCCTCGCATGTTATCAGGCCCGGCAAGAGCCTCTGACAAGAGCTCCGACGTTTGACAAACAGAACTCCCATGGTCCAGAATCTTCAGGTCCGTATTGAGATTCTGTCTCAACAAAACGACGACTGTTCGGGAGTGGACGCATGCTGCAAGCTTTCGTGATCACGCTGCGGGAGGGGCTGGAGGCCTTCCTCATCATCGCCATCAGCGTCGCCTACCTGAAGAAGACCGGGCGACCCGGGCTGCTGCCGGCCATCTATTGGGGCATTGGCACCTCCGTCGTGGTCAGCCTGGCCGCGGCCTGGCTCTTCCAGCGCGCCTCGAACCAGGCACTGTGGGAGGGAATCCTCGCCATCGCCGCCGCCATCCTGGTCGCTTCCTTGATCGTCCACATGTGGCGGGTCGCGCGGCACATCAAGCGGGATATCGAGCAGCATCTCGAGCGCTCCGCGGCGCGCACCGGGGCCGCGGCCATGCTCGGTGTCTTCGGCTTCACCGTCCTCATGATCACCCGCGAGGGGATGGAGACGGCGCTGATGATGAACGCCCTGATCACGCAGGTCCGCCAGCACCTGCTGCTGGTCGGCGCCTTCGCCGGCGTCGTCGTCGCCGCGCTGGTGGCCTGGGCCTGGTCGCGCTACGGCCACCGGGTGAATCTCGGGCTCTTCTTCCAGGTGACCGCGGTCTTCCTGGGGGTCTTTGTGGTCCAGCTCCTGATCTACGGCTTCCATGAGCTCACCGAGGCGGGCGTCTTCCCTTACAGCGAGGCCCTGCACGTGGCCACCGAGCCCTACAGCCCCGACGGTCGCTACGGCCAGTTCCTGACCTACTTGCTGGTGCTGCTGCCGGGCACCTGGCTGGTCTACGCCTCGCTGAAGGACCGCCTGGGCAGCCTCGCTCCGCAGAGCCGCTGATCCCGGCGGCCGGGCACTGGCCACGGGCCACCGCTCCTGCTACTGTCCCGCGCTGGTGCCATGGGACGCCTGATCGTTCTCGGACTGCAGTGGGGCGACGAGGGCAAGGGGAAGATCGTCGATCTCCTCTGCCCCGCCTTCGACGCCGTCGTGCGCTATCAGGGAGGGCATAACGCCGGCCACACGGTGCGCTTCGGCGATCGCCACTTCGCCCTCCACCTGATCCCCTCCGGCATCCTGCATCCCGGCATCCAGTGCCTGCTCGGCAACGGCATGGTGGTGAGCCCGGAGGCGTTTTTCCACGAGCTCGAGGGCCTGGAGCAGGCCGGTGTCGAGGCGCAGGGGCGGCTCTTTCTGGCCGAGCGGGCCCACGTGCTGCTCCCCCTCTACGCCGCGATCGATCAGATCCGTGAGCGCGCCCTCGGCGCCCGCGCCATCGGCACCACCTCCCGGGGCATCGGCCCGGCGTACGAAGCCAAGGCGGCGCGCAGCGGCGTGCGCTTCTGCGACCTCTTCGCCACCGACCTGGCCGAGCGCCTGGAGCCGCTGCTCGACCGCCTCGGCGTCGAGCTCGTCCGCGCCGGCGACCCGGCGCCGTCGCTCGAAGCCGCCGTGGAGGAAGCCTCGAGCTGGCGCGAGCGCCTGGCGCCCTACCTGACCGACGGCCAGCGGCTGGTCGCCTCGTGGATCCGCGACGGACGCGGAGTGCTCTTCGAAGGCGCCCAGGGAGCTCTGCTCGACCTCGACCACGGCACCTACCCCTACGTCACCAGCTCCCACTCCACGGCCGCGGGAGCCTGCGCCGGCGCCGGCGTGCCGCCCACCCGCATCGACGGCGTCATGGGAGTGCTCAAGGCCTACACCAGCCGTGTGGGCGGCGGACCCTTCGTCACCGAGCTCGAGGACGAGACCGGCGAGTACCTGCGCCGGCGCGGCAACGAGTTCGGCACCACCACCGGCCGCCCGCGACGCTGCGGCTGGCTGGACCTGGTGGCCGTACGCCACGCGGTCGAGATCAACGACGCGACCTCCGTGGCTCTCACCAAGCTGGACGTCCTGGACGAGCTGGACGTGATCCGGGTCTGCACCGCCTATCGGCTCGACGGCCGGGAGGTCGAACACCTGCCGGCGACGACCGAGGAGCTCGAACGCTGCACTCCGGTGTACAGGGATCTCGCCGGCTGGCGCACCCCCACGGTGGGAACCCTAGACTTCGACGCCCTTCAGGCGCAGGCCAAGGACTACGTCGGCTTCCTCGAGCGCGAGCTGGGCGTCACCGTTCACCTCGTATCCACCGGCCCGCGCCGCGAAGAGACCGTCCTCCGCGTCGACCCCTGGCTCGAAAGCATCCTCGCCGGCCGCCTGGAGCCCATCCAGTCCCAGCTCGCCGGTTGAGCCCAGAGTGGTGTCCCCAACGGGATTCGAACCCGTGTTGCCAGCTTGAAAGGCTGGAGTCCTAGACCTGGCTAGACGATGGGGACGGGTCGGCCTTATCGGCCAGTATTGACTCTAGCACAGCGGGCTCCTCGTCCTCATCCGCGGGCGCGCCGGGCCGCCACGGACGGGCAGCTAGAGCTTCGAGGAAGGCGTCGACGACTTTGGGGTCGAACTGCTTGCCGCGCTCCGCGCGCAGCTCGGCGACCGCCTCTTCCACCGAGCGGGCCTTGCGGTACTCGCGGTCCGAGGTCATGGCGTCGAAGGCGTCGACTACAGCGATGATGCGGGAGCCCAGAGGAATGGCCTCGCCGGCCAGGCCGTCGGGGTAGCCGGGGTGCGGCCCGACCGTGCGGCCGTCGTATCGCTCCTGATGGTGGCGAACCAGCGGGATGGCCGCCTCCAGGCCGTGTATCTGCTGCAGGAGCCGGGCTCCGATCTCCGCGTGTTGACGCATCTGCTCGGCCTCGTGCCAGCGCAGCGGACCGGGCTTGCGCAGGACGGCGTCCGGGACGCCTATCTTGCCGATGTCGTGCAGCAGCCCGGCGGTCTCCAGGGCTTCCAGCTCGCCGCCCTCCAGGCCCAGGCGGCGGCCGGTCTCGACCGCGTAGCGGGCCACGCGCACGGTATGGTCCTCGGTGGGCACATGTCGCACGGCCAGCGAGCCCCGCAGGGCCTGCACCGTGTTCGCCAGGGCTGCCCGGAGCTCCCGGCGCGCTTCCCATTCCCGTTCGAAGGCCCACCCGATGACGGCTCCCAGCAGCGGGAAGACCGTGGCCGCGGCCTGGCGAGCCAGCTCCGCTCGCGCGCCGGCGGGAGGGAGCGGGTCGGCCGCATCGGCGACGTACGCGGCGATTCCCGCCAGGCAGCCGGCGACCACACCTTCACGCAGGCCGTGGCGGCCGAGCAGCACGATGGGGAGCACGAAGAGCAGCCGCGCCCATTCGTGCAGGGTCGGCGGCATGTCGAGGGTCTGGCGCACCGTCAGCCCCACGCCGACGATGAGCGCCAGCACCAGCAGCCAGCGGGCCAGGCTCGCTCGCTCGGGACGGGCAAGGTGCAAGTCCGGGAGCCAGGCGCGATGGACCCACGGCTTCAGCAGGCGGTTGACAATGCGCAGCAGGAGCGCCGCCATGAGAATGAGCGAAGCGGTGAGCTGCCCCCAGCCGCTCCAGAACTCGTTGAGCGTCACGGTGGGGTCGCGCGCCGCGGCGAGAAGCCAGGCGGAGCCGCTCGCCGCGATCCCGGCGGCAGCCACCGCCACGGTATAGGCCTCGATCGAGATCAGGCTCCAGCCGAGTCGGCGAGGCAGCCAGAGTATGGTTGCGCCGGTGGCGGTCAGCAGGGCACACGCGAGCACCGCGCCGAAAGAGCAAGGGCCGGACGGGAGCAACGTGCAGTGGACGAGCGAGACGAGCACGGACCCCGCCAGGGCGGGCCAGCCGAAAGACAGACCGCTGACCAAGGCCGCCGTGGCGGCAAAGTCGAGGTGCCCCAGCCCGGCCAAGCCGTGGAGCTGCCCATCCGCGAGGTGACCCGCCAGCACCAGTGCCGCCGCCAGCAGCGACTGGACCGCGGGCCGCTTGGTGGACATGGCGCCCTGCCCTCCCTCCGGGCCGCTCCGCTACCCCTCCTGGCCATCTGGTGGGCCGTGAGGGAATCGAACCCCCGACCTTCGGATTAAAAGTC
>JBOGJI010000081.1:0-5547 GCA_050747865.1 Thermoanaerobaculia bacterium
TTTGCCGGTGCGGTTGCCTTTGCGCGGTTGCTCGAGGGGCTTCTCTATGAGATAAGTCCGTGGGATGTCGGCACCTATCTCGGTGCGGTGGTCGTGCTCGGCGTCGCGGCTCTGCTCGCCACCCTGATTCCCGCGATCAGAGCCGCCGCGATCGCTCCACTCATCGCTCTTCAGCAAGAGTAGTCGGCGACTCTCGCGTGCGCATTAGGGTCCCCTTCGGGGATGCTATTGACGTGGCTGTTTTCTGACGGGTGCTGCGAGCCCGAGGAAGACCGTGACCGCCCGGTTCAGCTTCACGACATCTTCGTCGTCGAGCTGCCCCAGGCGGGAGCCGAGCTTCGCTTTCGGCACCGTGGTGATCTTGTCCACCATCAGCTTGCAGGGGTGGTGCAACCCGTTGCGCTCGCTGGGTTCCACTGGCAATCGAAAGAGCGGCGCGTCCGTTGGATCCGTGGTGAACGCGCAGAGGGTGATGGAGTCTGTGGCGTCGAAGCGGTCGTCTTGGAGAAGGACCGCGGGGCGAGGTTTGCCGGCGTAGTCGCGGCCGCCTGCGACAGTCCAGATCTCACCGCGCCTCATGCGTCGCCCGGGTCCGAGGCCGCGTCGATGAACGCCTGATCCTCCTTGGCATGAGGGCTCCGCGCGACCGCCTGCGACTGCCGATGCGCCTGCTCCTTGAATTCGGCCGAACGGACGTCCGGTACCCAGATCTGGATGGGGCGCAGTCCCTGGCGTCGCAGGCGCATCCGATACGCTCGGACCTTGTCTCGCGACGATTGAGCTCGAGTGGGTGCGGCCATGTTCGATCTCTCCTCCACGAGTTACATGTAACCTAGCATGGATTGGCCGCGCCGCCAAGAGATGGGTCTGTTCGTTGCCGGACGCGAGGTGTTCGGAAGCGGACATCCCCTGAGCGGGAAACTTCTGGAATGCCTTGGATAGCAGGCTTTCCGCGGAACGTGCGACTGGCACCGGCCTTGCCGTAGAGGGCATCGATGGACGTCGTGAACCCCGCTCTCGGCCGCGCCAAGCGCCGGCGGCGCCTCATCCTGAGCGGCGCCGCGGTCGGCGTCGTCGCGCTCGTCACCGTGGCGCTGTCGCGGCTCGAGCCGGCGGCGCCGAGCGTCGACCAGCGCTCCCTCTTCCTCGACACGGTGCGGCGCGGCGAGATGGTGCGCCAGGTGCGCGGACCGGGCACGCTGGTGCCGGTGGAGATCCGCTGGATCGCGGCGCCGGTCGCCGGAAGGGTAGATCGGATCCCGGCGCTGGCGGGTGAGCGGGTGACGGCGGAGACCGCCCTCCTGGAGCTCTCGAACCCGGAGGTCGAGCAGAGCGCGCTGGAAGCGGAGGCCGGGCTTGCCGAGGCCGAGGCCGACTACGCGCGGCTGGCCGCCCAGCTCGACGCCGAGCAGTTGACCCTCGCGTCGCTGGCGGCCGAGGTGGAATCGGAAGCCGAGCAGGCGCGATTGCAGGTCGAGGCGGATCGCCGCCTGGCCGCCGAGGGCCTGGTTCCAGATCTGACGCGCCGGCTGTCGGAGACGAGGGCGGCGGAGCTGGCCGGGCGCGCGGAGCTCGAACGGCAGCGCGTGGCAAAGGGCGCCGAGTCGGCGAAGGCGCAGCTCGCGGCCGAGCGCGCGCGGCTCGAGCAGGCGCGGGCGATGGCGGCGTTGCGCCGCGAGCAGCTTGCGGGGCTCGCGGTGCGCGCCGGCATCGACGGAGTCCTCCAGGAGGTGGCTGTCGAGGTGGGCCAGCGCGTGACGGACGGGGCGACGCTGGCACGGGTGGCGCGGCCGGAGCGGCTCAAGGCCGAGCTGCGGATTCCGGAGACGCAGGCCAAGGACGTGGCGCTGGGGCAGTCGGTCGAGGTGGACACACGCAACGGGGTGGTGTCCGGCCGTGTGGCCCGGATCGACCCTGCCGTCCAGGAGGGGACCGTGACCGTTGACGTGGAGCTGACCGGAGAGCTCCCGGCCGGTGCCCGCCCGGATCTCTCGGTCGACGGCACCATCCAGATCGAGCGGCTCGAGGACGTGCTCTACGTGGGACGGCCCGCCTACGGGCAGGCGGAGAGCACCATCACCCTCTTCCGCATCGAGCCCGATGGCAAGCACGCGCTGCGGGTACCCGTGAGGCTCGGCAAGGCCTCGGTCAACACCATCGAGATCACCGAGGGGCTGGCCGAGGGCGACCGCGTCATCCTCTCCGACACCAGCACCTGGGACGGCCACGATCGTTTGCGCATCAACTGACACGTGAAGGAACAGAAACGATGAGCGGCAATGAAGGAAAGAATGGAGCCCTGATCCGGCTCGACGGCGTGAGGAAGGTCTTCTTCACCGACGAGATCGAGACCCACGCGCTCGCCGACGTCCACCTCGAGATCCGCAAGGGCGAGTTCGTGTCGATCGCCGGGCCTTCCGGCTGCGGCAAGACGACGATGCTGTCGATCCTGGGGCTGCTCGACACGCCCACCGACGGGGAGTACTGGCTCGCCGGCGAGCAGGTCGCCGGCCTCTCCTTCCGCGACCGGGCGCGCATCCGCAACCGCCAGATCGGCTTCGTCTTCCAGGCCTTCAACCTGATCGGGGATCTCACGGTCTACGAGAACACCGAGCTGCCGCTGGTCTACCGCGGCACGCCGGCGTCCGAGCGCAAGAAGCGCGTCCACGAGGCGCTCGAGCGGGTGGGCATGGCGCACCGCATGAAGCACTACCCGACGCAGCTCTCCGGCGGCCAGCAGCAGCGGGTGGCGGTGGCCCGGGCGGTGGTCGGCAAGCCCGCGATCCTGCTCGCCGACGAGCCCACCGGCAACCTCGACTCCCGCAACGGCGAGGTGGTGATGGGGCTGCTCGAGGAGCTCCACCGCGAGGGCTCCACCATCTGCATGGTCACCCACGACCCTCGCTGGGCAGAGCACGCCAAGCGCGCCGTCTACCTGTTCGACGGCCGCGTAGTCGACGAGGACCAGCCGCAAACGCGCGAGGCCGTGGAGGAGCTGCACGAGTCCGGCTACCACGTTCAGGCCCCGCAGGAGCCCGGGCCGCGCGGCAACGCGGTGGAGGGAGAAGGGCGCGGATGAGCCCTCTCGCCAAGGAGCTGCGATACGCGCTGCGCACCCTGCGCAAGCGTCCCGCGTTCGCGGCCACGGCGATTCTGACGCTGGGTCTGGGCATCGGCGCCAGCTCAGTGATCTTCAGCGTGGTCAACGCGGTGCTCTGGCGGCCGCTGTCGTATCCGGAGCCGGAGGAGCTGGTCGCCGTGTATACGCGCTTCCTGCCGACTACGGGGTACGACTTCCCGTATTTCGGGGTGTCCGGGCCGGAGCTGCTCGACATCCGCGAGCGCGTCCCAGCACTGTCCGCGACCGCCGCGTATTTCCCCGAAGGCCGCAATCTCGTGCCGGGCCGCGGCCCGGCGGAGAGGGTCGAGGCGGTCGTGGCGACGGCGGAGCTGTTCGAGGTGCTGCGCGCGGAGGCGGCATTCGGCCGGACGTTCGCGCGCGGGGACGATCTGCCGGGTGCTCCCTGTGTGACGGTGCTGGGGTTCGGGTTCTGGCGCCAACGCTTGCAGGCGGATCGCGCGGTTCTCGGTCGTGATGTGCTCCTCGACGGCGTGCCCTGCGAGATCGTAGGTGTGATGCCGCGGGGGTTCGGCTTCCCCGACGACCGGACCCACCTGTACACGCCGCTGGCGTTGGACACCGCCGCACCGGGTTGGCACCGGCAGAGTCACAACTTCTTGGCCGTCGCCCGCCGGGCGCAGGACGCCACGGCGGCGCAGGTGGAGGCGCAGCTCGACGCGCTGCACGAGCAGTGGGCGACAGAGTTTCCGGATCACTACGCGACGGGACACTTCGCCGTGCAGCGGTCGCTTCACGACGACCTGATCGGCGGTGCGCGGCAACCGTTGCTGCTGGTGTTCGGCGCGGTCGGGCTCGTGCTGCTCATGATCTGCGCGAATCTGGCCAATCTGCTGCTCGCGCGTGGCGAGTCGCAGCGCCACGAGATGGCGATCCGCACCGCCCTGGGCGCGAGCCGTAGGAGGCTCATTCGCCAGCTCGCCGTCGAGCACCTGGTGCTCGGCCTCGCCGGGGGCGGCGTGGGTCTGCTGCTGGCGGGTCCCCTGCTCCGCGGCCTGCTGGCGCTCGAGTCCGAGATCCTGCCGCGCGTGGCGGAGGTCGGGCTCGACCTGGCCGCCGTCTGCTTTTCGCTGGGCGTGTCGATCGTCGCGGCATTCGCCTTCGGCTTTCTTCCGGCATTCCAGTCCACAGCGGTCGGTGCGCTCGCGATCTCGCGGAGCGGCGATCGCTCGGTCTCCGCCGGCCGGATCGCGGCCCGCCGTGGGCTCGTCGTCGCCGAGGTGGCTCTGAGCCTGCTCCTCGTCGCCGGTGCGACCCTGCTCGTGCGGAGCTATCAGGAGTTGCGCAGTGTCGACGTGGGCTTGCGTGCCGACGGCGTGCTCACGTTTGGCCTCTTCGCTCCCGAAGAGGAATACCCGGAGCTCGCGCAGGTCCGCCGTCTCCATGCGGAATTGCAGGAACGGCTGAGGTCCGCGCCGGGCATACGCGCCGCCGGAGCGATCTCGAACCTGCCGCTGTGGTCCGAAGGCCCGGCGGACGACTTTACGATCGAGGGGCGGCCACTGCCGTCGCCGGGTGAGCCCCAATGGAACGCCCGCTATCTCGTGCTCACGGCCGGCACGTTCGAGACTCTGGGCGTGTCCTTGCGGCGCGGTCGCCGGTTCGACGAACGGGATGTCGACGGGTCGCCGCTCGTCGCGATCGTCAATGAAGCGGCCGCGCGTGCCTACTGGCCGGGAGATGACCCCCTCGGCCGGCGTATCCGGTACCACGGGGTCGATGACCAGCCGTGGCTGACCATCGTCGGCGTCGTTGGCGACGTCCGTCAGCTCGGCCCGGCGGAGCCTGCGCCACCGATCGTGTACGTGCCGCACGCCCAGCCGAGTCGCCTCAACTTCCCGTACGGGCGCTTCATGACGGTCGTCGTGCGCGGCGACAGCGGCCCGGAGGACCTCGTCGGCACCGTACGCGGCGTCGTCCGGGGGGTGGCGCCGTCCCTGCCGATGGCGGACGTGCGCGGCATGCGGGACGTCGTCGACCGTGCCACCGGTCAGCCCCGGTTCACGATGCTGCTCATGCTGGCGTTCGCCGTCGTCGCCCTGTTGTTGGGGGTTCTCGGTATCTACGGCGTCCTCGCGTACGCCGTGGAGCAGCGCCGGCGCGAGATCGGGGTGCGCATGGCACTGGGGGCGACGCGCCGCGAAGTCACGGCTCTGGTGGTCCGCCAAGGCATGTCCCTGGCGGCCGTGGGAGCCGGCATCGGGCTCGCGGGCGCGCTGGCCGCGCGTCGTGTGCTGCAGGGCATCCTGTTCAATGTCGATGCGCGGGATCCGGTCACCCTCGCGGCGGTGACGCTCGCGCTGCTCGGCGTGTCGTTCCTCGCCTGCTACCTGCCGGCCCGTCGCGCCGCCCGCGTCGACCCGATGATCGCGTTGCGAACGGAGTAGAGCGCCATGGATGCGTTCCTC
>JBOGJI010000082.1:0-6584 GCA_050747865.1 Thermoanaerobaculia bacterium
CGAGATCCTTGTCGCCGCGGCCCGAGAGGTTGACCAGGATCAGCTTCTCGCCGGCGAGTCGCGGCGCCCGCCGCGCCGCCTCGGCCAGGGCGTGGGCGCTCTCCAGGGCCGGCAGGATGCCCTCGCAACGGGCCAGGAGGTGGAAGGCCTCGACCGCCTCGGCGTCGCTCACGGTGGTGTATTCGACCCTGCCCCGCTCGGCCAGGGCGGCGTGCTCGGGGCCGATCGCCGGGTAGTCGAGGCCGGCGGAGATGGAGTGCGTGCCCGCGATCTGGCCGTTGCGGTCCTGCAGCACTTGTGTGTACGTGCCGTGCAGGACGCCCGGCGCGCCTCCCTGGAAGCGGGCGGCGTGCTCTCCCAGTGCCTCGCCGCGGCCGCCGGCCTCGACGCCGACCAGCCGCACCGAGGGGAGGTCGAGGAAGGCCGTGAACAGGCCCAGGGCGTTGCTGCCACCGCCGACGCAGGCGACCGCGAGGTCGGGCGATTCCCGGCCGGCCTGGCGCTTGAGCTGGCGCCGCGCCTCTTCTCCGATGACGCGATGGAAGTCGCGCACCATACGCGGATAGGGGTCGGGACCGAGCACCGACCCCAGCACGTAGTGGGTGGAGCGGACGTTGGTGACCCAGTCGCGCAGGGCCTCGTTGATGGCGTCTTTCAGGGTGCGGCTGCCGGAGTCGACTCCCACCACGTCGGCGCCGAGGAGTGCCATGCGGTCGACGTTGACGCGCTGGCGGCGCATGTCCTCCTCGCCCATGTAGACGGTGCACTGGAGGTCGAGCAGGGCCGCCGCCGTGGCGGTGGCCACGCCGTGCTGGCCGGCGCCGGTCTCGGCGATCACGCGCTCTTTGCCGAGCTGGGTGGCCAGCAAGGCCTGGCCCAGGGCGTTGTTCAGCTTGTGGGCGCCGGTGTGCAGCAGGTCCTCGCGCTTGAGCCAGATCTGAGCGCCGCCCAGGTGCCGCGTCAGCCGCTCGGCGTGGTAGAGCGGCGTCGGCCGCCCGGCGTAGTGGGTCAGCAGGTCGTCGAGGCGGCGGCGGAAGCGGCGGCTGCGGATCGCCTTCTCGTAGCCCGCGGTCAGCTCGGCCAGGGGCGCCATGAGCGTCTCCGGCACGTAGCGGCCTCCCCAGCCGTCGAACCAACCGTCGGCCGGTTGCCCCGGGGGCGAGGTCATGTCGCGATCCTTGCGTCGTCGATCCATCGACCCGACGCTACCTGTGTCGCACCGCCTGCACAAGGCGCTCCATCTTCTCGGGGTCCTTGATCCCCGGCCGCAGCTCGACCCCCGAGCAGGCGTCCACGCCGGTGGCCCCTGTGCGGTCGAGTGCGCGGCACACGTTGTCCGGTCGGAGGCCGCCGGCGAGCAGCCACGGGCGGAAGATCCGTAGGCCTCGCAGTGCCTCATAGGTCCAGGGTTCGCCGGTGCCGCCGTAGAGTGTCTCGTGGCTCGCTTCGACGAGGAAGCCCCAGGCATGCGGGTAGGCGTCCCACACGTCCCGCGGGGTCCGGTCGTCCACGCGAACGACCTTGACGGCACGGTCTTCCCAGGGGGCGAGGTCGGCGGGGGTCTCGTCGCCGTGGAACTGGATGCGGTCGAGGCCGACCGCCTCGACGGTGCGCTCGATGTCGGTGGGCGTGGCGTTGACGAAGACGCCGAACAGCGCGACCCTGCCGCGCACGGCGTCGGCGATCTCCGCCGCCTGTTCCAAGGTGACGTGGCGGGGGCTGGGGGGATAGAAGTTCAGGCCCAGGCAGTCCACGCCCAGATCCGCGGCGTGCACGGCGTCTTCGGGCCGGGTGATGCCGCAGATCTTGATCAGGGGGGCGCTCAAGGTCCCTCCGGCGTCTTCAGCAGCTCCTCCAGACGAGTCGCGGGGTCGTCGGCGGTGAGCAGGGTCTCGCCGATCAGGAAGGCGTCGAAGCCTAGGGCGGCCAGGCGCTCGACGTCGGCGGGCGAGCGGATGCCGCTCTCGGCCACCTTGAAAGCGTCCGGCGGCAGGTGCGGAAGCAACGGGCGGGAGAGCTCGAGGTCGACTTCGAATATGCGCAGGTCGCGGTGATTGATGCCGATCAGCTCCCAGTCGGCGCCGGCGAGCTTGTCGGCGTCCTCGCGGGTGTGGATCTCGACCAGGGGCGCCAGGCCGAGCGCACGGGCCGACGCCGCCAGGCGGTGCAGCGCCTCGCGTGGCTGCAGGGCGGCGATGAGCAGCACGGCGTCGGCGCCGGCGTCGCGCGCCCACTCGAGCTGCCGGGGATCGACTACGAAGTCCTTGGCCAGCGCCGGCAGGCCGGAGGCTTCCTGGCAGCGCCGCAGCAGCTCGTAGCTGCCGTGGAAGAAGTCCGGCTCTACGACCACCGACAGGGCCACGGCGCCGGCCTCGGCGTACGCCTGAGCCTGCGTGAGCGGGTCGACGCGGTCTCTCAGGTCTCCAAGGCGCGGCGAGCCGAGCTTGACCTCGGCGATGACCGACCGTCCGCGTCTGCGCGCGAGCGCGGCGAGGAAGTCGTTCTCCGCAACGGTCAGCGGCGTGTCGCGGCCCGCCGGGACTTCGGTCGCGGGCGCCGCCGTGACACGCGCTCGCCGCTGGGCGACGATGCGCTCCAGGATGTCCGGCAACGCCCCGCCGCTCACGCTGCCCCCTCGGAGCCCGGGCTCTCGGCGCCGAACCGCCGCAATGCCTCCAGCGTACGCCGCGCTGCGCCGCTCGCCAGCGCCTGGCGCGCCTGCTCGATCCCTTCCTCGAGAGTCACCGCCCGGCCGCCTACGTAGACGGCGGCGCCGGCGTTGAGCAGGGTGACGTCGGCGAGCGGTCCGGGCTCGCCGTCCAGCAGCCGCTCCATGGCCGCGGCGTTCTCTTCGGGTACGCCTCCCGCCAGCGCGGCGACCGGGACGCGGGGGAAGCCCAGGTCGCGCGCGTCGAGCGTCCAGGTGTGGACCTCGCCGTCGCGCAGCTCCGCCACCCAGTTCGGTCCGCTGGTCGAAAGCTCGTCCAGGCCGTCGTCCGCGTGCACCACCAGGACGTGCTCGCTGTCCAGCTCTCCCAGCACCCGCGCCAGCCGCTCCACCAGCGTTGGCGCGAAGACGCCCAGGACCTGGCGACGTGCTCCCGCCGGGTTGGTGAGCGGACCGAGGACGTTGAACAGGGTGCGCACGCCCAGGGCCTGGCGCACCGTCATCACCGCCCGCATCGCCGGATGCATGCGGGGGGCGAAGAGGAAGGCGATCCCCAGATCATCGAGGCAACGTGCGGCCGCCTCGGGGGCGAGATCGACGGCGACCCCCAGGGCGCCGAGCACGTCGGCGCTGCCGGAGCGGCTCGAGATCGCCCGGTTGCCGTGCTTGGCGATCGGCACGCCGGCGCCGGCGGCGATCAGGGCCGCGGCGGTGGAGATGTTGAAGGTTCCCTTGCCGTCGCCCCCGGTGCCGCAGGTGTCGACCACGTCCGTCCTGTGGTGCGGCACCGCGAGCGCGCGGCTGCGCATGGCCGCGGCGGCCCCGGCCACCTCCCCCACCGCCTCACCCCGCATGGCCAGGGCGACGAGCACGCCGGCCTGCACCGCCTCGCCCACCTTGCCGTCCATCAGGTCGCCGATGAACGACTCCATGTCGGCACGCGGCACCTCCTCGCCGGCGAGGATGCGCCGCAGCAGGGCCGCCGGCTCAGCCATGAGGATCGCGACAAAGGGCCAGGAAATTGCCCATCAGCGCGTCTCCCGAGCGGGTCAAGATCGACTCCGGGTGGAACTGCACGCCCCACCACGGGAGCTCCCGGTGGCGCATGCCCATCAAGGTGCCCTCCTCGCTCCACGCCAGGGCCTCCAGCTCCGCGGGCAACGTCTCCTCGCGGACGCACAGGCTGTGGTAGCGCGTGGCCTCGAACGGGTTCGGCAGGCCGGCGAACGGACCGGCGTCCAGGTGGCGGATCTGCGAGGTCTTGCCGTGCATCAGCCGCGGCGCCCGTTCCACCACGGCGCCCAGGGCCGAACCCAGCGCCTGGTGTCCGAGGCAGACGCCGAGCAGCGGCAGCCGCGGCCGCGCACGGATCAGCTCCTCGCATACGCCGGCCTCCTCCGGCCTGCCCGGGCCGGGAGAGAGCACGATGCCGGAGGCCCCCAGCTCGAGCAGTCCTTCAGCCGGGCTCTCGTCGTTGCGCACGACGCGCACCTCTTCGCCGGCCACGAGCAGCATCTGGACCAGATTGAAGGTGAAGGAGTCGTAGTTGTCGACCACCAGGATCATGGCTCGTGGAACCGCCGCGCCAATCCTACGGCCGCCAGCAGGGCGGCGGCCTTGTCCTCGGTCTCCCGCTGCTCCGCCTCCGGGCGCGAGTCGGCGACGATGCCGGCACCGGCGGTCACGGTCAACCCGCCCTGCTGGCAGATCACCGTGCGGATGGTAATGCAGGTATCGAGGTCGCCCGAGAACGACAGGTAGCCGACTGCGCCGGCGTAGGGCCCGCGCGCCTCGGGCTCCAGCCGGCGCAGGATCTCCATCGCCCGGATCTTGGGGGCACCGGAGACCGTGCCGGCCGGGAAGCAGGCGAAGAAGGCGTCTAAGGCGCCGCGCCCGGCGGCCAGCTCGGCGCTGACGCCGGAGACCAGGTGCATGACGTGGCTGTAACGCTCGACCGACATCAGCTCGTCGACGCGCACGCTGCCCGCGCGGGCGATGCGGCCGAGGTCGTTGCGCCCCAGGTCGACCAGCATCAGGTGCTCGGCCCGCTCCTTCTCGTCGGCGAGCAGCTCGGCGGCGAGGCGGCGGTCCTCCTCCGGCGTCGCGCCGCGCGGCCGGGTGCCGGCGATCGGGCGCACCTCGACGCGACGGCCGGTCACCCGCACCAGCATCTCGGGCGAGGCCCCGGCCAGCGCCACCTCGGGCAGCTCGAGCAGCACCATGTACGGGCTGGGATTGACCACCCGCAGGGCGCGGTAGATCTCCAGCGGGGAGATCCCCTGCGCGGTGTTCGCCGCGATACGACTGGTTATCCGACTGGCTATCCGGAAATGCCGCGCCAGCACGATCTGGAAGGCGTCGCCGCGCTCGATGTGGCCCTGGGCGCGGCGCACTGCCTCCTGGAACGCCTCGCCGCTCCACGCGGCCTCCGCCGGCGCCGCCGGCCCGGGCGCCAGGTGCGGCAGCTCGGCGCCGTGGTCGGGGTCCGCCGGGAGCCGCAGCGCCGCGGCCAGCCGCTCCAGCTCCCCGTGTGCGGCGGAAGCGCTCACCTCGCCATCGATCTCGTTGGCGAACAGCACCAGGCGCTGCCGCGCATGATCGAAGGCGGCGCCGGAGTTGAACCGCGCGGCTACCGCCAAGGGCAGGCCTCGGGGGTCGGGCCGCGGCGGCGGCAGCCGTTCCAGCAGCGCCGCCGTCTCGAAGCCGAAGTAGCTCACCCAGCCGCCGGCGAAGGGCAGCTCCGTACGGTCGCCGCGAACGCGCTGCAGCTCCTCGGCGAACGCCGCGAGCGGCGGCCCGGCAAGCCGTCGCGAGTCCGCGGAGTTGCCGTCCGCGAGCTCGGCGCGGTCCGGGTACAGGCGCAGGAGGTGGCTGGGGCCGCAGGCGAGGAAGCTGAAGCGGGCGACCTGCACGCCGCCGGTGACGCTCTCGAGCAGGAATCCGACCGGCGAGGCGCGGCGGAGACGCCGGAAGGCCTCCACCGGCGTCAGGCTGTCGGCCAGGAGCGTGCGCAGGTGCGTCTTCGCTCGCTTAAGAGCCATTGACTCCACCGACGTCTTCCAGGTCCAGGCAGCGACGCGCCGCGTCCCGCGGCAGCTCGCGACCGGTCATGAGGTGGAACTGCGGGATGGCCTGGCCGAGCAGCACCTCGCGGCCGTCGACGGCCAGCCGACCGGACGCGCGGGCGGCGGCGACCAGCGGGGTCGGCCGGTCCTGGCGATAGACGAGATCGACGAGCACCGCGTCTTCGCCCAGACGTCGCGGCTCGAACGGCAAGGGGTCACCGTCGTCGCCGCCCAGGGATGTGGCGTGGACGACGACGGGAAACCGCTCCGGCTGGAAGGCGTCCAGATCGAGGAACGCCACACGCAGTCGTTGGGCGACGATCCGGCCGCGAGCGCTGTCGCGGTTCACCAGCACCACGCGCGCGCCCTGCTTCGCCAGCGCCCAGGCCGCCGCGCGCCCCGCTCCGCCGGCGCCGACCACCGCCACCTCAGCCCTCTCCGGCACGACGCCGTGGCTGCGCAGCGCGTGCACGACGCCGGCACCGTCGGTGCTCTCGCCCTCCCACACGCCCTCGTTGTGAACCAGGGTGTTGACGGCGTCGAGAAAGTCGGCGAGCGGGCTGAGCGCGCCCGCCACCGCGGCCGCGGCGCCCTTGTGCGGAGCGGTCACGCTGAGGCCGGTCAGCGGCAGCTCGAGCGCGTCGAACCGCCCGGCCTCCACCACCTCGAGCCAGAAGGGACCGAAGCGGGAGACGGGGAAAGGCAGATAGAGGAACGGCAGGCCCAGCTCCCGATACGCCGTGTTGTGCAGGCGCGGCGACAAGCTGACCATCGCGCGCTCGCCGACGACGCCGAAGACGCGCTCGACCGGCGGCAGCTCGGGCAGGCCGTAGTCCCGCCTCAGCGTGGCC
>JBOGJI010000083.1:0-13448 GCA_050747865.1 Thermoanaerobaculia bacterium
TTGGCACTCGTCTCCTGATCCGCACCGCCGCCTTGTGCATCGCGCGGCTCCGCCTCCCGTCTGCTCCCTCCACCCCCGACAGCCCCCGTCACGCCCTCTCTCGCCGCGGCGAGCGCCGCTCGCACCCGAGTTTGGCCTGGACCCGGCCCCGGTTGACCCGCAACACCCCTCTCGCGGACTCCCAGCGCTCGCGGCCAAGAGCTATCCACGCCCGCAGCGAGAAAGCAATGCCCTATCCCTCTGGCGGGGCTTGCCGTTGACGCGGCGATTCTCGACGATCTGCAGGTCCCTCTATCACTAACTCCAACGGCGACAGGCGGTTACGCCGCGCAAGGAGGCCTACGTATGCAACTGGCGGGTGCTCTCTGCGATCGATTGTATCGGAAGTGGGCAGTCGTGGCGAGATAGCGGTTCACGCGCAGCCTCGGCGCGTCAGGTCTCGGGGGCCGGGGCAGCTTCGACAAGCACGTCCAATCAAGTGTGTCGAGATGGACTCGATCCGCCGGTCAGGGCGGCGCGGTCGAGGGTCTCCTCGATCCTCTGAAACAGAGCCTCTCCCCGCTCCACCGCGTCTCGCGTACCCACCGTGGGCATGGTCGCTTCAACTGTCTCGGATTGCATCCTGTGGAGCGCGTTCAGGAAGCCGACGCCCTCGATCGCCGGCTCGCCGAAGTGCGTGCTGAGCTGCGATTCGAGCTCGGCGGCACTGTCCCCTTCGATGCCTGCGAGCCGGGCCAGGCCCAGCAGACCCTGGTTCATCGCTTCGCTCAAGGGAGCGAGGGCCTCGGCGTCGAAGCCGTTGCCGGCCAGCAGGGTCGCCATGCGGAGCTTGCGTTCGCCTTCGTCGAAGATCTTCCGCGCCTCTGTCAGGCGCCGGCGATCGGCGTCCCGCCGGCGACGGGAGAGGGCCGGGGAGCGGTGCAAGGGCGCGCCGCCGGCGTCGGTGAGCTCCGGCGTGAGCCGGATGAGCCCCGAGTCGGCGAGGCGCAAGAGGGTCTCGTAGATCGCGCGGTCCAGCAGCTCGAGGCGCGGCGCCCGTGAACCCCCGCCGAAGCACCGGCGCACGGCCGCCGCCACCTCCTCTTGCACCGGGTCGGTGGGGCCATCGAGGCGGTCGACCACCGCCAGCACCGTCTCGGCTTGCGCCGTCGCGGCGCCCTGGGGGAGGACATCCAAGAACAGCAGCCGCTCGCCCAGCAGCACCGACAGGTCCTGGCGCAGCCGCTCCGGGGCGCGCACCTCCGGCGCCGGCTCGGGCCTCTCCGCCGCCAGGCTCAGCTCCAGCACCTCCTCCAAGCGCTCGAGAAAGCCCGCCCGCCCGGAGGGCATGGGCATCGCGTCGACACCGCCGCGCGCGTCCAGTACGCCGTCGGCCAGTGTCTGCTTGCCGGCGAGAATCCCCAGCATGTTGTGCTCGATCGACTCCTCGGTGACCAGGTTGATCACCTGGACGGAGCGCTGCTGGTGCTTGCGCCAGGCGCGCGCGATGCGCTGTTCGAGGCGGGCCGGGTTCCAGGGCAGGTCGAGGTTGACGACGGCGCTCGCCGCCTGGAGATTGAGGCCCAGGCCGCCGGAGTCTGTTGAGAGGAAGAGGCGGCAGTCGGGGTCGTCCTTGAAGCGGCGGATCTCCTCGCGCCGCTTGGGCTGCGGCACCGAGCCGGTGTGCCAGGCGAAGCCGACCCGCATCTCGACAGCGAGCTCGCGGACCAGCTCGAGCATGCGCTCCCACTCGGAGAAGACCAGCACTTTGTGTCCGTTCTCACCCACGAGCTCCTCGAGCACCGGTTCCAACTCGCCCAGCTTGGGGCAGACGCGGCAGTCGGCGTCGAGGATGTACGGGGTGTCGCAGAGCATGCGCATGCAGGCGAGATACTTCTGCAGCTTCTCGAACTCCTGCCGGGTCAACGGCCGGCGCTTGGCGATGGCGGCGAGCCGGGCCGCCAGCATCTCGTACTCCCCATAGCGCGCCTTCTGCTCCTTGTGCATGGGCACGAAGTAGGTGTTGATCGTGCGGTCGGGGAGCTGCCTTTCCACCTCTTCCTTGCGGCGCCGCAGGAGCACCGGCCGCAGGCGGCGGTGCATCTCGGCCAGATTCTTGTAGCCCACCGGGCGGCCTCGCTCGTCCAGGTCGTGGAAGTCCCGGTTGAAGCGGAACAGGGGGCCGAAGATCTGCGGGTCCAGGAACTGGACGATCGAGTAGAGGTCGTCGATGCGGTTCTCGAGCGGCGTGCCGGTGAGGACGAAGGCGTAGCGACTCTCCAGGCGCTTGACCGCCTGGGCCGTCTTGGTCCGCCAATTCTTGATCCGCTGGGCCTCGTCCAGGATGACGACGTCGGGTGCCAGGAGGCGCTGGATCTCGTCGCCGTCGGCGAGGATCTGCTCATAGTTGGTGAGGTAGAAGAAGGCGCGCTCCCGATACTGGCGCAGGCGCGCCGGCCGGGGGCCCATGACCATCACCGTCGGCAGGTCGGTGAACTTGGCGATCTGCTCTTCCCACTCCGTCTTGAGCGACACCGGGCAGACCACCAACACGCGCTCGACTCCCTCGAGGTGCCGCACGAGCTCGCAGGCGGCGATCGCCTGGACGGTCTTTCCCAGGCCCATCTCGTCGCCCAGCAGGGCGCGTTCGGCGAAAGCCAGGTGGAGGGCGCCCTCCCGCTGATAGGGGTACAGAGGGTGGCGGAGCAGGTCGAGGCTCCGCTTGCCCGCCTCGACGTCGGCCACGAAGCGCTCGCGGGCGATCCGGCGTGCCGTCCTCCGCGCCTCCTGCTCGGCCCAAGGCAAGAGCTCTGCCGACAGGCGCAGTCGCTCTCGCACTCTCGACGGTGCCGCCTCCAGGCGCCGGACCAGGGCCGGCACTGCCGCCTCGGGAGCGGTGAGGAGCGTGCCGTCAGCGCCGAAGAAGGGCGCCAGGACCTCCTCGAGGGTCTTCGAAGGTCTTCCCGCTGGGCGTGCGAGCCGCACTCGCGGCGGGGAGGCCGCACGGTCGAGGAAGATCTCAGCTCGCCGCTTGACCTCCCCACTCGTGGCTCGCCGCCTTCGGGCGAGGTGCCGGAGCACCGCTTCGATGTGCTTGCAGGTGCCCAGGCCGTTGACCCGGTGGTCGGGACAGCTACAGGTGTTCCAGGGTTCGTCGAGCGAGCGGATCTCCACCCGGTACTCCCGACCCTGGTCGTCACCCGCGGAACTGGAGCTCACCGCGTAGGTGGCGAAGGGTCGGTACGCCGCCTCCAGGTTGCGTACCGCCAGGGGCTCGGTCGCCGCTCGCAGCCGGCGGCGCTCCACCTCCTCCTCGTCACTGGTACGCCAGCCCTGGAAGGGAAGCTTGCGCTCCTCGACCTTGCTCGCTGCGCTCGAACCGGCCCGACGCGCAGAGCCGCGACTTCGAAGACTCGCCATGGAGGCGCAATGTTACAGCGTCGAATCAGGCGAGCGGGATCGGTCACTCCGGAACAGACCGTGGTCGCCCTCGGCGGCAGACGCCTTCCACGGTTCGCTGATCCGCGTCTCCGAGGTTTCGTGTTCCCTCGAGGCGCGCAGCGAAGCGTGAAGCGAAGCGCTGAGCAACGAAGCGCGGAGCTGCGGCTTGACTTGGTGGAGACTCTGTAATACGCTAGTAGTACATGGGTACACGGACCGTTCGCTTGGACGAAGAGTCGGAGCGCATCCTCGCCGAGGTTCGCCGAGCGGAGCGACTGTCTGTCTCCGCCGCGCTCAAGCAGGGTCTCGTTGCCTTGCGTGACGCGCTGCGTGAAGCCGCGCCAGCGCCGGTGCCGTACGAGATCTACTTGCGGCTCGATCTGGGCCCGGGAGGCAATGCGCGCGTCGAGGCGCGACGAGCCAAGGCGGCGATCGTAGACAAGCTCCGTGAGCAGGCGCAGCGATGATCCTGGCGGACACGGGTCCGCTCGTCGCGCTGTTCGATCCCCGGGATGGCGACCACCAGGCTACGAAGCAGGTGCTCGCGACGCTGCGTGCGCCACTGATCACCACGATGCCGGTCTTGACCGAGGCCTTCCATCTGCTGGATCCATCGGGCCGGGGAGCGGCAGCGCTACGAGAGTTCGTCACCGCCCGCGGTCTCGGAGTCTGGTTTCTGGACTCCGATTGGCTGTCGCGAGCGATCGAGCTGATGGATACGTATTCTGATCACCCAATGGACCTCGCAGATGCCTCGCTCGTGGTTGCGGCTGAGGCGCATCGCACGACGACCGTTTTCACGCTCGACCGTGGTGACTTCTCGACCTATCGCGTTCGCGTCGGCCGGACGCTGCAACGCTTTCGCGTGCTCGACCCGGCGCGACCATAGACTGCACCCTCGGACAAGCGACCTCCACGGTCGAGCTGCGGTCGAGACATCGCCACTGTGTCCCGCGGGATAGAGTGCTCGAGCTCGATCGTGGGACGGCCATGACCCGGTCTAGAGACGCCATCCTTCGAGGAATTGCCCGCGAAGAGGCGCGGCTCGCGAGGATCGAGCGGTCTCGCGACGCTTCCCGTGTCCGCGTCGAAGCGCTGCGCACTGAGCTGAACACCGCCACCGGGCGCGCACCACCGTCTCCTCGGTGGCTGCCCAGGGCGAGCGGTAGCCGGCCGGCGACTCCGGATGACAAGGTGGCGTTGTTCCGGACGCTCTTCCGCGGGCGGCAAGACGTCTTCGCGACCCGGTTCTTGAGCAAGCGGACGGGGAAGGCCGGCTACGCGCCCGCGTGTGCCGACAAATTCCGGCCGGGGATCTGCATCCTCCGAACTGGAGGCAAATGCGGCGACCGTACGAACCGGGCGTTCGTCCCAGTCAGCGACCGAGTCGTCCTCGATCACCTGCAGGGGCGACATGTGGTGGGTGTCTATCCCCTGCTCGAGGATGAGACCTGCTGGTTCCTTGCCTTCGATTTTGACGGGAGCTCGTGGAGCGACGATGTCGCGGCCTTCACCGAGATCTGTCGTTCGCTTGCTGCGCCCATCACGGTCGAGCGCTCGCGCTCGGGCAACGGCGCACACGCTTGGGTCTTCTTCAGCGCTCCGGTGCCCGCGAACGTGGCGCGGCGCATTGGCTGCTACCTCCTCACCGAGACGATGAGCCGCCGCCACGAGCTGAGCATGTCGTCGTACGACCGGCTCTTTCCGAACCAGGACACGCTGCCGCGGGGCGGCTTCGGTAACCTCATCGCACTGCCTCTCCAGTACGAAGCCAGACGGCAGGGGAACAGCGTCTTCATCGACGAGCGGGGGGAGCCGTTTGCCGACCAGTGGGCGTTCCTCGGGTCTGTCCCACGTATGGAGCCGGCAGCCGTCGAAGGCATGGCGCGGGAGGCCAGTCGAACCGGACGGGTGATCGGCGTCCGGTTCGCGGACACCACCGCTGGCCAGGAAGAGGCAGCTCCCTGGAAACGGCTGCCGTCGGGGCGGCTTCCCTCCGCACCCATCACGGCCCCCCCGCCTTCGGAGGTGAAAGCCGTGCTTACGCAGCGGCTCTACATACCGTCCTTGGCACCTATCTGGTCGCCGAGCGCGCCCGCAGCGTGGACCGGGAGGTCCCGATGCTGCTGCGGATGTTCGAGAAGCGTCTGCGCACGTACCGGGCGATTGGCTACGCGCGTGGCGAGGCACCTCTCGGGATCACCGAGCCACCCGAAGAGCGGACTCTCGAGTACGACGAGGAGGCGCTCCGCCACTTCCAGGTGTGACTTGCGTGCCGCGGCACCCTCAAACCACTGGGTGCTTGCTGAATGGGTCTCCTGAATGACGATCTGCTAAAGTACACGAGATGAAGGCGATCGATCTGCAGTACGAGCGGAGCCTGGCTCTGCACGCAGCCGTCGCCAAGTGGCTGCACAAGGACCCGGAGGTCCTGGCTCGTGCACGCACCAAGCTCGACGAGTGGTTGACCCGTGGCGGGCGGAGCACCCCGTTGTGGACGCGGTGGCGCGAGATCCTCGACAGGCCGGTCGACGAGATCGCCTCTTTCCTCACCGAGCGCTCCGAGGACGCCGCGTGGCTGCGTCAGGCGTCGCCGTTTGCCGGCGTCCTTCCGCCGCAAGAGCGCTTGCGCATCCTCCGCCAGGTTCGAGCCCGGTTCGAGCCTGCGGCATGACGCGCGAGCAGCTCGAGCACATCGTTCGCGCGGCGTGTACGATCGCCGCAGACAGCGAGCTGATCATCGTCGGTAGCCAGGCCGTGCTCGCGCAGTTTCCCGACGCGCCCGCGGAGCTGCTCGTCTCCATGGAAGCGGATGTGTATCCCAGGAACCACCCGGAGCGGGCGGAGTTGATCGAGGGCAGTATCGGAGAGCTGTCGATGTTCCACGAGACGTTCGGCTACTATGCCAACGGTGTCGACGAAACGACGGCGACCCTCCCCGTAGGCTGGCAGAAGCGCCTTGTGCCGGTCTACGGCGCCGGGACCGCCGGCAATACCGGCTTGGCGCTGGAGGTCCACGACCTCTTGATCAGCAAGTACGTGGCAGGTCGCGAGAAGGATAGGCGCTTCAACCGTGCTGCCTTGGCTCACAATCTCGCGGATCCCGGGACACTCAAGGAGCGCTTGCGCACAACGCCCATCGGTCAAGAGCTGCAGGCGCGGATTGAGACGCAAATTGACGCCGACGGCCGCGACCGGCACAACTGAGCAGGGGCTTCGCTCGATGCTTCGACGGACGATCGGGTGCATCACCGGGTGGATCGCATCCTCACGTGGCGGCACGGGCCAGAGGCATGATCCTCGCCGCAGAAGGCCTGCTCGACGAGGAGCGCATCGCACTGCTGGACTCCTGGAAGGCAGGCCACACCGGTCTGCGGCGGCTGCAGAACCCCCTGTCCGGCTCTTCGACCTGGGTCGAGTACACGGGGACCTCGGTAGTCCGCGAGATCATGGGCGAACGCGCCAACGTGGTCGAGCTCGACGTCGAGGGCCCGGCGGGGCGGATCGAGGGCCTGAGCCTGCGCCTCTACAACCCCGAGACTCGCCAGTGGAGCCTCAACTTCGCCAGCCTCCGCAACGGCACGCTCACGCCGCCCGTCATCGGCGCGTTCGCGAACGGGCGCGGCGTCTTCTACGGCCACGAGCTGCTGGACGGTCGGCCGATCTTCGTCCGCTTCGTCATCTCCGACATCACCGCCGACTCGGCGCGCTTCGAGCAGGCGTTCTCCGCCGACGGCGGCAAGACCTGGGAGGTCAACTGGATCGCCGTCGACACCCGCATCGACGAGACTCGGGAAGCGGCGCCCTGAGCGCCGCGGGCCGCTCCCGGCTCCGCGACGCGCCAATACCGGTCTCTCACTAGGTCTTGGTCCGCTCCAGCGCTACGGCAAGCTCGCGCACGCCCCGGCGGATCTCTCGCTCGTCGACGGCGGCGAATCCCAGTTGTAGCCCTTCCCGCGCCATACCCAGGCGGCTGTATCGGCCCACGGGTGTCACCTCCACGTCGCGCGCCGCGGCGGCTCGGGCAGCGGCCTCGGCGTCCAATCCCGGGGCGAGCCACCCCACTGTCTGCAGCCCGGCGTCGACGGGTGGGACCTCGAGCAGCCCGGCCAGGCGCTCCCGCGCGGACTCGCGCAGCGCGGCGAGCCGCGCCGCGTATACCTCGCGCGTTTGCCGCAAATGGCGTCCGAAGTGCCCCTCGCTGATGAAGTCACAGAGCACCGCCGATTCGAGAAGAGGGGGGTATCGGCTGATCACCGACTTGATCGCGGAGACAACGTCCAGGAGTCCGTCCGGGACGACGAGGTACCCGAGGCGAAGCGCCGGGGACAGCACCTTGCTGAAGCTTCCGGCGTAGAGCACCGAGCCGTGGCGGTCGAGCCCCTGGAGGGCGGGCAAGGGGCGGCCGGCGTATCGGTACTCGCTGTCGTAGTCGTCCTCGAAGAGGAGCGCCCCCTTGGTGCGTGCCCATTCCAGGAGGGCGAGACGGCGCGGCAGGCTCATGCTCATGCCCAGGGGGAACTGATGCCCCGGGGAGGTGTAGGCGAATCGCACGTTGCGGTACTCGGTGGGCGGCACCTCCATGCCCTCACCATCCACGGGGATCGGGGTGATCAACGCTCCGTGGGCCTCGAAGATCCGGTCTGCACCGATGTAGCCGGGGTCCTCGAGGCAGACCCGGTCTCCGGGATTCACCAACAGGCGGGTCACCAGGTCGAGCGCCTCCTGGACGCCGGAGACGACGATCACCTGCTCGCCGGTGCAGCGCACGCCGCGTGAGACACGGAGATAGTCGGCGATGGCTCGGCGCAGCGGCGGGTAGCCCAGAGGATCGCAGCCGAGGAGGAGATCCGGTCGCGTGCGCCGCAAGCGGCGGTTGGAGACCCTGGCCCACAGTGTCGTCGGGAAGAGATCCGGCGCCGGCTGGTTGGTCCGGAAGGGCCGGGGCGGGCGAAGAGCGGAGGGCTTCAGCGGCATGATCCGCTTGCCGAAATCCGAGTAGCAGGGCTCCCGGTTCGCCAGGGCGGGGGTGCGCTCTTCGTCGGATGGAGGAACCTGGAGCAGGGTCTCCGGCAACGTCTCGGTGACGAAAGTGCCCGCCCCGACTCGCGCTTCGAGATAGCCCTGCGACTGCAGGAGCTCGAAGGCCGAGACGACGGTACCGCGTGACAGCCGCAACTGGTTGGCGAGGTCGCGGGTCGCCGGGATACGCGTTCCCGGCGGCAGGCGGCCCTCGAGGATCGACGTCCGCAACCCGTCGGCGAGCTGCCGATAGGCCGGTTGGGACGCGTCTCCGGGCGGCAGAACGAGGGGTAGGGCCGTCGTCCGCTTCGGCATCCTATTGGTACAGTAAATCTGAGGAAAATGGATCTTCTATATGGTCCATTGTGGACTCTACCATGCCGGCGACGGGTCACCCGGGTTCCGGTGACGCGTCCGAGCTCGAGAAAAGGAGGACATCGACGTGATTCCGCTGCAACGCCGGATCTGGACCACCGCTGTCGTCGGCGCCATCGTGCGAACCTTCCGCAAACCCCACCGCTCGAAAGTGCGGCGTGCCCTCGTCGCCGCGGTGGCCTCGACGGCTCTCGCGGCCACCGCCGTCGCGGGCGATGACGACGAGTCGGCCGTGCAGCCGCCGAGCGGCCAGGAGCGCGCCGAGGCCGCGGGCCGCGGCCTGATCGGTACGCCGGCGCCGGCGCTGGTGGTGGAGACGATCGACGGCGAGTCGATCGACCTGGGCGCGCTGTACGACACCAAGGCCGTGTACCTGAAGTTCTGGGCTACGTGGTGCGTGCCGTGCCGTGAGCAGATGCCGCACTTCGCGCGCGTCTACGAGACGGCGGGTCCGGACCTTGCAGTCATCGCCGTGAACACGGGGTTCAACGACTCGCTGCCCGCGGTACGCGCGGTGATCCGCGACGAGGGTCTCGAGATGCCGATGGTGGTCGACGACGGGCGACTCGCCGCGGCGTTCAACTTGCGCGTGACACCGCAGCACGTGGTGATCGGCCGCGACGGGCGCATCGCCTACATCGGCCATCTCGCGGACGAGAGCTTCGACGCCGCGCTGCGCGCGGCGCAAACGCAGTCGACGGCGCCAGGCGACGCGATCCCCGACGACGCAGCGGCACGGACGGCGAGCGTAACGATCACGCGCTACCGGGTCGGCGATGCACTGCCGGATCTTTCCGCCGTGACTATCGACGGCCGCACATTCGGCGCGCGCGATGCGGCCGACCGGCGCCCGACCGTCCTCGTGTTCTTGTCGCCGTGGTGCGAGTCGTATCTCGCGAAGTCGCGGCCGACGCTGGCGAAGAGCTGCCGGCAAGTCCGCAAGCAGGTCGCCGCGCTCGCGAGTCGCGGCGACGGCGTGCGCTGGCTCGGCGTCGCATCGGGCCTCTGGTCGACGCCGGGCGAGCTTCGCAAGTACGACCAGGAGTACGAGCCGCGCATTCCGCTCACCATGGACGAGTCCGGCGAGTGGTTCCGCGGGTTCGATGTGGCGCGCACGCCGACGATCGTGATCGCGGACGCCGGAGGCAAGATCGTGCAGCGCATCGAAGGGTTCGACGCCGGTCTCGCCGGCGAGATCGAGCGCCTGCTCGAACCCTGAGAAAATGCGGCTCACGTGCCGGAGGCGGAGCCGCTCTTCCCCGAGAGTGGTCATGTCCACGAGGCATGAATCGGTCATGGACCGTGTCCTCACGCCTTGCGACGATCGTCGGGGGCCGAGGGAGACCCGAGGCCGCGTTTCACCGGCACAGACGCAACGGAGACCGTGGCGGAGGTGTCGATCGCACTCCGGCTCGTTCGACTAACCGATGCAAGGCGGCGATCAGGCACTCTCGATCGCGCCATAACTGAAAGGAGACGAAGGTGAAGTACATGATCCTCTTGGCCGGTTCGCAGCAGCACTACGATGCCATGGCGGGCAAGTCCGACACCCTGCCCAACTGGTCGCCGTCCGACATGCAGGCCATGTTCGACCACATGAACCTCCTCAACGAGGAGCTACGGCAAGCCGGCGAGTGGGTCGACGGGCAGGGGTTGACCGACCCCAAGGACGCCCGCCGGGTGCAGCTCGAAGGCGGCAAGCTGATGATCACCGACGGGCCGTACGCCGAAACCAAGGAGGTGCTGGCAGGGTACTGGGTCGTCGAGTGCGACAGCCTGGAGCGGGCTACGGAGATCGCCGAACGCGCCGCGCGGTGCCCCGTCCCCGAGGGTTTCCCCACCGGCGCGCCGGTAGACATCCGGCGGGTCGGCGAGGGACCGGAGCCGGAGGCGTGATCTCAGAACGACCCGTTCGCCGACGACGCACTGCACACCGAGGAGGAAGACCGATGTTTTGCACCGCTCTGCTTGCAGCAGCTCTGCTCATCCCCGGCACCACGTTCGCCCAACCTGAACCCGTGGGGGATCGAGTCGAAGTCAACGGGATGCGGATGTATTACGAGACCTCCGGCGCTGGCGAGCCGCTGATCGTGCTTCACGGCGCCTACATGAACATCCCGTCGATGGGGGAGATCGTTCCCGAGCTGGCGAAGACCCACAAGGTCTACGCGCTCGAGTTTCAGGGCCACGGTCGCACGACCGACATCGACCGTCCCATCACCTATCCCAATCTGGCCGACGATGTCGCGGCATTCATGGATGCCGCCGGCATCGCCAAGGCCGACGTGTTCGGCTACTCGATGGGCGCCGGCGCCGGACTGCAGCTGGCCATCCGCCACCCGAGCAAGGTGCGTAAGCTCGTCGCGGCCTCGGTCGCCTACGATCTCGAGGGCTGGCAGCCGGCGTTCAGGGAGTTCATTCCGCAGATGACGGTGGAGATGTTCCTCGAGATGCCGTTCGCCAAGGAGTACCCCAAGCTCGCCACCGATCCCGAGGGCTTCCCGGCTCTGGTCGAGAAGCTGATCGCGCTGGAGCACGAGCCGATGGCGTGGGAGAAAGATGTGAAGGCGCTGAAGGTCCCGGTGCTGATCATCACCGGCGACGCCGACGTGGCCACACTCGAGCATTCGGTCGCCATGTTCCGGCTGCTCGGCGGCGGTGGCATGGGAGATATGGGCGCGCCGCTACCCGAATCGCGCCTCGCCGTCCTGCCGGCCACCGCGCACACCGCGGTCATCACGCAGCCCGACCTGCTGCACGCCTTCATCGAGCCTTTCCTGAAGGGCGAGACGCCAAAGGGAATGTTCGAACAGAGCACATCGACGACAGAAGGGAGCGGGAGCGAACGATGAGCGAAGACGACGGCCAGATCCGACGATTGCTCGAGCGCTGGGCGGAGGCGGTACACGACGGCGACATGGACGGCGTCCTGGCGCATCACGCCGACGGCATCGTGATGTTCGACGTACCGCCGCCGTATGAGGGCGTCCACGGCATCGAGGCGTACCGCGACACCTGGCCGCCATTCTTCGAGTGGCAGACGCAGGGCGCGGCGTTCGACATCGTGTCCCTGGAGGTCATCGCCGGCGCCGACGTCGCGTATGCCCACGCCTTGCTGCGCTGCGGTACCCCACGAGAGCTGGCGGAGAACCCGGACAACCGGCTCCGTCTCACGCTCGGACTGCGCAAAGAGCATGGGCAATGGGTCGTAGCCCACGAGCACCATTCGTTTCCCCTCGACCCCGGGAGCGCGCAGGCCGAAGGCGAACCGTGAAGGAGACGAAGGACCATGCTCGAGCGACTGCCGACGCTGGACCGCGAATATCAGCGGCAAGCCGCGACCAGATGATAGGTCCAAACCGACGCAGCAAATAGTCTTCTCATCGGATGTCGAATCCGGCGTCGCTCGTTCGATGTCTTTATATTCGGCGAGACGGTTGAGGTTTGCGGGCCGGCCAAAGGTCGGGACATTTCAGTCGATGCGGAACGAATAGAAGAGTAATTTGGAATACGTGTCGTGAGGGGCGCCGGTCGCTCGTCCTCGGGATACGAAGCAACGAATACAGGAAAAAGACCCATGAGAAAGATCAGGATAATCGAACATATTTCGCTGGACGGCGTGATCCAGGCGCCCGGCGGACCGGACGAAGATAAAGGCGGTGATTTCGAACATGGTGGTTGGATCGTGCCGCATTCCGATCCGGCCGCGGGAGAGGCCATCGTTGCAGCTCAGGGCAAGGGCTTCGATCTGCTGCTTGGCCGCCGCACCTACGATATCTGGAGCGGCTATTGGCCGAAAGTCGAGAACAATCCGATGGCGGACAGTCTGAACGCGGCGACGAAATACGTCGCGACCCACAGGCCGGACAGCCTCGGATGGGGTCCGGTCGAGGACCTAGGCGCGGACATCGTGGAGGGCGTTCGCGGCGTCAAGTCGAAGGACGGCCCTGACGTGATCGTCTGGGGAAGTTCGACGCTGACGCCCGTGCTGCTCGGGCAGGGGCTGGCCGACGAGGTTCTGCTGCTCGTCTATCCGGTCTTGCTGGGCCGCGGCAAGCGCTTCTTTTCGGACAGTGCTGACCCGCGCGAGCTCGCTCTCGTCAGCACGAAGGCGGCGTCCTCGGGCGTGCTCATGAACACCTATCGACCCGTTGGATCGCTGCGGACCGGGTCATTTGATGACGCGGCGGAGTGAGCTGACGCCAGAGATCATACATGGAGACTGAAGATGATCATCATTGCAGGTTACTCACTGACTGAAGCGGCTGACCAGGATGCGGCGGTGGCCGCGTTTCAACCGATGGTCGAGCACAATGTCGAGATGTTCCGGCTGCTCGGGGGCGGCGTTATGGGCGACATGGGCGAGCCGCTCCCCGCCTCGCGGCTCGCGATCCTGCCCGCCACTTCGCACACCGCGGTGATCGGCCAGGCCGACCTGATGATGGCGTTCATCGGTCCCTTCCTGGCCGGTGAGGCGCCCAAGGGCTGGTTTGACTGAGATCTCGCGACGACCAGGGAGACCGGGATGCTGCCAAATTGGCCCAAGTTCCTTCGCAGAGGCGGCGCAAGCACATAACCCCCCAAGAACCGAGGAGATTAGATATGACCAAACTCGTGACCTGCCTGTGGTT
>JBOGJI010000084.1:0-17574 GCA_050747865.1 Thermoanaerobaculia bacterium
TTGGCACTCGTCTCCTGATCCGCACCGCCGCCTTGTGCATCGCGCGGCTCCGCCTCCCGTCTGCTCCCTCCACCCCCGACAGCCCCCGTCACGCCCTCTCTCGCCGCGGCGAGCGCCGCTCGCACCCCAGTTTGGCCTGGACCCGGCCCCGGTTGACCCGCAACACCCCTCTCGCGGACTCCCAGCGCTCGCGGCCAAGACCTATCCACGCCCGCAGCGAGAAAGCAATGCCCTATCCCTCGGCGGCTCCTCTCGACAGTAGGGCTCGAAATCGATCGAGCCGTCCGCCTCCGTCCCCAGCCAGGCGAGAGTGTGGACGCATCCTCGGCGCTGCAGCAGGCGCACATGCCTTCGCAGCCGGCCCGGAAAGCGGCAGTTGTCGCGCGGACCGAACTTGCGGCGCGCATCATGGTTGTAGCGTTCGGGCATGGGATCGCCGTACGGATGGGCCCAGAGGCGGTTGCCGAGCCGCTGCGGCCAATCCGCCGAAAGCCGGGCCACCAGCTCCCACGGGCGGCTGGGCCCCATGCCGCGCGACGGCTGTGGCACGACGACCACCATCATCCGTTCGTGCCGGGCGACATGGGGGCGTATGACCTCGCCCAGCTCCGTCATCAGTTCTCTCTCTTCGACCGCCCGGTGAGCGTCGGTCACGGCGGTGCCGCCGGCGACCAGCGCCAGCAACGCGACCGCCACCGCGGCGAGTCGAAAGCGCTCCAGGAGGCCGACGCATCGCGTCAAGATGACCGCGATGACCGGGACCACCGGGAGTCCGAACCGCGAGCTCATGCCGTCCGCAGGGTCCCACGGGATCCGGTCCATGAGCAGGATCGGCAGGATGCCGATGGCGAGGCCGACGAGCAAGGCGACGTCCCGGCTCCAGAGGCCGCGCGGCCCGTGCTCATCGCGACGTGTCGACGCGCGTCCGAGGGAGTAGAGAAGGAACGCGCCGACGATGACGCCGGAGAGCAGGGCGCCGAGGAGCACTCCGACGGGCATCTGTCCCAGACCGGCGAAGAGATCCCTCGTGGCATCCGCGAGGCCGCCGCCGAGGCCGCGCCAGACCGCGATAGCCAACCGGGAGGCCAAGTCTGCCACCTGGTCGCGCATGCGGAGCGCGTACTGCGGCTGGGCTTCGGGTCGGGACTCCGGTTCGCCGACCGCGAGATAGAGGACGTAAGCGGCGATGTTTGCCACTGCCAACACCGGAATTGCTACCAGGGCGCGGCGCCGAATCTCCGGTGTCCCCAGCAACTGGGAGCTCATCAGCACCAGACCGACGAACCCCGCGACCAAGGCGTACTCCTGGACCAGGACGCCGACGGTGAGGACTGGCAACGCGGCCAGCAGCGCCGTCCACGAGCCGCGAGCGACGTACCGCCAGGCCAGCAGCACGGCCGCGTAGGCGAGCAGCACGGGCAGCAGCGACGCCAGAGCCACGGTCACCGTCACCATGTGAATCTGGGTCGCGAACGGGGCGACCGCGAGGCAGGCGGCGAGCGCGGCGAAGCGGCGGCGCAGTGGGAAGAGCTTCGTCCACAGCAGCGCCGTGATGCCGCCGAGCAGGGGCCAGAAGATCGCCTGCGCCACGAACCCGACCGGGAACAGCGCGCCGCGTGCGGCAAGCCATTCCCACAGGGCGGCGTTCACCGGTCGATCCGGGTGACTGGGCATCACGGCATCGACTCCCTGCTCGCGCAGGAGCAGCCAGAGCCAGGCGTCGTCCCAGATGGGAAACGCGCCGATCGCGCCGTAGACGAACGGCGCGCACAGCACCAGCACCGCGGCGGCTCCGGCGACGCGCCGGGTCGTCGATCGATCTCCGCCTTGCCCGGCCTGCAGGCTCACCGCCGGATCTCCAGCCAGATCGGGGACGACCACGCTCGCACGACACGTCCTCCCGTCGGCTCCGCCACGCCGGCGCGCAGGTAGTAGATGACCTCCGGCGAGTCGACCCGGTCGAAGAATCGATCGGCGAGCAATCGGTCCATGTTGCGCCACTCCTTTTCCACCTGCCATCCGGTCTCGTCGTCCACGAAGCGCATGACTTGGACGAACTCCAGGGGTTCCGCGGCGGCCACCAGAAGCTGGCCGGACAGGTCGCGATGCGCGGTTCCCACGCCCCCCATGGGAGTCTCCGCGACCTCGAACTCCATGTAGGTGCGGCGGCCCGTCGTGGCGTATGTACGGCGGTCCCGGATGGCGTCGAAGATGGCGCCTCGCTCGAGCGCCGCGGCGCGCACCGCGGTCAGGCCGTTGTGCGGTTGCCCCGGTTGCGCGGTGTGATTGTCGCTGCCGGCGACCGTACCCACACGGTGTCCATACGCCCAGGCGTGGCGGGCGTAGTGGTGGCCCGGATGCGGCCGCGAGGAGAGATAGCGAACCTGGTTGTAGGCCAGAGGATCGTTCGCATCCCCGTGCTCCGACGTGCCGTGACTGGAGTAGATCTCCAGCGCGGGTCGCAGGAAGGGAGGCGTCGGTCCCGGGCTCTGCCAGTCCACCGCGGGCCCCGAGTATGGGCCGGAGCGGGGAGGCGGCGGAGGTTCCAGGGTCGCGCTCTCCGCGATGGCCGGCCGCGGTCGCGAGCCGGTGCTGCGTCCGAGGTGATGGGGTATGGTGAAGGCCGAGCCAGGCTCCAGCTTGTGCCAGAGATTCTCCATTCTTCCGACTCGACGCGGGTTCCAAGGCGCGCCCTCGTTGCGGCGGAAATAGACGCAGTGGTGCTCGGAGCGCAGCGTGTACTCGTAACCGAGCAGCGTGACGAACCGCCCCGGCTGGTAGAAGCGCCGCACGTCCTGCTGGATGCCGCGCCACTCGGCGGGGGTGATGCCGTCCTTCTCGACGCGCCAGTCCCGGTCGTCCTCGGAGTGTTCCGTAGACGCGAGGAAATCCAGCCGCATCGCATCGCGGGCGTAGGCGAAGGGATGGTGACCGATACCATCCTTGCTAATCGCGGAGTGGCTGTGCATGTCCCCCCAGTAGATCCTTGCGGACGGCTCTTCGGCGAAGACACGGATCGGATCGCCGGTGATACGGCGCTCCGTCGCGCCGGGTGCGGTGGCGACACGCAGCACGGCAACCGGCCAGTGGAAGCCCGGCTCGCGTGCCCGCCACCGAAAGCGCACGGCTCCCTGCTCGAGCGACCCCGAGCTGGCGGCGAGCGGCGATCGGCCGACGCCTTCGAGCGTGACGGCGCCGCGAGCGGCCGCCCGATTGGCGAAACGGTCGAGCGCGGTGAGTTGGAGCTCGATCACCTCGCCGACCACCGCCTGACTGGGCCCGAACAGGGCGAATTGGCTCGCCGGTGCGGCGTCGACCCGGTAGCGGGCGGGCCGCGCGAGCAGGCTGTAGCTCCCATCGCCATGGGGATCGACCGCCGCGCGGACGACGTCCGCGCCGGCGATGAAGGGGGCGGTCGTTCTGTGCAGGGTCAGTGTGACCTCGTCGCCGGCGCCGAGGTGACCCTCGACGACACGGATCGCGGCGATGCGAGGGTAGCGGCTGTACTTGCCGTCGAAGTTCTCGTACTCGAGCGCGAGGTCGAGCTCCACGTCGGCGGCCGACGCCGCGACCGACACGAAATGAGGCGCGTCGGACCGCTGTCGCTGGAAGCGCTTGGCCACCACATAGAGCTCCGAGAGCCACGCCTTCGGGATGTCGATCAGCAGACCGCCGCCGGTGGCGACCCCGGGCTCGCCGACGGTGACGTGAACGCGGAAGTCTCCGATGCGGGCGACGGTCAGGCGCTCCGGGTCGACGCGAATCGTCCCTCTCGCGGTTCCGGGGTCGACGCGCGGCGCGGTCGGCTCGAAGGCGTCGGGGAGCGGCGACGCCGCCACGACATCCCCGGCCGGCGACGGCTGCGCGGGCGGGGAGCCGCACGCCAACACCAACAGCAACGGTGGAGTGGCCAGCAGGGTCGCGACCAGGCGCATCGGTCGCGAGAGGATAGTGCATCGGGTGGCCTCGCGCCAAGATGCCCGTGCGGTGGCCGTTCCGCAGACCGGCCGATATCCCTTCGTCCCTCCGGAGGACCTACGATCTCGAAGGCTGGCCGCAGTATAGCCCACCGCACCAGCCTGCCCGCGCCGCCGAGCCTGACCGCGCTGGGTGTCAGATCCCGTCAGCCCTGTCGAACCTCTTCCAAGACGGCGCCATGGCGTCCGCTGGGCATTGCCTTTCACAGCGGCAGCTATGGCGCTGCGCTCGGCCGCGCCGTGGCCCGGCCGCTACCGGTTTGGTGGTGTCGGAAGGGCTGAGATCACGGAGCGAAGGAGGGCGTTCACCTGAGCGGATGAACCGAAGACCGAGGCGACATCGGGTTCCAGCACGACGGCCACGACATCCCCCTGGAGCCGTTCGGCGAATCGATTCGGCTTGGCGCGCGTGTAGTCTAAGCGGTACTCTGACCGCATCTCTTCCGCGTCAGCGTTGCCTTTGTTCCTTGGTGTTTTGCTCATGGTCGCGACGCTCTCGATTGGTGGCAGCTCGCGCGCTGATGATCCGGATGCGGTCGGCGCGTTCCGTGAAGCTGATGATCAACAGGCGCCGTGTCGTCGAATGGCCGATGATCAGCTCTCTTTGCTCCTGGTTCGAGTGGTCCGGGTCGTCACTCCGTGCTTGCTGAGGTTCTCCTTCGCCTTCGCGGCGTCCCATTCAAACTGAAGCCCCATGGAGATCGTATCGAGCCTACCACGGGAAGGTCAAGAAATGAGTCTTGGTGGTCTTGACGCGCGGTATAGCAGCCGCCACGCCCTCTCAGCCCCCGCCGGCCGACGCGACGAGTGCCTCCTCAGGGATCTCGCGTTCCGCGGCGAGCTGAGAGCCTGTGAAGATATCTCCCGTGGGTCGCGCGCCAGGGGCTTCTCAGCCGTATGCAAGACATCATAGGGCAGCCGCGTCCTGAGTCGCGGTCGCGGCAGGTGGCTTCCATGCAGATCGTCAAGGTGTTGCCGGCCCCCCTCGTCGGGGTCATGCCGCCGACCGCAGGGCCAGCGACTTCGGCGACCTGACGTGGCTGCGGCACCTCAATGACGAGGATCTCGCGACCTTCGTCGACGAGGTCCGCGCAGCCGTGAGCGTGGCCTACCACGACGACGACCTGGCCGAGCTCGATCGGATCGTCCAGGACTGGCGCGCCACCGCCGACGAGCTCGCCGACCCGCTACGCCGAGAGGTGCTGCGCGGCGCCGGGACAGCCCACAGCCGTCAACCGTACGGGCGTCCTGCGCGGTAAGGCCGGAGAGCCGATGGGCCCCGGTTTCTCCCGCGCGATCCACTATGAGATCAGCGGCGCAGGTCGCCTCGACTACCAGTACCACGATGCCTACACAGGCGGCGGGCAGGGCGACCCTCATCGAGTCGTCTTCATCCGCGCGATCAATCTCTCCAGCCACTGACTTCCTCTCGTACTCGTCGGTGTTGTCTCCGAAGTTGATCCCTACGGGACCTTCGGTGAACAGGATGTCGCCCAGTCGCTGGTAGGCGGCCCCATGGCTCCGTCACGTGCGTGATGACCGACTTCGGTCAGCCGCGGGCGGCGGCGAGGGCGAGAGCGGCGAGGCGTAGCGGGCTCGGGGCGGCCTCGAAGGCGAAGTAGCGGCGGCTCGCGGTGAGGGCGTTCGCGTGGGTGACGAGCCACGGGGGCTTGGGGCGGGGGACGAAGGGGCCGTAGACGACGCTCTTCTGGGGGCGCGCCAGGAGGCGCGTGTTGTGGACCCAGCCGATCCCGGAGCCGGCGTCGGCTAGGGTGTGGCCGGGGAAGGCTCCCCAGGGGGTGGCTCCGAGGCCGAAGGAGACCGCCGCCCAGTGGTTGACCGCCACCGAGCCGTAGTTGAGGTCGGCCACCGCTTCTTCCAGATTGTGGCCGAGACGCCGGCGGGTGCGCGGGTCGACGAAGATGCCGGCGTTCAGGGTGCCGAACAGGGTGTCGTTCGCGAAGCGCGCTGCTTCGAAGAGAAAGCCCGCCGGGTCGCCCTCGGGCAGCAGCACCTCGGCGGTCACGGCGCAGAACGACTCCTGGCGGAAGAGTGGATCCTGCGCGACGCGGTGGTCGACGCCCTCGATGAGCGCCGGGGGCACGACGCCCGGCCGGCGCTCGCCCAGCGTCTTCAAGCCCTGCCGGCCCTCGGTGAACCGCTCCCAGCGCTCCTCGGCGCCGGGGTAGTAGGCGGGGCGCGGCGGCAGGGCGGCGAGCACGCGGGCAAGCTCGTCGAGCAACGCCCGCCGCTGGGGCCAGCGCTCCGAGGTGACGAGGACCTTGGCGGCGTTGCAGTTGAAGCCGCCGTTCTGGACCATCTGGGTGGCCAGGTTCTCGGCGGCGAACGTGATCTCGGAGTCGCTCCACTCCCCGGGCACCACGATCACCGGGCTGACGTTGCCGAGCTCGCTGGTGATGGGCTTTGTAAGCTGCGGCCGGCCCTCGGCGCGGCGGCGTGCGGCCTCGTCCCCCGTCCCCCAGACGATGCGGTCGTGGGTTTCGACGCTGCCGGTGATGTGAACGCTGTCGACCAACGGGTGTGCGGTCAGGAACGCCCCGGTCTCGCCGCCGCCGCGCGCCAGTCGTAGGAAGCCGTCGTCGAGCAGCGGACGGAAGAGGCGGGCAAAGTGCGGCTCCAGGTAATCGTTGACCGGATTGAGCTTCAAGAGCACGACCCGGAGCTCGGCGAACAGCTTCCAGACCGCGTCGAGCAGCGGAATGGAGTTGACGTTGCCGGCGCCGAGGACAAGGGCCACGCCCGGAGGGGGCGGCTCGCGGCCAGCGCCCAGCAGAGTGGCGGGGGGCTCGGGGCGTCCCTCCTCCGGCTCCATCCACACCTCGGCGCGGCTGCCGGCCCAGGCCAGACGGTCCCAGGCATCGTCGGGCAGGACCTGGACCACGAGCTGGCCGCCGCGGCGCCGGCGCAGCGACGCGCGGGGGATGCGGGGCGCGCCATGATCGGCGATCTCGCGCCAGGTGCGCTCGAGGAGCCGCAGGTTGCGGGCGGCGATGCCGGGGCCGGCGATCCACTCCTCCGCCGCCACGGCGCTCCCGGGATCGACGCCGCGCGCCCGGCAGGCGCTGTCGACCCAGTCGGGCGCGCACGCGGCTAGGCCGCGGCACAGGGCCTCGAGGTAGCGCAGTCTTCGCTCGGGCCTGAGGTCGCGCCAGGCGGCGGCGCGCGCGGCTAGCGCCTCGAGTCTCCGCTCGAGCTCCTCTGCGGGAGTCGGCGGGCACGACGGAGGTGCCGGAGCGGACGGCTTCAGAAGTTGTTGTCGTCCGGGTTCAGAGCCAGCCCGTCTTCGGTCTCGTCCGAGAACTCGGCCTCTTTGTCGAGGCAGTCGCCGAGCCAGGACAGGAAGGCCTCTTCGACGTGTTCCACCGGCAGGGCGATGATCTCCGGCAGCTCGTAGGAGTGGAGCTCCCGGATCGTCTCCTCGAGCCCCGGCAGCTCGCTCTCCAGGGTCTTGATCACCAGCACGTACTCGCTGTCGCGGCAGAGCTTGCCCTTCCAGCGATAGACCGACTCGACTCCCGGCAGCACGTTGACGCAGGCGGCGTGGCGCCGGGCGACCAGCTCGTGGGCGATCCGGTTGGCCTCCTCCTCGGTCCCCACGGTGGTGAGCACGACGCGAGCGCGGGTCATGACGGCGAGCAAACTACACCCCGACCCCGAGGCCGTCAACCAATCTCCTGACGACCCCTGAGCGAGGTCAGTTCCAGGTTTCGGTTTCGGGGTCGTATTCGAGGACGCGGATGCGGGCGGTGGTGCCGAGGACGCGCACGGCCAGCAGGTGGCGGCCGTCGGTCAGGTAGATCGTTCCGGGGGTTGCGGTGCCGAGGGAGGTGAAGACCGCGAGGTCCGAGCGGCCGAAGCGGATGGGATCGTCGAGGCGGTCGAGGCGGCGGGTCGGATCGCCGGGGTCGCGCGGCGGCGGACCTTCGGGGAAGCCCGGCCGCACGGCGCGACCCGGGCGGCTCAGCGCCGGGGCGAAGGGGAGCTCGACGTCCACACCCTGCTCGATGTCGTCGCGGTGCACGCCGTCGCCGTCGCCGTCGCGGTAGAGACGGAGGTCGAGGTCGCCGTCTGGACGCAGCTCCAAGGCCAGGCCGACGTTCGAGGTGAAGCGGATGGCGGTCTGCCGCGCCTGCTGCAGCACCGTCGTGATCTGGCCGGCGGCCAGGTGCAGGCGTTGCCGGCTGGTGGTCTGCAGCAGCGGAGGCACGCCGAGGGTCACCACGAGGCCGAGAACCGCGAGCACCGTGACGAGCTCGAGGAGCTGAAACCCCTTGCCGGCGGTCAAGACCCCCTTCGCGCGGGCGGCCGGCGCGCCGGGCACCGACGGCCAGAAGGCGGTGGTCCGGCATCCGGCGGCCGGGACTCGGGTGGAGTCCCGGCCACCGGTCCGGGGACGCTTCAGTCGGTCGTCTTGGCGGACGCCTTGCGCGGGCTGGCGACCTTCTCGGCCAAGGTGGTCTCGCCGGAGACCGCCACGTAGGGCTTCAGCCGCTCGAACGAGGCCTCGCCGATGCCGCGCACCAGCATCAGGTCCTCGGGAGCCCGGAAGCCGCCGTTCTTCTCGCGGTATTCGACGATGCGCGACGACAGCGCCGGGCCGACGCGCGGCAGCAGCTCGAGCTGCTCGGGGCCGGCGGTGTTGATGTTGACCTTGCCGGTCGCCGCCAAGCCGGGCGCGGCCAGCGCCAGGGTGACCACGGCGACGGCCAGGGCGGTGAGTGTGCCGATCCTTCTCTTCATCTTCTCTCCTTTGCTTGATCTGTTCGACTTGTGACTTGCTGTCTGTCTTCTCGGTCTTTCCGTCTGCTTGCGTCGTCTCCGCTTCTCCTCGGACCCCACCTCCTTTCTCCGCGGTTCTCATGTCGGGCCCGGTGGAGACCAAGACGCGTGCCGCCTGGGGTATCCCTGTCAATTAGTTGGAAATAAATAGTTTGCCGGCGCACGCGGCTCCCGCCGACGCGATCGCCGGGTCAAAGGATGTGGACCGAGCGGAGGCCGCGCGACACCGCGGCCCCGCTGCAGCGGAGCGCGCGCGGGCCGTCAAGCCGTCTGGACGGCGACCAGATCCCTTGACGCCCCGCGGAGACGCTCCGATCCGGTAGCATCGGGAACGTGGCGAGGCGCAAATCCACCCTCCGCGAATACCTCGAGGCCCTGCTGGTGGCCGGTGTGTTCCTTGGCTTCACCAACACCTTCGTGGTGAAGACCTTCTACATCCCCAGCTCGTCGATGGAGGACACGCTGCTGGTCGGCGATCACCTGTTCGTCAACCGTTTCATCTTCGGCGCCGGCAACGGTGACGACGCCGCGGCCGGCGTACCGCAGCGACCCGTGCGGCGGGGCGACATCGTGGTGTTCCGCTCGCCGGTGGAGCCGACCATGGACCTGATCAAGCGGGCGGTGGCGGTGCCGGGCGACCACGTGGAATTGCGCGGCAAGACCCTCTACGTCAACGGCGAGGCGGTCTCCGAGACCTACACCATCCACCGCGACGCGCAGATCTATCCGGACCATCCGGGGATCCAGGAGACCTACCGCAAGCGCGACAACTTCGGCCCGGTGACGGTGCCGGAGGGACACTACTTCTGCCTCGGCGACAATCGCGACAACTCCTACGACTCCCGCTACTGGGGCTTCGTGCCCGAGCAGCTGCTGGCCGGGCGCGCGGTGATGATCTACTGGTCCTATTCCGGGCCGACCTCGGACGGCCGCTGGCGCGGGGCGGCCGCGGCCCTGACGCGCATCGCGCGCACCTTGGCGACCTTTCCCACCCGCACCCGCTGGGAGCGGACGTTCCGGCTGATCCGGTGAGCCAGGCTTCCGACCCCGACCCGCCTTCGCACGCACTGCCGCGCGTCTATCTCGAACCGCTGCTGGTCGCGGTGATGCTGGCGCTGTTCGTGCGCACCTACCTGGTGCAGCCCTTCCAGATCCCTTCGGAGTCGATGCAGGGGAATCTGCTGGTCGGGGATCACATCCTGGTCAACAAGTTCGTCCTGCAACCCTGGGGCGGGCGGGGGTATGGCGTGTTGCCGGTGCGCCAGATCGAGCGCGGGGACGTGATCGTCTTCAAGTTCCCGCGTGATCCCCGCCAGGACTTCGTGAAGCGCTGTGTCGGGCTGCCGGGCGACGTGGTGGAGATCGCTGCCAAGGGGCTCTACGTCAACGGCGAGGCGGTCGCGGAGCCCTATGTCCAGCTCATCGATTCCCGCACCTATCCGCGTTCGCTGCTGCTTGCGGAGCGGTTCTCGCGGCGGGACAACTACGGACCCGTCACCGTGCCCGCCGACCACTACTTCTGCCTCGGCGACAACCGCGACAACTCCAACGACTCGCGCTTCTGGGGCCCAATTCCCGGTCGCCTGGTCAAGGGGCGCGCTCTCTTCGTCTACTGGTCCTTCGACGCTCCGGAGCCGGCGGGCGGCGGGATCGGGGCCCGCCTGCGCCACGCCTGGTACGTGGCCGGGCATCTCGTGGCGCGCACCCGTTGGGAGCGCACGTTCCGCCTGGTCCGCTGATCAGGGTACCGGGACGGGAGAGAGGCGATCGGCGAGGGCGGCAAGAGCCGCCTCGGAGTCGGGGGCTGCGGTCAGGGGGCGGCCGATGACCAGCAGGTCGGCGCCGGCGGCCAGGGCCGCCTCGGGGGCGGCGACGCGGCGCTGGTCGTCGGTCCCGTCGCGCCAGCGGATCCCCGGCGTGACCAGCTCGAACGGCGGCGGAAATCGTGCCCTGAGCTCGGCGACCTCACGCGGGGAGCAGACGACGCCGGCGAAGCCGCAGTCGCGAGCCAGCTCGGCCCACCGCGCCACCCGCCGCCGGCCGTCGCCGAGGTCCAGCTCGGACAGATCACCCGCATCCAGGTGCGTCAGCAGGGTGACGCCGAGAAGCCGCAGCGCGTCGCCGGCCTCCCGCCGCGCCGCCTCGAGCACCGCCCGGCCGCCGGCCGTGTGGACCGTGAGGTAGCGCACGCCGAGCTCGCGGGCGGCGCGCACGGCACCGGCCACGGTGTTGGGGATGTCGTGGAGCTTCAGGTCGAGGAAGACGCGGTCGGAGTGGGCGCGCGCGATCTCCACCGCCGCCGGGCCGAGGCTGGTGAACGCCGTGAGGCCGACCTTGAGCGCCCCGACGTGGGGGCCGAAGGTGGCGCTCCAGGCCTCGAGCCGGGCGGCGTCGGGCGTGTCCAGGGCGACCGCCACGCGATCGAGCGGGCGGCTCATCGGCCGAGGTCCCTGCCTACGAGCTGGTCCAAGTGTTCGACCCCCTCTCGCTCCATGCGGCGCAGCAGATCCTCCTCGAGGCGGCGGATCAGGCTCGGGCCATGATAAACCAGGGCCGTGTACAGCTCCACCAGGCGGGCGCCGGCGGCGAGCCGCCGCCAGACCTCGGCGGCCGAATCGACGCCGCCGACGCTCACCAGCAGGGTGCTGGGCGGAACCTCGGCGGCGACCGCGCGCAGCAGGGCGTAGCTGCGCTCAGCGAGCACCCGGCCGCTCAGCCCCCCGACGCTCCGCGCCCCCGGGATCAGCGAGTAGTCGGTCGTGGTGTTGGTCAGGACGATGCCCGAGGCGCCGGCGGCCAGCACCTCCCGGGCCGCCGCCACTGCGTCGGCGGTCGGCTGGTCGGGGGAGAGCTTGACCAGCAGCGGGCGGCGGGTGGCACGGACCAGCTGGCCCGTCAGGCGGCCGACGGCGCCCGACCGTTCGAGCTCCCGCAGGCCCGGGGTGTTCGGCGAGGAGAGGTTGACGACGAAGGCGTCACAGCGGTCCTCGAGCCCTTCCACGAGGGCGAGGTAGTCGTCGGCCGCGCGCTCTAGGGGTGTGTCCCGGCCCTTGCCCAGGTTGACCAGGACGGGCCGCTCGAAGGGGTGGTCGCGCAAACGCCGGCGCAGGGCCTCGAGCCCCGCGTTGTTGAAGCCGAGAGCGTTTTGCAGGCTCTCGAGCCCCGGATGGCGGAAGAGCCGGGGCCGGGGGTTTCCCGCCTGCGGCCGCCGCGTGACCGTGCCCACCTCCACGAACCCGAATCCGCAGGCGAACCAGAAGGGGATGCCGACCGCGTCCTTGTCGAGGCCGGCGGCCAGGCCGAGCGGGCTCGGCACGCCGCGTCCGAGGAGCTGCTGGGCGAGCCGGGCGTCCGGGGCACCGGCCGAGCCCGTGAACCGCAGCAGCGGGGGTGCCGCCGAAAGCCCCCGCACGGCCGCCAGCGCCAGCCGGTGGGCGCGCTCCGCGTCGAGTCGGAAGAGCAGCGGCCGCAGGGCGCGATACAGCGTTGAAGGCGAGGACGGCATGCGCTTCCGGGGCCACGGCTATGCTACGCCGGTGGCCGCATTATTCCCCACTCCCGAGCTCGCGCTCCGGCTGCGCGCCCTGGGAGCGGCGCTGCTGCCCGGCCTGCTTGCCGGCACGCACGTGGCGGGGTTGCTGTTTTTCCTCAATCCGGATCTCGAGTTCGAAGTCTCGCCGGTGTTGCGCGCCGTGTCCCTCTACGGGGGTCTCGGGGCGGCCGCCAGCGGCCTGGTGCTCGGGCCCTGGTGGCTCGCCCGCGCGCGGCGAGCCGGCCGGCAGCTGCCCTGGATCCTCGCCGGGGTGCTGGCCGCGGCGGCGGCGCTCGACGGCTACCACGCCGCGCACTTCGCCTTCTACCTGCCGCCGGGCATCAACGCGCGACTGCTCAAGGCGGCGCTGTGGCTGTCGCTGGCGGCGCTGATCTGCTTCTACACGGCTCTGCTGCATTCGCTGCACGGGCGGCGCTACGGCTGGCGCAGCCGCCTGGGTCTCGCGCTGGTGGTGCTCGCCTCCGTCTACGTGATGGTCGAGCGGCGCGAGGCGTTCCAGGTGCCCGTGGAGGTCGAGCCGCGGGCGTCGGCGGTGGTGTCCGGCAGCCGGCCGCGGCTGGCCGTGGTCGGGCTGGACGGCGCCACGTCCGAGGCCATCCTGCCGCTGGCCGAGCAGGGGGAGCTGCCGTTCTTCCACACCCTGCTCGAGCAGGGCGCCTTCGCGCGGTTGCAGTCGCTGTCGCCGGTGCGCTCCGGGCCGCTGTGGACCACCGTGGCGACCGGACAGCATCCCTATCACCACGGGATCCTGCGCCACGAGGCCACGCCGGCGCGCTTCTTCCCCGGCGGCTCGCCCGCCTCCGACCCGCTGCTGCGCCTGTTGCCGGCGCGCATCGGCTTCGCGGCCTGGGGCACGTTCGGCGCCGTGCCCGTCGAGCTGACCGCCGCGCACCGGCGGTCGCTCGCCGCCTGGGAGATCCTGCCACGGCTCGGGGTCGACACCGCGGTCGTGGGCTGGCCGGTGAGCTCGCCGCTGCCTCCGGGGCTGGTGTTCGGGTTCGGCGACGACTTCTTCCGTGGCCGCTTCACCGAGGGCACGGCGACGACGCCCGAGGCGGCGCAGCGAGGCCTTCTCTTCCAGCTCGCCGCCGACGATGTCGACCCCGCGCTGGTCGAGGAGCTCGGCGCCGACGCGGACTCGCCGGCGGTCGCGTCTCTCGCCGGGGATGTCTGGCGCGAGACCCTGCTCACGTTCCTGCTCGATCAGCATGCCGAGCTCGACACCGCCCTGCTGGTCCTGCCGGGGTTGGCCGAGGTCGAGCGCCGATCCTTCGGCGGCTACGCCGCGGTGCAGTTCACCGGCGAGAGCTCGGACGCCAGCCAGCAGGCCGCCCGACAGGTGGTGGCCTATTACCGGCACCTGGACGCCTTCCTCGCCCGGCTGTGGGAGCGGCTGGGATCGCGGCGTCTGCTGGCCGTGGTCTCGGTCCACGGCTTCGTGGAGCCGCCGTCGTGGCGCCGCCTCCTGCCCGGCGGCGGCCAGCACCGGCTCGCCGGGGAGACGCGCGACGCTCCGGACGGCGTCTTGATGCTGATGGGGGACGGAGTGCTGGCAGGAGCGTCGGTGCAGGACGCGCGGCTGGTCGACGTGCTGCCCACTCTGCTCTACGGCCTAGGGCTGCCCCTGGCTCGCGACCTCGACGGCCGGGTGCTCACCGAGGCCTACTCGGGCTCGTTCCTGGCGGCGCATCCGCTGACCTTCGTGCCTTCGTACCGCACGCTGGCCCCGCCGCCCTGAGCGGCCCCACGGCCAGCCTGGCCACTCGATCGCTGAATTTCTCGCGCTCCAGAATCTGTGACTCCACTACGACTACAGAATGGAGTTCCAGTGGACGTCGACGATCCACCCAACCGATGTCGAGCGGCGACGCAGGGGTGTTATATCTTTTTATCGCCTCGCGATTTTATCGTAAAGCCGCATCAGCTCCTCCTCGTTGTGGAAGCGGATGCGGATCTCTCCACCGGTGCCGCGTCGCCGGATCTCCACCCGGGTCTGCAGCTCCCGCGTGAGCCGCTCCGCGGCCGCCTGGGCGTGCACGTCCGGCTCGGCGGCGCGCCGCGCGCGAGGGCCTCGGGTCGCCCGCTGCACGCGCTGCTCGATGGCGCGGGCCGACAGCCCCTCGGCGACCGCCAGGCGGGCCAGCCGGAGCTGCGCTTCCCCCTCGAGCGCGAGCAGCGGGCGGGCCTGGCCGGCGGTGAGCCGTCCCTCGCGCAATAGGGTCTGGATCTCCTCCGGGAGCTGGAGCAGGCGCAGGGAGTTGGAGATCGCGGGTCGGCTGCGTCCGACGCGCCGCCCGATCTCCTCGTGCGACAGGCCGTGCTCCTCGGCGAGACTGCGGAAGGCCTGCGCCTCCTCCAGCGCGTCGAGATCGGTGCGCTGGAGGTTCTCCACCAGGGCGACCTCCAGCAGCTCCCGGTCCCCGACCGCCTCGCGGACGACCACGGGGACTTCGGCCAGCCCGGCGCGGCGGGCCGCCCGCCAGCGGCGCTCGCCGGCTACGATCTGGTAGGAGCCGTCGCCCGCTTGGGAGACGATCAGGGGCTGGATCACGCCCTGGGCGCGGATCGAGTCGGCGAGCTCCTGCAGACCCTCCTCGTCGAAGGTGCTGCGCGGCTGCCGGCGGTTGGGCTTCAACTGATCCACCGGGACGACGAGTGGCGTCGGCTGCGGGCTCGGCTGCGGCACGTCCTCGATCAGGGCGTCCAGGCCCCGTCCCAGACCTCGCTTGCGGGCGCTCATGCGGTCCTCCTTAGAGTCTGCGAAAGACTCTCAAATACTCGCGGGCCAGGTCCAGATAGGCCTCGGCTCCGCGGCTGGCGATGTCGTACTGGCCGATCGGCATGCCGTGGCTCGGCGCCTCGGCCAGCCTGATGTTGCGTGGAATCACGGTGTCGAACACCTGGGCCCCGAAGTGCCGGCGCACCTCCTGGGCGACCTCGCGGGAGAGGTTGGTGCGTTCGTCGTACATGGTGAGGAGGATGCCGAGCAGGCGCAGACGGGGATTCAAGCCTGCCTGCAGGCGGCGGATGGTGGCGATGAGCTCCGAGATTCCCTCGAGGGCCAGGTATTCGCACTGCAGCGGCACCAGCACGGCGTCCGCCGCCACCAGAGCCACCACCGTCAGATGACCGAGGGAGGGCGGGCAGTCGAGCAGGATCGTGCCGTACCGCTCGCGCAGCGGCTCGATCACGGTGGCGAGATCGCGCTGCCAGCCCTCGACTCCTACCAGCTCCACCTCCAGACCCACCAGGTCGCGATCGGTGGGGAGCAGATCGAGACCGGGGAAGCCGCTGTCGCGGATGGCGGCGTCGACCGGCGCGGCTCCGGACAGCGCGTGGTAGAGGTGGGGGTTGCCCGCCTGGGCTCCCAGGCTGTGCGTCGCGTTGCCCTGGGGATCGCAGTCGACGAGCAGCACGCGGTGGTCCAGCGAGCCCAGGGTGGCCCCGAGATTGATCGCGGTGGTGGTCTTGCCCACCCCTCCCTTCTGGTTCGCCACGGCGAGGATCATCGTGTCACCTCCGCTCCTCGTTCAGGCCCGCGGCCGGTACGCGAGCACCCGTCGTGTTCGGCCCGGCAGGGGTTGCTCCCGGACCCGGCGCCACCCTTCGGGCACCGGGGGATCGTCGCGGCCGGCCCAGAACAGGACCTCTCCGCCGGCGCGGAGCCTCTCCGCCAGGGGCTCGAGCTCCCGCGGTTTGAGCTTCAGGGCGCGCACGGTGATGCGATCCAGGTCGGTCGGGAGGCCCTCCGGAAGGGCGGCGCCGACTCTAGCATCGACCACCTGCACGGCCACACCGGCGCGGCGGGCCGCCGTGCGCAGGAACGTCGCCTTGCGTCCGTGCGGCTCGACCAGGGTGACCCGCCAGTCCGGCCGCGCCGCCGCCAGCACCCAGCCGGGAAACCCCGCGCCGGAGCCGAGGTCGAGCAGGCGGCCAGGCTCCGGCGGCAGCAACGGCAGCGCAGCCAGCGACTCGCCGTAGTGGCGCTCGACCAGCTCCACGGCGGTGCCCGGCCCGATCAGGGAGAGCCTGGGATTCCAGCGCGCGAGCTCCAGATAGTGGGCATAGAGGGAGGCCGCCAGACGCGAATCCAGGACGCCGGCCGTGGACGCCGCCAGGCGATCGTGGAACTCCTGGGGTGTGAGCCGAAGGAGGGAGATCCCCATGCTCGGATTGTCACCGATTCCGGCCCGTCACGCCATCACGCGGAGTGGCGATCTGGTGGCCGGTGACCGCTGGCCGACGGCTACCGGGCGACGGGCCGCGCCGCAACCAGCGGGGTCTTGACTGCGGCCACGTTCCACGCGAAACTTGACGGTGAAACAAATCTCGGCCGGGGAGGATCCAATGGTCGAGCAATCTGTTCTGACGTCCTTCGAAGAGGGGTATCTGGTCGGCGTGCTCGTGGGGGAGGGGCACTTCGGCGGCGACGGGCGCCAGCCGCAGATCACTCTCCGCATGCACACCGACCACGAGGCCCTGTTCCGGTGGCTGGAGGGCCGTCTGCCGGGGGGCCGCCTGTACGGCCCCTACCACCACGGCGGCCGCAGCTACTTCCAGTGGATGGCGCGCGGGGTATTCCTGCGGCAGGTCCTGGTGCCGCTGCTCGACCGGCGCATGCGGCCGGAGCTGGACGGCAGGGCGTGGAGCCGCTACCGGCAGATGAAGGCCGACTACGGGTTGTGAGCCGGTCGCACCTGGACCCGCTTGAGCAGCCCCTGCCCCTGACTCTCGGTGACTACCGTGGGGTCGTCGGCCAGCGTCAGGTGGACGATGCGGCGCTCGTCGGGCCGCATGGGCGCCAGCGTCCGGGGGCGGCCCCTGCGGCTCACCTCGCCGGCGGTGCGCTGGGCCAGGTCGCGCAGCTGCTCCTCCCGGATCTCACGGAAGTTGCCGCAGTCGACCCGGCAGGGCACGCCCTCTCCGGTCTCGCCTCGCACCAGGCGGGGCAGCAGGTGCTCCAGGGCGTGCAGCAGGCGACCGAAGCGGGCGGTGACCCGCGCCTCGTCGGCGCCCCACAGCTCGATCTCCAGCCGCTCCTCGCCCTGCAGCACGGCGAACTCCATCTCCAGCTCCGCCACCGCAAGCAGCTTCTCCAGGGCCGCGCCCGCGGCCTCGGCCACCGGGCCCTCGGCCGCTGGGAAGCGCTCGACCGCCCGCCGCGGACGGTCTCCCAGGGAGACCATGGCCGCCTCGCCGCCGCCCCGCCGCCGGGGACGCCCGCCCGAGCCGCGGCCCTCGTTC
>JBOGJI010000085.1:0-1440 GCA_050747865.1 Thermoanaerobaculia bacterium
CGAAACCGTGCTCGTAGAGCCGGAAGTCGAGGAAGGCGAAGACAGCGTCCTCGACAGCGCCGCGCCAGAAGCCGTAGCGGCGCTCGAAGCGCTCCTCCCATTGGCCCTTGACCTCGTCGTAGCAGCTCTCGACGAGCTGATAGAGCGGTGAGTCTCGCGGCTTGCGCGGCCGGTGGAGCGCGGCGCAGTCTTGCGGCAGGGCGACGGTCCTCCTGTTCAGGAGGACGGGAACCTGCGGCCCGGACTTGCGGATCTACCGGGGCGACCGCGACGGGGGGAGGTGCCTGGCGGCTCAGTGGCGACGGAAGGCGAGGATGAGGGCGAGGGCGAAGAGGGCGGCCCCCAGGGGCCAGGGGCCGCCGAAGCCGAGGACGACGGCGCCGGCGACCATCAGAAAGCCGGCGAAGATGGTGCCGCGGATGCCGGTCAAGGGGTTCTGCGGCGGCCGGCGGGTGGTGCTCTCCAGCACCCGTAAGCCCTCGGTCACCAGCATCGGGGCCTTGACCAGAGCGTCAACCAGCTCGGAAGCGCCACGCAGGCCCTCCCGCACAACGCGCAGGGGGCTGAACTGCGACAGGAACAGCAGGACACGGAGCCGGCGGACGAAGCGCTGCATGAGGACGTGGCCTGGTACGAGGCGAACCGGGGGCGCCTTCTCGAGCGCTATCAGGACGAGTAGGTGGCGATCGTCGACAGCGAGGTGGCCGACCACGATCGGGACTTCGAGGCTCTGGCGACGAGGGTCTTCGACCGCCTGGGTGTGCGGCCGATCTTCATGCCGCGCGTGACCGCCGAACCGGAGCGGGCCCGGGTGCGTTCGCCCCGGCGACGTTCCCCGTGACGCAGCATTTCGCCTACGACGAATCGTTCGATCCACCGGCGCCGATCCTGCCGCTGCATATCGGCCACCCCGGCGACGGCAACGCCGTGCTCGCGCCGGGGCTCGTCGACAGCGGCGCCGACTGCACGTTGATTCCTCCGAGCATGGCTCGGAGCCTGCGGCTGCCCGCGGTCGGCAGCATCGAGATCGAAGGGGTGGGCGGAGGGGGTGGAAGCGCCACGGTGTACGCGGCGTCAACTTCGCGTTCGACGTCACCCCCGCCGAGCTCATCACCGCGATCATCACCGACCGCGGCGTGCTCGAGCCTCCCTACGCCGACTCGATCCGTGCGGCGGCGTCGACGATCGCGTCGTAGGCCGCGGCGACGTCCTCTTCGGCGCAGTCGAACTGGCCGACGTGGAAGCGGATGGCGACCTGGCCGTCGACGCGGGTCGGGGTCAGGTAGATGCGGCCGTCGGCGTTGATCGCCTCGACGAGGCGCAGGTTCAGGGCGTCGAGGTCGGCGTCGCCTGCCGGGGCGTAGCGGAACGACAACAGCGACAGGATCGGCTCGGTCACGATGGTGAAATCGGCGGTCGCGCGCAACCTCTCGCACAAGG
>JBOGJI010000086.1:0-3536 GCA_050747865.1 Thermoanaerobaculia bacterium
CGACGAGGTCGTGGAGTGGTTGCTCAGCCTGGACCACCCGGAATGGGCCCGGGCCGTTGGTGGTGATCGACCGACTCGCCGGCCTGGGACCGGCGGCGCGTATGCCGCTATCGAGGAGTCTCGGTGAGGGACTGTTCGAGCTTCGGTTCACCCTCGGTCCTACGGCGAGACGGATCACCTACCGCTTCTCCAACGATGCGCGGATCGTGCTGCTCACCACGTTCCGCAAGCAACGGCAGAACGAACGAGCCGAAGTGGCTCGAGCGAGAAGGGCCGCCGAGGACTGCGCCCGGCGGTATCCGTGAAGGAGAAGACGATGGCCAACTACTCGCGTTGGGCTGACATCAAGAGGCGCCGGGGCGAGCCGTCCGCCGAGGCGCGGGCCGGCATCGAGCAGGACCTCGCGCTTGGTCAGCTCATCTACGACCTGCGCACCCAGGCCGGCCTCAGCCAGCGGGCGCTCGCCGAGCGGATGGGCACCACCCAGTCGGTGATCTCCCGGCTCGAGGAGGGAGGGGGTGCCAAGAACCGGCTCGACACCCTCGCCCGGGTCGCCACCGCGCTCGGCCGACACCTGGTTGTGTCCTTCCCCGAGGACGTCCCCACGCCTCTCAAGGACGCCGTCCAGGTCGCCTGAGAAGAAGCCGCCGTGAGAAGCAAACCGTTGTTGAGGATCGCGTGAGCTTGTACAGAGTCGATCACTGAAATTGCACAGCCCTGAGTTCCCCGGGTCACCAACGGTCACCGAAACGGCATTGAGGGTCGTGGTTGTGTCGCCGTGGATCAGTCTCGGATGTCCCGTCGTCGCGCCGGCCATCAGTCTGCGATCCCCGTCATCACCGACGTGACGTCGGTCGAGCGGCACGAGAGACAGCGCAATGGAGCGTCTTCGCGGAAGTCCCCGCCGCAACTACAGGTCCCGGCGACGGTGGGGAGCCTCTCGTACCGCAGCCGCCACGCCTCGTCGCTTGCTAGTTCGATGCCGGGAGGACCGCCGGCGAAGAGGTCGTCGAGTGCGACGAAGGTCGTTTCGCCGCAACGGTCGCAACGGAGGTTGAATCCCATCATCACGGGCTCGTCGATCTGTTCGGACTCAGCAGCGCTGCACGCGTTGCAGGTGACCGTCAAGAGAGAGGCCATCAGCTCGTCAACCTTCGCAGGCGTTCACTCGCGTTGGGACTGCTAACGAGACGTGTTGACGTGGGACGAGTGGCGGATACCTCAGGGCCTGAACGGGTCGAGAACGTAAAGCGGAGCAGAACCGGGGCAGAGCGGACGCGGAGTGGGGTGGGACGCCAGCGGCGCTGGGCAACTCCGGGTGTGATGTGGCACGATCGCGCAGGTGACCAGCAGAGCCGCCGAAGGGCAGCACCTGCGCGACCTCGCCTGGCTGCGCCGCGTTCGCGACCGGATCGACCGGGAGTACGAGCAGCCGCTGGACGTCGAGGCGCTCGCCCGCGGCGTGCACATGTCGGCCGGCCACCTGAGCCGCCAGTTCCGCCTCGCCTACGGCGAGTCGCCGTACAGCTATCTGATGACGCGGCGGATCGAGCGCGCGATGGCGCTGCTGGATCGGGGCGACCTCAGCGTCACCGAGATCTGCTTCGCGGTCGGCTGCTCGTCGCTGGGCACCTTCAGCACTCGCTTCACCGAGCTGGTCGGTGTGCCGCCCAGCGCCTACCGGCGCCAGGCGGCGCGCGCAACAGCTGGGATCCCGCCGTGCGTGGCGAAACGGGTCACCAGACCGATCAGGAATCGAGAAGCGGCGGTCGCCGAGCCGCACATAGCGTGACCGCCATGGACATCACCATTCACTCGAGCCTCCTCCCGCACGACGACCCAGACGCCTCCCTGGCGTTCTATCGCGACACGCTCGGCTTCGAGGTCCGCAACGACGTCGAATACGGCGGGATGCACTGGATCACGGTCGGCCCCCCCGACCAGCCCGGCACGTCCATCGTCCTGTATCCGCCCGGCGCCGACCCCGGCCTCACCGACGACGAGCGTCGCACCATCGCCGAGATGATGGCCAAGGGCACCTACGCCATGATCAACCTGGCCACCAAGGACCTCGACGGCACCTTCGAGCGGCTGCAGGCGAGCGACACCGAAGTCATGCAGGAGCCAACCGAGCAGCCGTACGGAGTTCGCGACTGCGCCTTCCGTGATCCCGCGGGCAACACGATCCGCATCCAGGAGCTGCGCTGAGCCGTCCGGCGATCGCGAGCCTGACTGCCAGCTGAGGCGAGATCGATCTCAGGTGCACACCACGAGGTGCCTTGATGCTCCGACGCCGCGTCCCCTCCGCCTACCGGCCGGTGCTCGCCAACCGGGTGTTCCGGCGACTGATCCTCGGCTTCGCGGCCTCGTACCTCGGGGACGGGATGAGCTTCGTCGCGGTGGCGTGGCTCGCCATCGAGCTCGCACCGCAGGCGTCCGCGGGGCTGTGGGTCGGCGGCGCGGTGGCCGCGTACACGTTGCCGGGCGTGGTCGGCGCGCTGGCGTTCGGACGCCGCCTGCGCCGGGTGCCGGCCCGGCGGCTCCTGCTCGCCGACAACATCGTGCGCGCTGTGTTTCTCGGCGCCATACCGCTCGCCTGGCTCGCCGGGCTGCTGACGCTGCCGCTGTACGTCGTGCTGCTCGCCGTCTCGTCATTGCTGCACGCGTGGGGCAGCGCGGGCAGGTACACCCTGGTCGCCGAGCTGTTGCCCGACGAGCAGCGGCTCGCCGCGAACACTGTCGTCAGCTCGCTCAACTTCGCGGCCACGATCGCCGGGCCCGCCATGGCCGGTGTGCTCGTGACGTACGTCAGCTCCGCGTTCGTGCTCGGCCTGGATGCGCTCACCTACGTGTTCCTCGCCGTGCTGCTCGCACGGCTGCGGCTGCCGGAGTCGGGCCAGGTCAACGTCGTCGACCAGGCGGCCGCCCGCGGCGGCTTGGCGCGGCTGCGGTCCCATCCCGAGCTGCTCGGGCTGTTGACGCTCACCTGGTTCTTCAACCTGCTGTATGGACCCGTCGAGGTCGCCCTCCCGCTCCACGTGACCAACGACCTGCACGCACCGGGCACGCTGCTCGGCCTGTACTGGATGCTGTTCGGCATCGGCGCGGTGATCGGCGGGCTCGCGGTCGGCGCGCTGCGGCAGTTGCCGCTGTGGCCCGTGATGGTCTTCATCGTGGTCGCCTGGGGGCTCGTGCTCGTGCCGTTCGGGTTCGACGTGCCGACGGCGGTCACCGTTGCGTCCTTTACGCTCGGCGGCGTGATCTACGGACCGTTCGTCGCGCTCTCGGTGACGCTGATGCAGGCGAAGTCGCCACCGCAGCACCTGGCCGCCATGCTCGCAGCCCGCAGCGCGGTGCTGCTCACCGCCTCCCCGCTCGGCACCGCGCTCGGCGGACCGCTCACCACGGCGCTGGGCCCGCGCGCTACGCTCGGCGGCTCAGGACTCGCCACCGTGGTGCTCGGCGCCGTCGCGTGCGGCCTGCTGCTGGCCCGGCGCAGGAACCAGTGCGCGCGCGAGCCCGACGCGCCACCTGTG